>VGQS01000165.1 GCA_016882285.1 Cyanobacteria bacterium K_DeepCast_35m_m2_155 | reverse complement strand
CCGGTGGCCCCCAGCAGGGTCTGGTAACGCTCGCCGCCTTCCACACCCGCCACCAGACCCTTGATGGCACCTGGCTGATCGCCCTTGGGTTCGTAGGGCGCCTGCAGTTGGTAAGGGTTGAGCATCAACCCATTCTCGGGCAGCACAGCTGAGGTCGTGGCCAACAAACAACCCGCCCGGGCGGTCAAGCCCAGGCGGGATTCATGGATGAGCTGAATGGCGCGAAGGTGCTTGCGTTTAGACCGCCGCCTTCACAGCGCTGCCCAAGGCTTCACGCAGGCTGCGCACCACGGCCACCATGGCCAGTTCATCGTTGAGCTTGTTGACAGCGCTGCCCACACCGACGCCAGCGGCGCCAGCGGCGATGGCCATCGGCAGGGTCACGGCCGACAGACCCGAGGCGCACAGCACAGGCAGCTCAACGGCGCGGCTGATGCTGTGGGCCGCCGCCAGGGTGGGGGCGGCCTTTTCGATCAGGCCGAGGCTGCCGGCGCTGAACGGTTTGGCGCTGGTGCCGCCCTCGGTCTGGATCAGATCGGCACCGGCGGCCACCAGATCGATGGCCAGCTGCTCCTGCTGATCCAGCGGCAGCACGTGGGGCACGGTGACGCTGAGCACCACCTGGGGCAGCAGGGCGCGGGTGCGGCGGGTGAGCTCCAGCACCTCTTCTGCACCAAAGACGATGCCCTGGGGATAGAAGCTGTCGAAGTTGCCGATTTCGACCAAGTCGGCCCCGGCGGCAACAGCAGCGACAAACAGCTCGGGCTCGACGGCGCTGACGCAGATGGGCAGGCCCGGGGCGACTTCGCGCACCAGGCGCACCAGGGCTGCGTCGCAGGCCACATCGATCAGATCGGCACCGCCGGCGGCAGCCGCGCGGGCCACCCGCGCCACACTGGTGGCATCGAAGTTGTTGAGGCCAGCGATCACCTTGAGGGCGCGGCGCTCAGCCAGGGAGCTCACAAGGGCAGCGGGCAGGCTGGACAGACGCGACATGGGGCAGGTCGATCAAGATGGGGTGATTCTCCCACCCCAGGCGCTGGAGCGGGCCTGGAGCAGGGAGCACCTGCGCTTGCACCGCTGGCTGCTGCAGCAACCTGCCCTGCTGCCCCAGGGTGCGCCATTGTTATTGGCGATCTCGGGCGGTCAGGACTCGATGGCCCTGTTGGGCCTGTTGCTGGGGCTTCAGCGCCTGCATCACTGGCGTCTGTTCCTCTGGCACGGCGACCACGGTTGGCGCAGCGACTCGGGCCAGCAGGCCCAAGACCTCGCGGCGTGGTGTCAGCAACACCAGTTCAAGCTGCAGGTCGACTGCCTCGATTCAGCCCACAACCGATCAGGCCTCAATGAAGCCACGGCGCGTCAGTGGCGCTATCAGTCCCTGGAGCAGCACGCCCGGGAGTGCGGCTGCAGCCATGTGGTCACTGGCCACACCGCCAGCGACCGGGCCGAGACCCTGCTGCTGCACCTGGCCCGCGGCAGCCACCGCCGCGGCCTGGCCAGCCTGCCGTCCCAACGGCCCCT
>VGQS01000164.1 GCA_016882285.1 Cyanobacteria bacterium K_DeepCast_35m_m2_155 | reverse complement strand
ACCTGCCAGTGGTCCTTGCCGGTGAATGCGGTGAAGGCAGCGGGCACCATCAGCACATCGGCGCCGGCTGCGGCGAGATGGCGATAGAGCTCAGGGAAGCGCACGTCGTAGCAGATCGATAGACCGATGCGGCCCAGCCCAGGCACATCGACCACCGGCGGCAAGCTGTCACCGGGCTTGACCGTGGCTGACTCCCGGTAGGTGTTGCCGTCGGGCAGATCCACATCGAAGAGGTGGATCTTGTCGTACTGGGCCAGCACCTGACCCTCGTGACTCACCAGTTCGGCGCGGTTGTAGGTGGCGCCAGCGCCAGCAGGCACGGGGAACCCGCCGCCCAGCAGAGTCACCTGGTAGCGGCGCGCCATCGTCACCAGAAAGCGACTGCAACGCTCGGCAAGCTCGGCGGCACGCTCCAGGCGCTGCTGGTCATCGCCCATGAAGGCGAAGTTCTCAGGCAGGCCAACGAGCTCGGCGCCGCGGCGGGCGGCCAGCTCGATCTGCTCTTCGGCAGCGGCCAGGTTGGCGTCGGGATCGGGCGTGCTGGTGAGCTGCACTGCAGCGGCCAGAAAACTGCTCACCACCCCTCCGGTCTTGCTTGGGCCGAACTGTAAGGGAGTCGCTCAGCTCTTCCGCAGCACCCCGGCTTCAGCCTGCAGCGGCACCACCTGCAGGCTGTCGACTGCGGCGCAGCAGGCAAAGTCGGCGTCGTGGTCGCCGATGCCGATCAGGCGCTGGCCGTGGCTGGCGGCCCGCAGGCAGGTCTCGGTGTCGTGGTGCCACTGCTGCCACAGGGCCAGGGCAGCGAGCATTTCGTCATTGCCGAAGCGCACCCCCACATGGGGTGCCACCGCCAGTTCGGTGGCCGCTGACGCCACCGCGCCGGCCGCCAGGCTGTCTTCCAGCGAATAATCACCTTCCCAGCCGCTGCCCACGATCCAGACCCGCTGGCAGCCGCGCTCGACCAGGCGCTTGGCCACCGCCATGCGGTTGGGCAGGCAGGCGGTCATGAGCAGGGGCACCGCTCGCACCGCCGCCAGCGAGCGGGTGCCGTTGGTGGTGCTCATGAAGATGCGCTTGCCGCCCACCAGCTCGGGGGTCACCGCCAGAGGCGAATTGCCCAGGTCGTAGCCCTCCACCCGCTTGCCGCCGCGCTCACCGGCGCGCAGCCGCTGGCCTGCGGGCCAGGCCGCCGCCGCCGCGTCGAGCTCTGCCAGATCGGCAAAGGCTTCGATCGCTTCGGCACCGTTCTCAAGCGCCCAGGCGATGGTGGTGGTGGCCCGCAGGACGTCGATCACGACCGCGGCATCGGGTCCTCCTTCGGCCACCGGCAGCACCTCAGGAACGGCTTCGGAGGTGTGGAAATAGCTGAGCAGCATGGTGTCGCAACCGCCGAGGCAGGTGCGTCACAGTAGGCACCTCCCCTAGGGCATGGGTCGCCACCGCGATGGCAACAACGCTTCCGGCCAGTCGGCGCGACCTGCGCGGTTTTCTGCAACTGCTGGAGCAGCGCGGGCAGTTGCGCCGCATCAGCGCCCCGGTCGATCCCGACCTGGAGCTGGC
>VGQS01000163.1 GCA_016882285.1 Cyanobacteria bacterium K_DeepCast_35m_m2_155 | reverse complement strand
GGTTTTGCTGCAGGGTTTCAGGCCGCTGTTCCACACCTTTGAAATCCATGGGATCTGCAGCCGCTGCCAGCAACAAGAAATCGCAGGGAATGAGTGATCGGGTGCTCGCCGTAGACAATGGGAGCCCACGAATTTCATCTCTACCTCGCCCACTTCAACAACACCACTGACGCCAAGTAGTTGGCCATGGTGATGGGCCAGGGAGGATGCGAATGCAGATGTCAATGCGCCAGTCCGCCGAACGGTGCCATCGCCTGATCGATGGCGTCTGTGAGCCGCACCAGGAGCTTGACGCCCAATACAGCAGCCTTGATGACGCCATCGCTGATGCCATTGCCTGGGTTGCGCCGATCGCTGCAAGCAACCACCCAGCTGCACGCATCGGCGTAGAGGTGTCGACCACCAATGGGAGCTGGCGCACCTGCCGACTGCCTGGCCCCCTGCTTTGCCCTTTGCCGCGCTGATGGCCGAACGATTGGCGGGCTTTAGGCGGTTTATCGAGAGGCTCATTCGCTTTTTGTCCCCCTCAGGGGACTGGATTGCCCCTGCAAAATTATCGACTGGCCTTACCATGTGTTTGGTTTCCAGCGCAACGGCATGCGGATCACGCACTCCGAGGGTGAGCATCTGGTCGTGTTGAGTGACGCAGAAGCTGCGGCACTTGTCGAGGCGTCTGCCCTGCTGGTACTCGCCTCCCAATCCGTAGCTGGCGCAGCACTGCCGCCAGGGATGGCAACGGTGCTGGGGCAACTCTTTGATGGTCTCAAGGTGTCTACTGCCGTCACTGCGCCTCGGCAGGACAACTGAGGGCACGGGACGCGAGAACGATGCGGGTTTCATCAGTCGGCACCAACCACCTGCTGTGCCTCAGCGAAGACGAGGTGGGACTGCTGGTGGATCTGTGCCACGCAGGTGCCTTCTCGGAGCACATCGCCTCCTCTCCTGAACGGCGGGAGCATGTGGATGCCTTTTTGTGGCAGGTGCAGCAGTCGCTGTTGCCTGCGGTGCAGAAGCGTTATGGCAAAAAGCAGTTCGCACCGAGACGTGGGCTCAGCAAGGACACTGGTCGGTCGTCATGACCTGGTGTTCTGGGGCTGCTGCTCCACCGCCGCGGAGGTGCCGGCCGCCACAGCCAGCCAAGCCTGCAGCAGTGCCCGAGCTCGAATAACGGGCTACGGAACTCTGGTCTCAGCCCGTCAGGCCAATGCGGGCGATAGCCGCTTGATCCGCAAGGGGGTGTGGGTGCGTCGCCGCAAGGACGGCAGCAGCCCACAGTTCGGTCCTGCTGCTGCACGAAGAGCAGCCAGACGCCAGCGCAGCCGCTATCGCCCCTGGTTGTAAGCGCACCTATCGGCGCGACGTAGAGAAGCCAGCCCGCAACCCCGACCAGGCGGGAGTGGGTGGAGGGGTGGCTTCTGCTTGTGCTTTTCAGACGGTCCGCGGCATCCTGAGGTCCGAGGTAACCCCATGACCAGAGCTCCTGCTGCCGCGATCAGCGAACTCCAACTGCAGACGATGGCTGCCGAGATCCAGGATGAAATCCCGGGTGCTGAGGTGCGGCT
>VGQS01000162.1 GCA_016882285.1 Cyanobacteria bacterium K_DeepCast_35m_m2_155 | reverse complement strand
CTGGGCATGATGGCGGGTGTGAGCGCCCGGTAGCGGCTGTAGTCGCTATGGGCGGCCAACAGCGAGCGTTCCTCGCGGCGGGCCTTGCCGCCCAGCACAGCGCACAACGCCAGGCACAGGCCCAGGTGCAGCAGGCTGCCCAGGGCCAGGGCCACCCCAAACGAGCACAGCACAATCGCCTGATAGAGCGGATGGCGGCAGCGCTGGTAGGCCCCCGTCGTCACCAGGGCCGCGCCGGCCATGGGTTCGGGCAGGGGGCTCAGGCTGGCGCCCAGGTTGAAGAACGCCTGGATGGCCAGCACCAGGCCCAGCAGAAACAGCAACGCGCCCGTGAGCGCCAATGGCAGCGGCCAGGCATAGCCCCAACTGCCCGGCGCCGGCCAGGGCGGCAGCAGGTGAGCGGCGATCAGCAGCAACTGGGCCGCCAGCCACCACTCGCCGCGGCGGTTGTCGGCCAGCCCCGCCCAGCTGAACCCCCAGCGAGCCAAGACCTGTTCAGGTGGGGATTTCGGCAAGGGGGTCAAGCTCAGGCTCCTGGTTCTGGCCGCCGAGCACCAGTCTGAGCAGAACCGGCGCCAGGAAGGTGGTGCCGATCACCATCAACAGAATCGCGGCCTCCAGCGCCGGGGTCAGCAACCCGGCCTGGGTGCCCAGGCCCAGAAAGATCAAGCCCACCTCGCCGCGGGGCATCATGCCCAGACCCACCACCAGCCGGTTGGTCTTGACCTTGCTGACGTAGCTCCAGCCGGCGGCGACCTTGCCGGCGATCGCCACCACGAGCAGAAAGGCCGCCACGATCAGGCCCTCGTGGTTGGCCGGCTCAAAGGGATTGAGCACGGACAGATCCATGCCGGTACCGATCAGCACGAAAAAGACCGTGGCAAACAGCGCCACCAGGGGCTTGACCAGTTCCTGGATCTCGTGGGTGCGCTTGGAGCCGCTGAGGATCAGGCCGGCCGCAAAGGCCCCCAGCGCCGCCTCCAGGCCGATCGCCTGGGCCGCAAAGCAGCAGCCCGTCAGCACCAGAAACGAGGCGACCACCACATCGCCAGGAGCCTTGAGCCGATCGATCAGCCAGTCAAACGCCGGCGCCGCCGTGCGGCTGAGAAACAGCGCTGCGGCGACAAACACCGCCGCTGCCGTCACCAGCTTGAGAATGGGCGCAAGGGCAAAGCCCTCACCCCCGGCGAGGGCCACCACCACCGCCAGGATCACGATGCCCAGGATGTCATCGAGCACCGCCGCGCCGATGACGGTCTGACCCTCGCGGGTCTTGAGGAACTTGAGCTCACCAAAGACGCTGGCGGTGATGCCGATGCTGGTGGCCGTCATGGCCGCCCCGGCAAAGATCGACGGGATCAGCGGCACATGAAAGAGGTAGATCAGGCCTGCTGTCCCCAGGGCAAAAGGCAGCACCACACCGGTGATCGCCACCGTGGTGGCCTGCAGGCCGACGGCCACCAACTCATCGAGCTCGCTCTCAAGGCCGGTCAGAAACAGCAGCGCAAACAGCCCCAGCTGGGAGACCGACTGCAGCGAGGGGAAGGTCTCGTTGTAGATCGCGCCCACCTGCTCGGGCGCCAGGCCTGAAAGCGAAGCGACAAACCCCTCAAGCGCGCCGCTGAGCTGGGCGTGGGTGTCCGGCGGCAG
>VGQS01000161.1 GCA_016882285.1 Cyanobacteria bacterium K_DeepCast_35m_m2_155 | reverse complement strand
GGCCCGCGGCTGATCTATGCCAACCGCGCCGCCCTGCGGCTGTGGCGCCGCAGCTGGGCCGCCATGGTGGGACTGCCGTCGAGCCGCACAGCCGAGCCAGCAGAGCGGGCCGCCAGACAGCAGGCCCTAAGCAGCGCCCAGCAACAGCAGGCGATCACGAACTACAGCGGCATCCGCATCGACAGCCAGGGACGCCGTTTTGCAATCACAGGCGCCCGCATCTGGACGCTGCTCGATGCCTACGACCAGCCCTGCGGCCAGGCCGCCGCCTTTGGCGACTGGCACTGGCTCTAACCAGGCTCAACGGCCTCAGCCAAGTTTTCCTTGCAAATCGGGCATAGCAGTCCAGAATTGCAAGGAAATCAAACCCCGACTGTGGACGCCAGGCTGATCCAACGGCATGAGCTGCTCGCGCTGGAAGCCCAGCTGAACCTGTTCCCGGCCGTGGCCCTGCTGGGCCCCCGCCAGGTGGGCAAAACAACCCTGGCGCTGCAGCTGGCTGCGCAACGGCCCAGCCTGTACCTGGATCTGGAATCCCCCGCCGATCTTGCCAAGCTCAGCGACCCCGAGCTCTACCTGGGCAGTCAGCCGGGCAAGCTGCTGATTCTCGATGAGGTGCAACGCCAGCCCGAGCTGTTTGGCACCCTGCGGGGCCTGATCGATGCGGACCGGCGCCAGGGCCAGAACCAGGGCCGTTTTCTGCTGCTTGGTTCGGCCTCCGTGGAGCTGATCCGGCAATCGAGCGAAAGCCTCGCCGGCCGCCTCGCCTTTGTGGACCTGGGGGGCCTCACCGTGCCCGAAGTCGGTGAAAGCCTTTGCGAACAACTCTGGATTCGAGGCGGCTTCCCCGACAGCTTTCTGGCCTCGTGCGATCAGGGCAGCAGCCTGTGGCGCCAGGCGTTTCTGCGCACCTACCTGGAGCGCGACATTCCCCAGCTGGGTCCGCGCATCCCGGCGGAAACCCTGCGACGCTTCTGGACGATGCTGGCCCACAACCAGGGCTGCTTGTTCAATGCCGCCGCCCTGGGCCGCAGCCTGGGGGTGAGCGGCAAAACGGTGGCGCGCTACCTCGATCTGCTGGTGGACCTGCTACTGGTGCGGCGCCTGCAGCCCCTGCACACCAATGCCGGCAAACGCTTGGTCAAAGCACCCAAGGTGTTCATCCGCGACAGCGGGCTGGTGCACACCCTGTTGGGCCTTGATGACCGCGAGGCGGTCTTAGGCCACCCCGTCGCCGGAGGCAGCTGGGAGGGATTTGTGCTGGAGACCCTGCTGAGCTGTGCGCCCGAGCGCGCGCAGGCCTGGTTCTATCGAACCGCGGCCGGCGCCGAGATGGATCTGGTGCTCGATCTGCCGGGCGGCTCGCGCTGGGCCATCGAGATCAAACGCAGCAGCGCCCCAAGGCTGAACAAAGGGTTCCACCAGGCAAGGGCCGACCTGGAGCCGGAGCGCTGTTTCGTGGTGTATGCAGGCCACGAGCGCTATCCCCTGGCCGCCGGGGTCGAAGCCATCGGCGTCGCTGAACTGGCCACTGCGCTGTTGCAGCTCTGACCAGCGCCCCGCCGGCCCTGCCTACAGTCGGGCCACGTGCCTGGAGCTGCCGATGGTTGCCACCGCAACGGCCACACCAGTGGGCGCCGCACCGCGCCTGAGCCTGCAATGCGAGGCGATCGGCCCGGACACG
>VGQS01000160.1 GCA_016882285.1 Cyanobacteria bacterium K_DeepCast_35m_m2_155 | reverse complement strand
CGCAGGGTCTCGAGCGCTTGCGCTCCAGCTGCGGGGTTCAAGCTCTGGTGCTGCTCGAGCGCGGCCAGCTGCTCAGCAGACAGATCGATCAAGGCGCCCGGTGCCTCACAGGGATCCAGTGCACCTGTCGCAGCCGTCTCCACCGCCCGGCGCCAGCTGCGCCAGTAGGGGCCATAGACCCGGTAAGGCTCACCGGCGCCGGTTTTGAGGGCTTCGGGCGGCACCAGCAACTGGTCCCAGCCCGCCAGCACCTTGCGGCCATCGGCTTGCAGGGCCCGCGCGACGCGGCGATCGCGCTCGCGCCCGGCTGGCTCGACATCGCGGTTCCAGGCGACCACCGATGCCCCCAGCTGTGCAGCCAGCCGCGGCAGCAGCTGCGCAGGATCACCCTGCACGATCAGCAACCTGCTGCCAGCCGCGCGCCAGCGCTGCGCCAGCTCGGCCAGGCTCTCGGCCAGAAACCAACGCCGCGCCGGGGCCATCGGCGGATGGCCATCGTGTGCCTCAAAAATCGCCGGATCGAGCACAAACACCCCGGTCACTGCGGGCGTTGCCGCTGCCGCTGCGGCCAGCCCCAGGTTGTCGGCCAGGCGCAGGTCGCGCCGGTGCCAGAAGAGCCAGCGATCAGCGGTCACTGAAGCCCAAGCAGCTGCCTGGCGCGGAACCAGCCCGCCAGGCTTTTGCCATCGAGGTACTCGTCGCCGCTGGCCAGAGCGGCGTCGAGCTCGGCGGGTGTCATCAGAAGCACCTCCAGGTCTTCGTCGTCATCACCCGGGGGACGCTCGCTCAGGGCCGTGAGCTCACGGGCCAAAAACAGATGAATGACTTCATCGGAGTAGCCGGGGCAGGGCAGCATCGCCCCCAGGCTGTCCCAGCGGGCAGCGCTGTAGCCGGCCTCTTCCTGCAGCTCGCGCTGCATGGTGCTCAGCGGGGTCTCGCCTGGATCGAGCGTTCCCGCCGGAAACTCGAGCAGACGCGCCGCCACGGCAAAGCGGTACTGGCGCAGGATGACGATGCGGCCGTCATCGAGCACCGGCACCGCCAAGGACGCACCGGGATGCTTGATCACCCCGAAGCTGCCCTCGACTCCCATGGGCAGCTGCACGCGGTTGATCTCAAAGCGCAGCTTGCGGGCATCAAGCGCGGCCGTGGTCTCAAGATGGCGCGCGGGCTCAGGGGCGGGCAAGGGTGCCATCGATCACAACGGCCAGCCCGCAGCCAACCCTTAACGAGGCCCCCAGCATCGCGCAGCAGCGACTCGACGGTCGCTGGATAGGGGAGCGGCCAACGAACTGTCGACGGAGGTGAAAGCCTCGAGGGGTTTGAAGCAGGCGAGACGGTTTTGGCACGCCTTAAAAAACTGGCGTGATTTCTGGCGTGTTTTTGAAGGGCGGCGCTATGGACACAGTGCGCCTCCCGCCTGGCAGCCATGAAGCAGACCTGGCAAGCAAGTTCAGACAACTGGTCATTGCAGCGCGAAGTCCCTCTTGAGCAGGCCCGCAATTCCCTCTCCAAGCTGGCCGATGCGGCCCATGGGGGCGAGCGCATCACCCTGACCAAGCACGGCAGGCCCTGGGCGCACCTGACATCGGTGGCGCCCGCCCAGGACCACAGGCGGCAGGCCGGGCGCTGGGCGCTGGCCGGGGTTGATCTGGACCCGTACGCCCTGTTTGCACCAGAGCACAGGTCAACGCTGGTGCAGCGCATCGCGCGGCA
>VGQS01000159.1 GCA_016882285.1 Cyanobacteria bacterium K_DeepCast_35m_m2_155 | reverse complement strand
GGCAGGTTGGGGCAGGCTTGAGACATGGCAGAACGCAGGCGGCCGCGCATCTGCATCGTCGCTGACGACCCAGTGCTTCATCCTGGGATTGGCGTTGATCCCAGAGCAGAAAGCCCTGTGGCTCAAGCCGTTTAAGGATTCAGTTGCCGGAGCCGCATTGGCAGGGCGGAGACCCAGGCGCCAAGCAACGTGGTTCAGAGCAGATCTGACTTAGCCGCAAGCTTGACTAAGCTAGGCGAATGCAGGTCAATCTTCACGACGCCAAAACCCACCTCTCCCGCTACGTGCAGCAGGCGCTGGCGGGTGAAGAGGTGGTGATTGCCAAGGCGGGCCGGCCGCTGGTGCGGTTGACTCCGGTGGAGGCCCAGCGGCGACCCCGCCGGCCAGGCTTCCTGGGTGGTCAAGCCGTTGTGACGGCTGCCCTCAAGGCTGATTTTGAGGCCGATATCGCTGCCATGTTTGAGCGCTGATGGTGGCGCTGGAGCCCTGGCTGCTCGATACCCAGCTGCTGCTGTGGTGGGCGGTTGATCCTCAACGGCTCCCCGCAGGTTTTGCCGAGACCCTGCAGAACATGGATCAACCTGTGGTGTTCAGTGTGGTCAGCCTCTGGGAAGTGGCGATCAAAGCGTCGCTTGGAAGGCCTGACTTTCAGGTCGACGCCCTGGCGTTGCGCCAGGGGCTGCGTGCCAATGGGTTCAGCGAGCTGCCGATCACGGCCGAGCAGGTGATCGCGGTTCAGGCTCTGCCCTGGATTCACAGGGACCCGTTTGATCGCCTGCTGGTGGCGGTGTCTCAGATCGAGGGATTGCCGTTGTTCACGGCCGATGAATCCCTGAGCCACTACGGCCCAGGGATTCATGTGGTGGCCTGAACTCAGGCCTCGTCGAGGGCGGCCACGCCGGGCAGCACCTTGCCTTCGAGCAGCTCGAGGCTGGCGCCACCACCGGTGGAGATGTGAGACATGCGCTCGGCCAGGCCGGCTTTCTCGACAGCCGCCACCGAGTCACCACCGCCGATGATCGTGCAGCAACCCTTGCCGCTCAGGTCGGCCAGGGTGGTGGCGATCGCGTTGGTGCCGGCGGCGAAGGCGTCGAACTCGAACACGCCCATGGGACCGTTCCAGATCACGGTCTGGCAGTCGGCCAGGGCGTCCTGGAACACCTTGACCGAGTCGGGGCCGATGTCGAGGCCCATCCAGCCGTCGGGGATGGCCTCCACCTTGGCGATCTGGCTGTTGGCGTCAGGGGCGAAGTTGTCGGCCAGCACCACGTCGGTGGGCAGCAGGAACTGCACCCCCTTGGCGGCTGCCTTGGCCTCGAGCTCCTTGGCCAGCTCGAGTTTGTCTTCTTCGACCAGGCTCTTGCCAACCGCAAGACCCCGGGCCTTGTAGAAGGTGAAGATCATGCCGCCGCCGACAAGAATCTTGTCGCACTTGTCGAGCAGGGCCTCGAGCACGCCGATCTTGGAGCTCACCTTGGAGCCCCCCACGATCGCGGCCAGGGGGCGCTTGGGCTCGTCGATGGCGCCCTGCAGGTACTGCAGCTCTTTTTCCATCAGGTAGCCGGCGACGCTGGGGCGCAGGTGCTTGGTGACGCCTTCGGTCGAGGCGTGGGCGCGGTGGGCGGCGCCAAAGGCGTCGTTCACGTACACATCGGCCAGCTTGGCCAGCTCGGCGGCAAAGCTGGGCTCGTTCTTCTCTTCTTCAGCGAAGAAGCGCACGTTCTCGAGCA
>VGQS01000158.1 GCA_016882285.1 Cyanobacteria bacterium K_DeepCast_35m_m2_155 | reverse complement strand
GCCGAAGACCTTTGCAACCGATGCGCGGCAAAGCTGAAGCCAATCCGCAGTTGCACGTAAGGTTGGCCCCATGCAGGTGCCACCCTTCAGCCTCAGCGAACAGCTCAAGCAGCTGGGCCCAGCGCTCGATCAAGCGGTTCTGGACGCGCTTCAGAGCGGGCAGTACATCGGCGGGCCCGCAATCGGAGAGTTCGAGCAGGCCTTTGCCGCCAGCTGCGCGGTGCCCCACGCGGTGGGCTGCAACAGCGGCACCGACGCCCTGATTCTGGCGCTGCGGGCCCTGGGCATCGGAGCGGGTGATGAGGTGATCACCGCCAGCTTCAGCTTTTTTGCCACGGCCGAGGCGATCAGCGCCGTAGGCGCGACGCCGGTGTTTGTCGATGTCGAAGCCAGCAGCTATCTGATCGATCTGGCCCAGCTTGAGGCCGCGATCACCCCCGCCACCAAGGCGCTGCTGCCCGTGCACCTGTTTGGCCGGCCGGTCGACATGGAGCGGCTCTGTGCCATTGCCGATCGCCACGGCCTCAAGGTGATCGAAGACTGCGCCCAGGCCACCGGCGCCAGCTGGGCCGGCCAACCCGTCGGCAGCTGGGGTGATGCGGGCTGCTTCAGCTTTTTCCCCACCAAAAACCTGGGCGGGGCCGGCGATGGCGGCGCCGTCACCTGCAAAGACCCCGAGCTGGCCCGCGCGGTCAAAGAGCTGGCGGTGCATGGCATGCCGCGCCGCTACCTGCACACCGCCCTGGGCTACAACAGCCGCCTCGACACCCTGCAGGCGGCGGTGCTCAACGTCAAGCTGCCCCACCTGGGCAGCTGGGTGGAGCGCCGCCGCACCATTGCCGCCACTTACCGCGAACAGCTCGCCCCCCTGGGCACAAGCGCTAGCGGCAGCAGCCCCTGCGGCCTGAGCATTGCCCTGCCCGAGGCGGGCCCCGCCGGCCACAGCTGGAACCAGTTCGTGCTGCGTGTGCCCAGCTGCCCTGCCGGGCAACAGGCCTGCCAAAGCGCAGCGGGCGCGCCCGCTGCGTGCTGCCCCTCTGCCGATAGCGCCGCCTATGGCTTGCCAGAGGCCTGCTGCCGCGACTGGCTCAAGCAGCAACTGGCCGATCAGGGCGTCAACACGATCATCTACTACCCGATTCCGATTCACCGCCAGCCCGCCTACAGCCACCTGGGCTACGGCCCCGGCAGCCTGCCTGTGACCGAACGGCTCTGCAGTGAAGTGCTGAGCCTGCCGATCTTCCCCGAGCTCAGCGGCGAACAGCAGGACCAGGTGATCCGCGTGCTGCGCCAGCTTGTGGGCGCCGGCCAGGCTGTCGTCGCCGCCTAGACCTGGCGCGGCAGGGCGGCATACAAGGCCTTGAAGCGGGCCTGCTGCAGCTTGTGGTTCACAATCGGCGCGGGGTAGCCGCGGCGCTCCATCGCGCCGATCTCACCGCTGATCAGATCGCCCGTGGCCACATGGGCCAGCTCCGGCAGCCAGGTGCGGATGTACTCGCCCTCAGGGTCAAATTTGGCCGCCTGGGTCGCCGGGTTGAAGATGCGTAGCGGCTTGGGGTCCATGCCGCTGCTGGCGCTCCACTGCCAGCCGCCGTTGTTGGCCGACAGATCGCCATCGACCAGGTGGCGCATGAAGTGCGCCTCACCCAGGCGCCAGTCGCAGATCAGGTCCTTGACCAGGTACGAGGCGACGATCATGCGGCAACGGTTGTGCATCCAACCGCTGGTTGCG
>VGQS01000157.1 GCA_016882285.1 Cyanobacteria bacterium K_DeepCast_35m_m2_155 | reverse complement strand
CAAAGCGGCGATCTGGCCCAGGTCGCCACAGGGCCAGACTTCCTGCGCAACCTGCAGACCAATGCTCCCGGCATCGCGGCAGTCACGGCGCCGTTTGCCCCCATCACCGGAGCCAGTGGCGAGGCCAACGTGGCGGTGATGAATCTGGTGGTGCCGCGCCAGAGCGCCATGGCTGCTGAAGCGGTGAGCTTTGGGCTGCATCTCACCAATGCAGCCAACCAGCTTGCCTTTGCCGAACAGGCCCGCGTGTTGCCCTCCTCAACCGTTGCCTTGCAGCAGTTGCAGCAATCTCTGGTTGCCGAGCCCGGTGCCACCCCGGCCGAGCAGCTGGTGCAGCAGGCGCGTCTGCTGTCGGCCCGAACCCTGGCTGATGCTCGGGTGTTGGTGCCAGCGATTCCAGGCATCAAACGGCTGCAGGCGATCCTCTACACCCAGCTGCAGCGCTCGATGCTGGGAGACCTGTCGAGTGATCAGGCCCTGGCCGAGGCGGCGCTGCAATGGAATCGCTACGCGCAGGCCCGCTGGCCCTGATGTGCCGCAAAGCCGCCGCCGCGCTTCCTGTAGAAATTCTTAAAAATGATCAGATCCCAGCCCCTGGCGGGGTTCTTGGGGATGACCGGGGGGCGCGCTGAGGGGTAGGGTTGCGTTTCTTCATGAAGCGCCACCCCTATGCCTCCTGAGGAAATCCCCCAGCAGCAAGGGTTTCAGCAGGCCGCAGGCGGCGCCGAGGGGTTGGCAGGGCCTGCCGTTGGTGAGGCCAAGGCGACCCTGCTGGTGGTGGATGACGAGGCCGCTGTCAGGCGAGTCCTGGTGATGCGGCTGCAGCTCGCCGGCTATCGGGTGATTTGCGCCGAAGACGGCGAAGAGGCGCTGACCCTGTTCCACCAGGAGCAACCCGATCTGGTGGTGCTCGATGTGATGCTGCCGAAGCTCGATGGCTTCGCGGTGTGCCGTCGGCTTCGGGCCGAGTCCTGCGTACCGATCATTTTTCTGTCGGCTCTTGACGCCATCGCCGAGCGCGTCTCAGGCCTTGATCTGGGAGCCGACGACTATCTGCCCAAGCCGTTCTCGCCCAAGGAGCTTGAGGCACGCATCGCCACGATCCTGCGCCGGGTGGGACGCGGTTCGGCTGGTAATGAACCCCGCGAGCTGCCGACCGGCAGTGGCGTGCTGCGGGTCGGCGGCCTGGTGGTCGACACCAACCGCAGGCAGGTCACCCGCGATGGTGAGCGCATCGCCCTGACCTACACCGAATTCAGCCTGCTCGAGCTGCTGTTTCGCGAGCCCGGCCGTGTCGTGCCGCGGGCCGAGATTCTTGAGCAGCTCTGGGGCTACCCGCCGCGCCGTGCCGCTGACCTGCGCGTGGTCGATGTCTATGTCGCCCGCCTGCGCGGCAAGCTCGAGCCCGACCCCCGCAACCCCGAGCTGATCCTGACGGTGCGCGGCACCGGCTACGCCTCGCAGCGCATGCGTGACGGCTCGATCGCTGCCGCTGGGTAAGCGCTCCTGCAGGATGGCCAGCTGAAGCGCTGCTCAAGTCTGTGTCGGATCTGCGCGAGACCCGCCTGGAGAAAGCCGAGGCCCTCAGGGCCCTGGGCCAGGGTCCCTATGCCCTGAGCTTTGAACCCAGCCATCGCACCGCCGAGCTGCAGGCCGCCCACGCCGATCTGGCCAATGGTCAAGAGCGCGAGATCCAGGTGGCCGTCGCCGGTCGGGTGATGACCCGGCGGGTGATGGGCAAGCTGGCCTTCTTCAC
>VGQS01000156.1 GCA_016882285.1 Cyanobacteria bacterium K_DeepCast_35m_m2_155 | reverse complement strand
TGCAGCTGGCGCAGAAGCAAGCGGCGCTGATCAGGATCAAATTTTTGTCGCGTCGGGATCGCCGGTTGAAGCACCAGAACCCGCTCAAGAGAATGCTTTTCGGCTGAGCCTGCTGGCGCTTGCAGCGGCTGGGCGGCCAAGACCATGGCGCCCAGCCCATGGCTGAGCAACAGCAGCATGGTCAACGCCGCAGCCCAGCGTCGCCGCGCAGGCCCGGCCCAGCAGCGCCACAGCAACCAAGCAAGCAGCAGCTGCAACGCCGCCACAAGACCGCTGCCCCCCAGCGCCGCCAACGCCGCCAGGGGTCGATCGCCCGGCAGCGCAGCAGCCCCAAGCCCAAGCCAGAACAGAGGCCCTTGGGCCAACAGGGTTTCGCTGAAGCCCCACAGCAGCGCCATCAGCACGGCTGTGTCAAAACGCCAGGGATCAAGCCGGCGGGCCAGCGCCACCCAAGCCGCAATCAACGCACCAGCCAGGGCTGCGATCAGACCAAGCAACAGCACGCACAGCGGCAGACTGAGCGGCAGCGGCACGCCGATCCAATCCAGCGGATGCAGCGCCAGCAGCCAGCGGTGGCTCAGCGCCAGAGCCGTACAACCCCAGAGGGCGCCGCAGCTGACGGGGCGGGTGGCTTGTGCGGCCAGTGCCCACAGCACAGCCAGCGCCAGCCACAGCAACGGAGGCGCACCCACTGGCGGCAACGCAAGGCCGGCAAGCAGGCCAGAGCCAGCTGACAGAATCAGCTCGAGCTTCCAACCCCAGCGGCCTGCGGCCATGCGCGACATTTTGATCAGTTCGGCGGTCTGCGTGATCTGCCTGATGGTGGCTTTCGTGAGCCAACTGGTGGCGCCCACCACAGTGGCAGCCGCCCAGCCTGCCGCCACCAGCCTCGAAGCGCCGGCGCCCCGTGCTGCCGTTGCCCCGGCCGCCCCCAAAAGCAGCGGCCGGCTCGAGCTGGATCCTGACGACCCCAACCCCACCCTCTTTGCCATGGCTCCCGACACCCCTGCAGACATCGCCCAGGCCGGCGCCCTTGGCGGAGAGCTCAGTGCCCCCAAGGAACGCCAGACCCCCAGTGGCCTGCGCATCACCGATCTGGTGATCGGCAGCGGCACAGAGGCCGTCAGCGGCAAGGTCGTGGTGGTGAACTACCGCGGGACCCTGGAGAACGGCACCGAATTCGACAGCAGCTATGGACGCGGGCCGTTCAGCTTTCCGCTGGGAGCGGGCCGGGTGATCCGCGGCTGGGATGAAGGCGTCGCCGGCATGCAGGTGGGCGGCAAGCGCAAGCTGGTGATCCCGCCCGATCTGGCCTATGGCGAACGCGGGGCCGGCGGCGTGATTCCGCCCAACGCGACCTTGATTTTTGAGGTGGAGCTGCTCGAGGTGAAGGGCTGAAGGCCGGGTTCCCCCACCGCCCAAGGCGATTTCGAAACCTGTAGCAATCGTTAGGATGCCGCGGGCGTGCTGGCCGCGAGGCCTGCGCCTGTGCATTCCTTCTGCCGTTCACACCTGCGAAACCATGGCTCATACGCTGCCCGCGCTGCCCTACGGCCTTGATGCGCTCGAGCCCCACATCTCGCGCCAGACCCTGGAGTTCCACCACGGCAAGCACCACAACGCCTACGTCACCAACCTCAACAACCTGGTGGCCGGCAGTGACCTCGAGAGCAAGAGCCTCGAAGACACCATCACGGCCGTTGCTGGCGACGCGGGCAAGGCCGGTGTGTTCAACAACGCCGCCCAGGTGTGGAACCACAGCTTCTACTGGCAGTGCATGAAGCCCGGTGGTGGCGGCCAGCCCAGCGGCGCCCT
>VGQS01000155.1 GCA_016882285.1 Cyanobacteria bacterium K_DeepCast_35m_m2_155 | reverse complement strand
AGGGAGCATCTGGTGCTGTTTGCAGCCCACCCGGTGGGCGATGACCCCACCGACCCGCTGGCGATGTCGCTGTGTGTGCGCGGTGGTGATCAGCTCTGGGGCCGCTACTGGGGCAGCGCCGTGGAGCTGGAGAACCTGCACTTTGAGGTCTGCTACTACGCCCCGATCGCCTGGGCGATCGAGCAGGGCATCCGCTGCTTTGACCCTGGTGCGGGCGGCAGCCACAAGCGCCGCCGCGGCTTTGTGGCCCAGCCCCGCATCAGCCTGCACCGCTGGAGCGATGCGCGCTTTGCCGAGATCCTCAGGCAATGGCTCCCCGGCGCCAATGCGCAGATGGCTCAGCAGATCGAGGCGATCAATGCTGAGCTGCCCTTCTCCGCTACCTACGATCCACCGCATGCATCAGCCCCTCAGCCCTGAGCAGCAGCGCGAGCGCGCCGCCCTCGACGCGAAGCTCTCGCAGCGCTTCATTGCCTTGGATCCGGCGGGCTATTTCCTGATCAAGGTCGATCATGAGGCCGGCGAACTCGTGGTCGAGCATTTCGGTAACGGCATCGATGAACGGGGCCTGGCCACCGACCCTGACACCGGCGAGGTGATCAGCTGCCGCGGCAGCAGCGGCCCGCGCCAGCCCCTGGCGATCTGGCGCGCACGCACCGCCAAGGAGCTGGGCATCGCTCTCAGCGAAGGCGAGGGGCCACATCCGCTGTCGCGGCTTGATCACGCCCTCTACCTGGGCCGCGAACTGCAGCGGGCCGAGCAGTGTCTGCTGGCCGGGCTCGACTACATCCAGGACTAGACCGGTTGCAGCTCGCGCACCGGCGGGGTCGCTGGCGGTGCCGGCGGCTCGGGCGGCAACGCGGCCAGCTGCTCCTGAATCTCCTGGGTCACCACACCGCGGTACTCGAGGAAGTGCTCGTTGTGGGCGAGCACCACCACGAACTGCTCGAGCACGCCGGGGTTCTTGCGGGCCACCTTGAGCACTGAGCGCCAGAAGCGCCAGCGGGTGTCGCGCACCAGACCCTGGCGCCAGATCACGATCAGCAGGGCGCGCACGTCAGTCCAGCTGGGCAGGGCGGCCTTGCCGAAGGCGGCCGGCACGAACTGCTGCCAGCGCGGCAGGCCCATGTTGAGGTAGTAGTGCGTGACGCGGTCGATGTAGGCGTGCGGCTCGTACAGCCGGCAGAAGGCGTCGACGTACTCGTTGGCGATCTCGCGGATCGGCCGTGTCGGCACGAAATTGAGCAGGTTGGTCTGGTTGACCCCCTTGGCGTCGGCCTTCTCCTGGATCAGCCGGCCCTCCTTCTCGAGGCGGTGCCAGAGGCCGGTGTTGGGCAGGGCCTGCAGCATGCCCATCATCGCCGCCGGAATCCCGGTGCGGCTCACGAACTCGACGATGCGATCGCCGGCGCCGGTTTTCTCGCCGTCAAAGCCGATGATGAAGCCCGCCATCACGCGGATGCCGTAGCTGCGGATGCGATCGACCGCCTCCTCCAGGGAGCTGCGGGTGTTCTGCAGCTTCTTGGCGGTCTCGAGGCTGGCGGCATCGGGGGTCTCGATGCCCAGAAACACCGAGTCGAAGCGGCACTCGGCCATCATCTGCATCAGCTCGTCGTCGCTGGCCAGGTCCACCGAGGCCTCGGTGGCAAAGCTGAACGGGTAACCCCGCTCGATCAGCCAGCTCTTGAGTGCTGGCAGCAGCAGCTTGGCGTTGCGCTTGTTGCCGATGAAGTTGTCGTCGACCAGAAAGATCGAACGCCGCCAGCCCAGGTCGTAGAGAAACTGAAGCTCGGCGATCAGCTGCTCGGGCGTCTTGGTGCGCGGCTTGCG
>VGQS01000154.1 GCA_016882285.1 Cyanobacteria bacterium K_DeepCast_35m_m2_155 | reverse complement strand
TGCCCGTTCTTAAACAGAAGGGCACGCCGCAGGCCTGTAAAAGTTCCATCGATAGTTTTTTGGCTTTTGATGCATCCATGCGTGCCTCAATCGATGCACAGCGGCAGTCAAATCAGGCACGCGAAGATGCTTTGAATAACGCACGTCGTGCAGGCTTGCCACCGCAAGCCCTGGCTGCGATCGCCAAAGGCAATGAGATGGCCGCGCAGCAAGCTATGGCTAACGCAGCTCGCACCCAGGAATCATTCAACAATTACATGGGTTACATCGACACCTCTTGCAAGGCCGTCAAATGAGCCTCACGCCTGGCCCGCGTGTTTCGAATTCTTGACACGCGTGGTCTCGCCTGGTGTGCGGAGGAGGTCCCCAGATCCATTGCGATGACGGCGCTTTGAGGCAACAGGCCTCAGCATGGTGCGCGCCTTTGGCTCCAGGCCGGTTCAGACAGGTCGCTGAACCATGGCTAAGAAGGAGTGAGCGCCTCAAGGAGTTCCGTGGGGCTTTACCTCCTTCACCTCCATGTTCACGGTCTGCTCAGGGGGCAGAACCTGGAGCTTGGTCGTGACCCAGACACCGGTGGGCAGACCACCTACGTGCTGCAGCTGACCCGAGCTCTGGCTGCCAGGCCCGAGGTTGATCGGGTCGAGGTTGTGACCCGGCAGATCCATGACCGGCGCGTGGCGAGCGATTACGCCGAGCCTGTTGAGCCGTTGGGGCCTGATGCACGGATTCTGCGCTTGCCGTTTGGACCACGGCGCTACCTGCGCAAGGAGTTGCTGTGGCCTTACCTCGATGAACTGGCCGACACCCTGGTCGAGCGTCTGCGCTCCCAGGAGCGTTTGCCCGATTGGATTCACGCCCATTACGCCGATGCTGGTTACGTGGGTGCCTTGCTGCAGCGGCGCCTGGGCATTCCGCTTGTGTTCACCGGTCATTCGCTGGGCCGCGAGAAGCGCCGCCGGCTGATTCATGCCGGCCTCGATTCCAGTCAGATCGACGCGCAGTATTCGATGGCCCGGCGCATCGATGCCGAAGAGCTGACCCTGGCCCACAGCCAGTTGGTGGTGACGAGCACCCAGCAGGAGCGCGATCAGCAATACAGCCGTTATGGCCGTTTCAAGAGCGAGCTGGCGCGGGTGATTCCTCCCGGTGTGAATGCCGCCTTGTTTCATCCGCCGCAGCTCGGCGAGAACGAAACCGGCATTCATCAGCTGATGCAGCCGTTTTTGCGGGATCCATCCCGCCCGCCGGTGGTGGCCATCTGCCGGGCTGATCCGCGCAAGAACATCCCGGCTTTGGTCGAGGTGTTTGGCTGCTCGGATCTGCTGCGTGCCCGTTTCAACCTGGTGCTGGTGCTTGGCAGTCGTGATGATCCGCGGCAGCTGGAAAAGCAGCAGCGCGAGGTGCTGCAGCAGGTGTTTGAGCTGGTCGATCGCTTTGATCTGTATGGGCTGGTCGCCTACCCCAAGCAACACCAGCGCAGCCAGATCCCTGAGATCTACCGCTGGGCGGCACGCCTTGGTGGTGTGTTCGTGAACCCGGCGCTGACCGAACCGTTTGGTCTGACGTTGCTGGAAGCTGCGGCCAGCGGTCTACCGGTTGTGGCGACTGACGATGGTGGACCCCGCGACATTTTGGACCGCACCCAAAACGGTCTGTTGGTCGATGTCTCCGATCTCGATGCCCTGCAGCAGGCGATCGAGGAGAGCCTGCGCGATCCAGTGCGCTGGCGGCGCTGGAGCCACAACGGTATCGAGGCGGTGAGTCGGGCCTTCAGCTGGGATGCCCATGTGATGCATTACCTGGCCGAGGCCAGCCAAGCCGCTCAGTTGGCGCGCGTTGATCAGCGGCTCAAGG
>VGQS01000153.1 GCA_016882285.1 Cyanobacteria bacterium K_DeepCast_35m_m2_155 | reverse complement strand
TGGCCTCGCCACTGGCTCCGGTGATGGGGGCAAACGGCGCCGTGACTGCCGCGATGCCGGGAGCATTGGTCTGCAGGTTGCGCAGGAAGTCTGGCCCTGTGGCGACCTGGGCCAGATCGCCGCTTTGATACAGCTCAATGGCACGCCGATAGCCCTGGCTGACCACCTCGCGCGGCAACAGGCCATCGCGATAGAGCCCGCTCCAAAACCCAAAAGCAGCGCGACCCGCGTCGGACTCAAAGGCGGCGCGGCGTTCACCATCGAGCAGCTGCACTCCCTGCTGCACCAACGTTTCCAGCAGCTCTGCCGAGTCATCGCTCACAACCGTCACGAACAGGCCATAACGACCCGTGCGGCGGCGCACAGCAGAGGCGTAGGTAGGCACCTCCTCCCAACGGCGCGGCGGGGCCTCCAGACCAGCCCGTTGCAACAGCAGCGTGTTGGCCATGGTGATGCGGGCCGTCAAGTACCACGGCAGGGCAAATTGCTGCCCCTGCTGCTCACCGGCCTGCCAGATCCTCGGCAGATAGCTCTGTGCTGCTGCCTGAGGCACTAAGGGAGCTAGATCTAGCAGGCCGCCCTTGCTGGCCAGATTGGCGGCAAACGGCGGGTTGAGGTTGACCAGATCGGGTGCCGTGCGGGCAAACACGGCCGCCAGCAGCTTGCGCTCGACCGAGGCCCAGGGAACATCACTCCAGCGCACCAGCACCCCGGGGTTCTGGCGCTCCCAGCTGCGAATGACGCCCTGCAGGTAGCCGTTGAAGCGGGGAGCCAGATCCAGGGTCCAGACGTTGAGCTCCCGGCCCGATGCGCCCTTGCCGCCACCACGCCAACCGCAACTGGCCAACCCCGCCGACGCCAGGGCAGCACCGGCCGCTGTGCCGACGCCTTGCAACAAGCGGCGACGGGAGAGCGGCATCAGCGCACCCCAGGCAGCTGCTGACGCCAGATCAGCAGCCACAACGAACAGACCAGGGGCGCCAGCAGTGCGGTGAGCAGGGTCTGCGCCCACAGCACCTGCAGAGCCGAGGCCGGCCATGCGCCGGTGAGGGCCAACTGCGCCAGCACCGAAACCCCCAGCACCAGGCTGCCGGCCAGGGCCAGCAAACCGAGCGAGAGGCTGCGCTCCATCACCACGCTGCGGCGTCCCAGCCGGCCCCACCACCAGCCCAGCAGCACCAGCGCCGGCACCTGGCTCACGGCACCGGGATGCAGGGCATCCAGCAACAGCGCCAGCCCAGCCCCCACCAGGGCCCCTGACCAGGGGCCATCAACCAGTGCCCAGGGCAACAGCCACAGCACCGACCAGGCAGGTCCTGTGGCATCGAGCTGCAACCAACGGGGCGACAGCAACACCATCAGCGGCACCAACAAGGCGGTGGCCAAGCACCAGCCGCGGCGCCAGAGCTCAAGATCGGTCATGGCGTGGCCTCATGGGCCATGGAACGCACCTGCACCCAGTCGAGCGCCTCGATCGGCGCGCTCAGTTGAACGCGTGCCTCGGGGGCGGGGGTGCCCTGCGGATCCAGCCGCTGCACCACCCCCACCGTGACGTTGGGCGGCAGCAGGGTGCTGGCTGGCGATGTGGTGACCAAATCGCCAGCTCGAGCACGGGTGTCGCGGTCCAAAAAGCGCAGCACCGGACGCGCTGTACCGGTGCCCACCAGCAGTCCATGCTCACCGGTGCGCGGGACCCAGACCCCGACCTTGCTGGCCGGATCGGTGAGCAGCTCAACAAGCGCTGTGGTGGGTGTCACCGACGCAATGCGTCCCACCAGACCGCCAGGAGCCAGCACCACATCGCCACTGGCGAGCCCTGCCATCGCGCCCCGCGCGAGCAGCAGTTGGTGCCACCACAGCGATGCTGGCCTGGCAATCACAGGTGCTGA
>VGQS01000152.1 GCA_016882285.1 Cyanobacteria bacterium K_DeepCast_35m_m2_155 | reverse complement strand
CGGCCGCAAGATCATCGTCGACACCTACGGCGGCTATGCCCGCCATGGCGGCGGCGCGTTCTCAGGCAAGGACCCCACCAAGGTGGATCGCTCGGCCGCCTATGCCGCCCGCTACGTGGCCAAGGCCTTGGTGGCAGCAGGCCTGGCCCGCAAGGCCGAGGTGCAGCTGAGCTACGCCATTGGCGTGGCACGCCCGGTCAGCATCCTGGTGGAGAGCTTCGGCACCGGCAAACTGGCCGACGCCGACCTGACGGCCCTGGTGCAGGAGCATTTCGACCTGCGCCCCGGCGCCATCATCGAAACCTTTGGCCTGCGCAACCTGCCCAGCCAACGCTGCGGGCGGTTTTACCAGGACGTCGCTGCCTATGGCCACTTCGGCCGCAGCGACCTGAACCTGCCCTGGGAAGACGTGAGCGCCGTGGCCACCACCCTGCGTCAGGCCACCGCCAGCCGCATTGCTGCCTGAGCTTGATCTAGGCCTGGGGGTTGACCTGGGCAGCAGCGGTCTGCGCATCGCCCTGGTCCCAGCTCGCTCAGAAGCCTGCCCAGAGCCGCTGTGGCAGCAATCCAGCCCCTACCCAGGGCCATTTGAAGACCCCCTGAGCTGGCGCCAAGGGCTGATCGCCCTGTGCCAGCAGGTCCCTGTGGAGCTGCGCCATCGGGTCGGCGCCATCGCCATCGATGGCACCTCAGGCACCCTGCTGCTGTGCCGCCCCGATGGGGGCCTGGTTGAGGGAGCCCTGGGCCAGGCCCTGCCCTATCACCAGAGCTGCCCCGAGCAACAGGCTGTGGCCGAGCAGCTGGCCAGCCTCGGCCCCAACCCCGTCAGTTCAGCCGCTGCCAGTGCCTCGGGCAGTCTGGCCCGTGCCCTGCAGCTGCTGGCACAGGCCCCAAGCGAGCCCCTGCTGCTGCGCCATCAGGCTGACTGGCTGATGGGCTGGCTGCTGGGCGCGTGGCGCTGGGGCGAGGCGACCAACAACCTCAAACTGGGTTGGCTGCAGACCGCGGGCAGCTGGGCCGGCAGCATCGCCCAGCAGCCCTGGAGCACTGCCCTACCCGAGATCATCGACTGCGGCAGCATCGCTGGTGAGCTCTCGAGCAGCGCCGCCACTGCGCTGGGGCTGCCGCCCGGCTGCCAGGTGGTGGCCGGCTGCACCGATGCCAGTGCCGCTGTGCTGGCAGCTGGCGCAGGAGCCAACGATGGTGTGGCGGTGCTGGGCACCACGCTGGTGCTCAAGCAATGGGCGCCTCAACCGATCAATGCTCCCGGCATCAGCTGCCAGCGCCTGGCGGGCCGCTGGCTGGTGGGCGGGGCCAGCAACGCCGGTGGTGGCGTGCTGCGGCAGTTCTTTAGCGACGAGCAGCTGGTCGAGCTGAGCCGCCAGATCAACGTGGAGCGCCCCAGCGGCCTGGCCCTGCGGCCTCTGCCCGGAGTGGGCGAGCGCTTCCCGCTTGACGATCCCAGCCTTGAGCCGATCCTTGAGCCCAGGCCCGTGAGCG
Source organism: Cyanobacteria bacterium K_DeepCast_35m_m2_155 (assembly GCA_016882285.1). GTDB lineage: Bacteria > Cyanobacteriota > Cyanobacteriia > PCC-6307 > Cyanobiaceae > RGUW01. Next base: position 397 of record VGQS01000152.1, on the reverse strand, counting down.
ATGCGCTGTACCTGCAGGCCCTGCTCGAAGGTCTGGTGTGCATCGAAGCGGCAGGCTGGCAACGGCTGCAGCAGCTGGGGGCCCCAGCGGTGCATCGGGTGATCAGCCTGGGCGGTGGCGCCAGTAACCCCCAGTGGCGCGCCCTGCGCCAGCGGGCCCTAGGGGTACCGGTGCTCAACCGCGCCCAGCTGAATGCCGCCAGCGGTATGGCCAGACTGGCCGCTGATGCCCTGCATGGCCCGCCCCATGGCTGACACCCCGCCCAATCCAACACCTGAGCCCCAGCCCCGCTGGCTGCAAATCGCCTCGGTGGGTCTGTTTGTGGTGCTGGCCGTTTACGTGAGCATCAGCGGGGTGCGCCTGGCCCTGCTGCTGTGGCAGCGCTTTGGCGCTGGCT
>VGQS01000151.1 GCA_016882285.1 Cyanobacteria bacterium K_DeepCast_35m_m2_155 | reverse complement strand
CGCTACACCATGGGCTACGTCGATTCGTACCTGCACGACGGACGCCAGATGCTGCGCCAGGCCCGCCGCCGCCGCTCAGAGCTGCAGCAGGAGCGCCGTCAGCTGCTGGGGTAGGCCTCGAGCTGATCGAGCCGCAGCCACACATCGGGCACGGGGCGGCGCCAGCGCAGCTGGGCATGCTCGCCCTGCACCGCCAGGATCTCGCCGGGGCCTTCAAGCACATAGCCCGGCAGCACCGTGTCGCTGGCGGTGGCTTCGAGGCTGCCGGCGTAGGCCTTGGCGTTGAGCCGCACCAAGCTGCCTTTTTTGAGCGCCGGTGCTGCAGCTGCAGTGGGGTCGGCCATGGCGATCGGGGGCGGGCGCACAGATGCGGCTCAGGCTAGAACCGGGTCTGGGATTGCTGGTTGATCGCACCATGAGCACCACCCTGGCGCTGCTGCTGGCGATCTTTGGCGCTTTGCTGCTTACGGCCGGTTTTCTCGATGACATTGCGGCCCGCATCCGGGTGCCGGGCATCCTGCTGGTGCTGCTGCTGGGCTTGCTGACCGATAACCCCCTGCACCCGGCGCCGGCGGGCCAGGCCACGGCGCTGCTGAGCCTTGAGCAGGCCGATCAGATCGGCCAGGTGGCCTTGGTGCTGGTGCTGTTCTTTGGCGGCCTCACCACCAACTGGCACCAGATGCGCAGCGTGCTGGTGCCGGCGGGGCGCCTGGCCACCCTGGGTTCGGGGCTCACCGCCCTGCTGATGATGGCGCTGGTGCTGCTGCTAGGACGCATCCCCGGGGTCGATGTGACGGTGACGTTGCCGCTGGCCCTGTTTGTGGGGGCCATGCTCTGCAGCACCGATGCCTCGGCGGTGATGGCCCTGCTGCGGCCGCTCAAGGGCCGCCTGCCGGATCAGCTGGTGCATCTGATCGAGTGCGAATCAGCCTTCAACGACCCGGTGGCGGTGGTGCTCAGCGGCATCGCCCTGGCGATGGCCTCGGGCAGCGAGGCCGTGTCGGCCCCTTCGCTGGTGATCGAGGTCACCCGGCAGTTTCTGCTCGGTGGCTTGATCGGCTTTCTTGGCGGCACCCTGGCGCGCCAACTGCTCTCGAGCCGCAGCAACCGCTCCAGCACCTCCCAGTTGGCGGTGATGAGCCTGGCGGTGCTGGCGGTGCTGGTGGGCGGCACCCAGCTGATCGGCGGCAGCGGCATCCTGGCGGCCTACGTGGCCGGCCTGGTGCTGGGCAACAGCCCCGAATGCGATCGCGCCGTGCTCGAGGAATCCCACGCCGGCTTCGCCAAGATGGCCGAGCTGCTGCTGTTCCTCTGCATGGGGCTGGTGGTTGACCCCGAGCAGGTGGTGGCCGCTGCCGGTTGGGCGTTGCTGCTGTTTGCGGCGCTGCAGCTGGTGCGCTGGCTGATGGTGGAAACGGTGCTCTGGCGCGCCGGCTATGGGCGGGCCGAGCGCAGCCTGATCACCCTGGCGGGGTTGCGCGGGGCGGTGCCGATCGCGATGGCGATCCAAGCGGCCGCGGGCCGGGCGCCCTGGGGCGACGCCATGCCGGCTGTGGCCCTGGCGGTGGTGCTGCTGGGCCTGTTGGTGCAAGGTTTTGCCCTGGTGCCGGCGGCCCGGCGTCTGGGCCTAGCCTCACCGGGCTAAAGCGAGGTAGGACCGTCACGTGCGCTTGTTGCTGCTGGGCTGCTCGGGCTTTGTGGGCCGCGAGCTGGTGCCGTTTCTGCTGGAGCTGGGCCACGAGCTCACCCTGGTGAGCCGCCAGAGCCAACCGTTCGCCAACCTGGTGGGCGAGCGGTTGTCGGTGCTGCGCCTCGATCCGGCCGACCCCGCCAGCTGGAGCCACAACGGTCTGGATGTGGCCCTGCGCCAGGCCGATGGCGTGGTGAATCTGGCCGGCGAACCGATCGCCGA
>VGQS01000150.1 GCA_016882285.1 Cyanobacteria bacterium K_DeepCast_35m_m2_155 | reverse complement strand
AGGCGGCGCGTGCTGCCCCAGCACACCGATCACGCCGGGGTGATGTGGCATGGCGCCTACCTCGCCTGGCTTGAAGAGGCGCGCGTTGAGGCGCTGGCCCAGGCGGGGTTGGCCTACAGCGACCTCTCAGCGCGGGGGCTCGAGCTGCCGCTGGTGTCGCTCTCGATCAACTACCGGCAGGCGCTGCTGCATGGCGATCAGGTCACGCTTGAGAGCGTGGTACTGCCGCGTCAGGGGGTCAAATTGCCCTGGCAGAGTCGTTTCATCAGCGCCGCTGGGGTGGTGGCTGCCGAAGCGCGGGTGGAGCTGGTGTTGGTGGATCTCTCGGCGGGACCCGGTCAGCGGCGGCTGCTGCGCCAGCTGCCGCCCGATCTGGCGGCAGCGGTACAAAGGCTGATCAACGGCCCCCGCTAAGATCAGTACACATGTACTGATTGCCGTGATCAAGACCTGCTGGGCTGATGGCTCTGCTGCTCAGGTGTCCTGGTCAGCCGAGGAGCGGCTCTGGTGGCTGCTGTGGAGTGCGGTGCCGGGTCTGGGCTGTGCGCGGCTGTACCGGCTTTGGAGTCGATTCGGCAGTTTGGCCGCGGCCTGGGCTGCTCCCGCCCAGGTGTTGGCGCAGGTCAAAGGCATCGGCCCGGCGCGTCTGGCGGCGATCGAGCAGTGCCGCCGGCGCGCTGGTGCAGCGCCGTTGGCTGCGGTGCGCGCCTCTGGCGTGCTGCTGCCTGGTGATGCGGCGCTGCCGGCTGCGCTCAAGGTGTTGGCCAGGCCGCCATTGCACGTTTATTGGCGCGGACGCGGCCAGTTGTGGTCGGCGCTGCGTCAGGGGCGTGCGGTGGCTGTGGTGGGCACCCGCAGGCCATCGGCCCATGGTCTGGCGATGGCAGCAGCCATCGGTGAGGCCCTGGCCCGTGCGGGCTGGCCGGTGGTCAGCGGCCTGGCCGAAGGCATCGACGCGGCAGCCCATCAGGGTTGCCTGCGCGCCGGCGGGCGGCCCGTCGGGGTGCTGGGAACATCGCTCGATCGGGTCTATCCGAGCCATCACAGCCAGTTGCAACAACAGGTGGCTGCGCGGGGTCTGCTGCTCAGCGAGCAGGCCCCTGGTGCTGCGGTTTGTGCCGGGCATTTCGCCGCACGCAACCGCCTTCAGGTCGCGATCTCTTGTGCGGTTGTGTTGGTCGAGTGCCCCGAGCCCAGCGGTGCTTTGCATGCCGCCCGGCTGGCCTGGCAGGGCGGGCGCAAGCTGTGGGTGGTGCCGGCCGATGCGGCCAAGCACTCGGCCGCTGGCAGCAATCGCTGGCTGCAGCAGGGGGCAGCTCCCCTGCTCAAACCAGCTGATCTGGTTGCGGCTTTGGGGCCCGGCCCACTGGCGCCGCAGGCGGCGGCAGCGCCGGTCCGCCGCCTGTCGCCGCGTTCAGCAGCGCCGCTCGATCAGTCCCTGCTGAACGCGGTTGGCAGCGGGGCCTCGCTCGAGCAGCTCAGCGGCCAACTTGGCCAGAGCGGCATCGCGCTGATGCCGCGCCTGCTGGCGCTTGAGCTGGCCGGGTTGGTGCAGGCCGAGCCTGGTCTGCGCTGGCGAGCGGCAAACTGAGACCAGTGCCGCGCCCCTGGGGGCATCAACGCAGCTGAGTCTTTTCGCCGCCAGCGCCAGCACGCCGGTCACAGGCCAGGAGCTGCTGACCTGGCGCCGCAGCCAGCTCGCCGGCCACCCCCGTGAGCCGGCCCAACTGCAGCCCAGCCTTGACTGGCTGCTCGATCTGGGCGCTGGTGTGGGCTGGCAACAGCTGCAACAGCTGCACCTGCGCCCCGAGCAGCCCGTGGCCCTGCAGCGCAGCCTGGCTGAGCTCGAAGCGCTGTGGCAGCGGCACCTGATTGAGCAGGTGCCGCTGCAGTACCTGCTGGGGTTGTGCCCCTGGCGCGA
>VGQS01000149.1 GCA_016882285.1 Cyanobacteria bacterium K_DeepCast_35m_m2_155 | reverse complement strand
CGGTGGCGCCCGCCCAGGACCACAGGCGGCAGGCCGGGCGCTGGGCGCTGGCCGGGGTTGATCTGGACCCGTACGCCCTGTTTGCACCAGAGCACAGGTCAACGCTGGTGCAGCGCATCGCGCGGCAGACGGCCAGCCATCCGTGGGGCAGCGAGCCCGCTGGCCTGGGCAGCGATCTGGCGGGACGGCGCCTGCTGCTCGACACCCACGTGTTGCAGTGGTGGTGGTGCAGCCCTGGGCTGCTGTCGCCCCTGGCGCGGTACCTGCTCAAGGACCCCGCCATGCCGCTCTGGCTCAGCACCCAGAGCCTGATGGAGCTCAGTGCGCTGGCCCGCAGCAGCCAAAACCAGGCTCTGCAGGCTGCCCTGGCGCGGGTGCAACTGGATCTCGAGGACGAGAACCTCACGCTGCTACCGGTGCAGCCCCAGCATCTGCAGCGCGCCTGCCGCCGCCCCTGGGCCGCGCTGGATCTGCATGACGCGGTGCTGCTGGCTCAGAGCAACGCTGAAGCGATGAGCCTGATCAGCGCAGATCCCGCCTTGCAGAGCGCCGAACTCACGCCCCTGTGGTGAAGCTCATCAGCGGCTCCAGCACAAACAGGCGCTCACGCCAGAGCGGGTGGGGCAGCTGCAGGGCAGGGGTTGCAGCCGTGGCTGGTCGATCAAGCTCCAGATCGCCCCACCACAGCAGATCGAGATCGAGACTGCGCGGGCCCCAGTGCGTGCGCTCAGGCTGGGGCGGCCGGCCGAACTGCGCCTCGAGCTGCTGCAGCGCCTGCAGCAGCTCGATGGCAGCCTGACCCTTGGGACGACCAGTGCAGGACTGCTCACCATCAGACAGGCAACCCTCGACCAGCAACGCGCTGTTGACGTAGTTGCTCTGGCCGGCTGGCCCGCCCACCGGGGCGGTCTCAAACAGCGGCGACCAGCGAAAGCACAGGTGCACCGGCTGCCACTGCTGCAGCGCCTGCTCCAGCAGCGGCCTGATCGCCAGCAGCGTGTCGGCGGGGCTGCCGGAGCGGCTGGGCAGATTGGCACCCAGGGCGATCGCCAGGGTGTCTGGGCGCACCAGGGTCTGGCTGACGGCAGCAGCGAGCTGCTGAATCCGCCGGTGGTCCTGATCAGCGAGACTGGCGCGCACTGCGACGGGCCCTGGCCACTGACTCCATGGTTGCAAGCGACGGATTAACCCGCGCTGAATCAGCTGCCAGGGCCTTTCCACTGGCCGCCATCACCGGCCACGGCACGCTGAAGCTGGCCCTGCTGCTGGCGGCGGTTGATCCGGGCCTGGGCGGGGTGGTGATCGCCGGCGGGCGCGGCACCGGCAAATCGGTCCTGGCCCGCGGCCTGCATGCCCTGCTGCCGCCGATCGATGTGCTCGATCTGGGTGCAGCGGCACCGGGTCAGGCCGCACCAGCCGGGCTCAACCTTGACCCCAGGCGATCCGACGAGTGGGATGAGGCCACCCACGAGCGGTTGATCGCCCTGGGGGCTGATCCCAATGCCACCAGCCAAGGCGAACCTGGTGCCAACGGCCTGCTGCCCACCAGGGTGATCCCGGCACCCTTTGTGCAGGTGCCCCTGGGCATCACCGAAGACCGGCTGCTGGGCTCGGTCGATGTGACCGCGTCGCTGGCCAGCGGCCAGGCCGTGTTTCAGCCGGGGCTGCTGGCCGAGGCGCACCGCGGCGTGCTGTACGTCGATGAACTCAACCTGCTCGACGACAACATCACCAACCTGCTGCTGGCCGCCGTGGGCAGCGGCGACAACCGCATCGAGCGCGAGGGCCTGAGCCTGAGCCATCCCTGCCGCTGCCTGCTGATCGCCACCTACAACCCCGAGGAGGGGGCCGTGCGCGATCACCTGCTGGATCGCTTTGCGATCTGCCTGAGCGCCAACCAGGTGCTCGAGCTCGAGCAGCGGGTCGAGATCAGCCGCAGCGCCATCGGCCATGCCGAATCGAG
>VGQS01000148.1 GCA_016882285.1 Cyanobacteria bacterium K_DeepCast_35m_m2_155 | reverse complement strand
ATCGCACCACAGCGATCGAAGATCAGCTGCGCTCCACATCGGAGCGGCTGCAGGCGCTCGAGCGCCAGGGTGCCCAGGTTGCAGCGCTGTCTGCAGAAAACAACCGCCTGCGGCTGGAGCTGCGCGGTCTGGACGGCACGATGGGCAAACCCGGTTCAGCGCTGCCGGGTGATGACACCCTGGCGCCGCTGCCGCCGCTCAAACCCTGATCAGGTCGATCCCTGATCAGCCCTTGACCGCGTCGCCGCTGGCATTCGGCAGGATGTGACGTTGCAGGGCGATGAAGGCTGCCAGCACCGGCAGGATGGAGACCACCGAGCCGGCCGCCACCAGCCGCCAGTCGAGCGAGAAGCTGCTGGCCAGCTGCTGCAGCCCCAGAGGCAGGGTGTAGAGCTCGGGGTCATCGAGGATCACCAGGGGCCAGAGGAAGTCGCTCCAGGTGCCAATGAACACGAACATCGCCAGGGTGATCAGGTCGGCCTTCGCCGCCGGGATCATCACGTTCCACCATTCGCCGAGCGGGCTGCAGCCATCAATGCGGGCGGCTTCCTCGAGTTCGGCGGGCACCCCAACAAAGCTCTGACGCAGCAGAAAAATGCCAAAGGCCGTGGCGGCCTGCGGGATCACCAGGGCCAGCAGGGTGTTGCGCAGACCCAGCTGCACCATCAGCAGGTAAAGCGGAATCATCACCACCTGAAACGGGATCAGGATCGTCGCCACCACCAGTGCCAGCATCAGGCCCCGTCCCCTGAAGCGCAGCCGGGCCAGGGGGTAGGCGGCCAGCGAGCAGAACAGCAGGTTGCAGACCACCGCCAGGCCGCTCACCAGGGTGCTGTTGAGCAGGTAGGTGCCCATTGGGCTGCTGCTGAACAGCTGGCCATAGGCCGCCAGGCTGGGCTGGGCCGGCAGCAGCGCCGGTGGGCTGCTGAAGATGTTTTCGGCGGGCCCCTTGAGCGAGGTGCTCACCAGCCACAGCAGCGGCACCAGCATCGCCAGCGCCACAAGCAGCAGCAAGGCCAGCTGCAGGGCCGTGGTCAGGGTGGATCGAGGCGTTGCGGCAGGGGCTGGGCGCATCTCAGACCCGGGGCCGCTGGGCCAGGGGTAGATCGCCCACCACCGGCAGGGGGCCCTTCTGGGGATGCAGGGGCTGGCTGCGGCCACCGGCGATCAGGCGGTTGAGGGCATTCACAAAGGCCTGGGCGGCGGCCACGACAATGTCGGTATCAGCGGCATGGCCCGAATAGAGCACCCCATTGGCCCGCAGCCTGATCGTCACATCACCCATGGCGTCGATCCCTTCGGTGACGCTCTTGACGCTGAACTCCACCAGTTCATTCGGCACCTGGGCCAGATGGTTGAGGGCCTGGCACACCGCATCCACCGGGCCGGTGCCGATCGCCGCTTCGGTCAGTTCGGCGCCGTCGGTGTTGATCAGGGTGATTGTGGCGGTGGGCTGCAGGCCCGTGCCGCAGCTCACCTGCACGCTCTTGAGGCTGTAGTGGGGCTCGTCGGCCTGCTGCACCTGCTCGCTGACGATGGCCTCCAGGTCGCGGTCGCTGATCTCGCGTTTGCGGTCGGCGAGTTCCTTGAAGCGGGCAAAGGCATCGTCGAGGTCCTCGCGCTCGAGTTGGTAGCCCAGCTCCTCGAGCCGCGCCCGAAAGGCGCTGCGCCCGCTCAGCTTGCCCAGCGAGATGCGGTTGTCGGCCAGGCCCACGGTGCGGGCATCGATGATCTCGTAGGTGAGGCGGTTCTTGAGCACCCCGTCCTGGTGGATGCCGCTTTCGTGGGCAAAGGCGTTGGCCCCCACAATCGCCTTGTTGGGCTGCACCGCCATGCCGGTGAGGTTGGAGACCAGCCGAGAGGTCTTGGTGATCTCCTCGGTGCGCACCCCGGTGAGCGGCTCAGTGCTGCCTGCGGGCCGCCCCACAAAGGGATTGAAGTAGCTGCGGCGCACATGCAGGGCCATCACCAGCTCCTCGAGTGAGGCGTTGC
>VGQS01000147.1 GCA_016882285.1 Cyanobacteria bacterium K_DeepCast_35m_m2_155 | reverse complement strand
CCCTTCTGCCAGCTCTGACCCTGCTGCTGGCTGGTGACCAGCCCATTGAGCTGGGCAACGCTGCAGGCCTGGCTGCTCTGGTTGACGTAGCGCAGCGACAGCACGCCATCGGGGCGGGTCACCAATGAAGCCGTCGGCCGGCCCTGGCGGTCGAGGGTGTCTGCGCTGAGCATGACCCCGGCAGGACCCCGTCGCTCGATGCTCACCCAGCAATCCTGGCCAGGCTTGAGCGAACCGCTGTAGCGATCCTCCTGAAAACGCCGACCCTGCCTGAGGTAACGCACGCCTTCAATGCGGCCGCCGGGGAGCCATTGCTCCTGCATCAGCACAGCCACAGGCTCGGTGCCATGGGTGCCGCTGCCCAGCAGGGCATAGCGGCCTATGGCAGGCGGCTGGCACTGATCGAGGCCATGGCCTGCACGCGGTGCTGCAGATGCCGACCAGGCCCCTCCCCCAAGGGCGAGCGTCAGCGCAGCGGCTCGTGTTGTCCATCGACGGGGCATGGTCCGTAGGGATGAGCGCTGTGCGCAGTCTGAGCCCGCAACTGCATCCGGGTTGCATCACGGTTTTTCATCCTGATGCAGTTGACATGCACTAAGATGCAGTGCTGGCGAAACAGATGAAACTGTGCGCACCACCCTGACCATCAGTGATGCTCTTTACGAGCAGGCCAAGGTGGAAGCGGTCCGCCAGGGCACCACCGTGGGCGGCGTGTTTGAGAGCGCGTTGCGGGGCTATCTGGAGCGTCTCGGCCAGCTGCAGTGCGCGGAGCTTCCTGACTTGCCGGTGTTTGCCGCCGGTTGCGTCAGGCCCGGTGTCGACCTCGACCGTAATGCGGCCTTGCGTGAGCTGCTTGACGAAGGCCTGGGGATGGATGCACTGCGTTGATGTCAACGTGCTCGTGCAAGCTTGTATCGCTGGCACGCGGCACCACGGTCCCGCTCGTGCTTGGTTGTTGCAGCAGCGCAATGCGCCGCAGGGGCTTGGGTTGTTTTCGGTGGTGGTCAGCGGCTTTCTGCGGGTGGTGACTGATCGCCGCGTGTTCAGCGAGCCGTTGAGCGCCGAAGCTGCCGTCAGCTTTGTCGACGGCCTGACCGCTTCCCCCACGGTTCGGATCCTGGAGCCGGGGCCGCGTCACTGGAGCCTGTTCCGTGAGCTGGTTCTGGCCGATCGACCGGCTTCGGTTGACATGACCGATGTCTACCTGGCAGCCGCAGCCATCGAGCGCGATGCGGTTTGGGCGTCGTTTGATCGCGGTTTTGCCCGGTTTCAGTCGCTGCGTTGGATCAACCCCGAAGACGTTCAGCGGTGAATCCTCAGACGCTTTCGAGAGTCATCAGAAATACACGTCGACACTGCCGCGGCCGCTGGTCTTGAGCCAGTTCTGGGCCTCGATGTAGTTGTTGGGCGCCAGGCGAATGGCTTTGCCCCAGAACTCGGCCGCCGAGTCGTATTGCCGATCCGCCTCATCGGCATCGCCGCGCTCCTCGGCCATCGAGCCGAGGTGGTGGTGAATCACCGCCATGTTGTTGAGCGCCTGGGGCATCTTGCTGTTGAGCTCCAGCGCCTGGCCGTAAAAATCGAGCGCCTTGCTGTGCTCGCCGTTGGAGGCGAACACCAGCGCCATGTTGTAGAGGATGAAGGCCTTGTCGTTGGGATCGTCCTCGAGCTTGAGCGCTTCTTCGTAGTTCTCGAGCGCTTCGGCGTACTCGCCGTCGGCCTGGGCGCTCATGCCATCGCGGTAGTAGGCGAAGGCCTCTTTGGCACGGCGGTTGGTGGGCAGCACCTTCAAGATCAGGTCGGCCATCACCGTGAAGCTCTTGTCGATGAAGTTGTCGTTGCGCTGCGAGCGGGGCACAGATGATGGCGCGGTGGCCGCGCGAGGCAGATGCAGCCCATCTTGCCTTGAAAATCGACCTAGCCTGAGCGCTCTCAGCGCCAGGTCATGGGGTCGCTGCTGCTCGAGATCGAGGGCATGAAGTGCGGCGGCTGCGTGCGCGCCGTCGAGCAGAAACTGCTCGAGCAGCCCG
>VGQS01000146.1 GCA_016882285.1 Cyanobacteria bacterium K_DeepCast_35m_m2_155 | reverse complement strand
GGCCCAAGCGAGGCTGGCAGGTGACCGGTTTTGACCCAAATGGTGCAACCGGCCTCGCTCCAGGGCCGGTGCACGCTTCCAGGCGGATTGCGCAGCCAGCTGCCGGCTGAATAGTCGCCGTGCTCGTCCTGGAAAACCCCATCGAGCACCAGGATCTCTTCGCCACCCGGATGGCCGTGGGGCTGAAACACCGTGCCCGGAGCCCAGCGCACCAACGCCACATGCTCGGAGCCAAAGGCATGCAGGGGCATTACCTCCAGGCCTGGCACCAGGCCGGGAACCCAGGTCGACGTTGCGGTGTCGATGACAACCCGCTGTTGATCGTGCGGGTGCATCTGGCGCAGCTTCACCAGCAGCGTGCAGCCCGGCGCGCTGGTCGGGGCATGGCTTGAACCGGCCGGATTGCGCAGGTAGGTGCCGGGTGGGTAATCGCCGTGCTCGTCGCTGAAGGTGCCTTCCAACACCAGGATCTCCTCGCCGCCACCATGGATGTGACGCTCAAAGTGGCTGCCGGCGGCGTAGCGCACGATCGAGGTCGCCCGGGCCACCTCATCCCCGATGCGATCGAGCAGGCGCCGTTCCACCCCAGCCATGGGCGAGGGCATCCACGGCAAAGCGTTGGTGTCGAGCACCGCGCGCTGGCTCAGATCGGCATGAAGCTCCATGACCAGCAGTCTCGTCCGAGCGCTCAGGCCGCCTCTGGCGCCCAGCCGCTCGTGCGCACCATGTCGTCGGTCCAGCCCTGGCAGCGGCTTGTCAGGTGCTCGCCATGGGCGATCAGGCCCTGGTGCAGCTGGCAGGTGAGCACGGGCATGCAGTTCACCCCGGCGTGATGGCGAAACCAGTGGCAGGTCATGCACACCTTGCGGCTGCGGGTCTTGCGCAGCACGTCCTGCTCCAGATACGGCCAGTCTTCAGGTGCGTCAAGCGACCTCGACGACGCTCCAACGCCACGAACAGCGATCCCCATCACCAAGCCTCAATGCGTACACCTGTACTAGCAAGAATTGCGTGGGTTGTCAGCTGCCGGGCTCCTGCGGCTGGGTCCAGCGCTGGTAGAGCTTGACGCCGCCGCCGCCCCAGAGCAGGGTCCACAGGGTGAAGGTGATCGCTGTGCCGAGCTGGCCGCCGTCGAGGGCATACACGCCGGCATTGATCAGGCCGGCGTCGATCAGCGAACCGCCGATGCCCCAGCCCAGCACCCAGGTGAACAGAAAGCCGATGGCCTGCAGGTTGCCGGTCATGCGGCTGCTGCAAAACGGCGGTTGACCTCGTTCCAGTTGAGCAGCGGCCACCAGGCTGCGATGTAGTCGGGCCTGCGGTTCTGGTAGTTGAGGTAGTAGGCGTGCTCCCACACGTCGAGCCCCAGCAGAGGTGTGCCGCGCTCGATGCCGGGCAGGTCCATCAGCGGATTGTCCTGATTGGCCGTGCTGGTGATCGCCAGCGAGCCGTCGGGCTTGCGGATCAGCCAGGCCCAGCCTGAGCCGAAGCGTGCGCTTGCTGACTGGTTGAACTGGCTCTGCAGTGCCTCCAGCGACCCAAAGCTGCTGCTGATCGCCGCGAGCAGCTCTTCTGACGGCTCCCCGCCCTGGCCCGCAGGTGCCATCACGCTCCAGAACTGGCTGTGGTTCCAGTGGCCGCCGCCGTTGTTGCGCACGGCCGCCGGGAAGCGCGCGATCTGACCCTGCAGGGCCTCGAGGCTGAGGCTCTTGAGCTCGGGGTTGGCTGCGATCTGGGCGTTGAGGTTGGCCACGTAGGCGGCGTGATGGCGGTCGTGGTGGAGCGTCATCGTCGTGGCATCGATCGCCGGCTCCAGGGCGCTCGGGTCGTAGGGCAGCGGCGGCAGCACAAAGTCGGCCCACACAGGCGCGGCCAGGCCCAGCAGCACCAGCACCAGGCTCAGGCAGCCCAGCACTGGCCTCAACAGCAACCGGATCAGCATGCGCAGGCCCGCAAACATTGGTTGCCCAGCTTGGCGCAGCCGCCCGTGTTCAGCGTTACGCCATCAATGGGTTCACATGGCTGTGGCGCTTCAGGAGCGTGCCCCACGAGGTGAGCTCGCCATGAAAAAGCCCCCG
>VGQS01000145.1 GCA_016882285.1 Cyanobacteria bacterium K_DeepCast_35m_m2_155 | reverse complement strand
TGGGCCGGCACGCCATTGACCACCAGAGCCACCACGCAGCTGGGGTGCTCGAGGGCTTCGTACCCCCGAAACCCGGTGGCCTCGAGCTGGGCCGCGACCTGATCGATCGCCTCCTGAAGGGTCAGATCGATGCTGACGGCTGCCGCCTTGGCCCGCTGGCGCTGGGCCTCCATCGCCGCCTCGAAGCCAGCCAGATCCACCGACAGACCGTGCTCGGCGGCGATCTCTTCGGTGAGCTCGAGCGGAAAGCCGTAGGTGTCATACAGCTCAAAGGCCTGCTCACCGCTGATCTGGCTGGGCCCGGCAGCCAGCACCTCGGCCAGCAGCTTTTCGCCGCGCTCGAGGGTCTCCAGGAATCGACCTTCTTCGCGCGCCAGCTCGGCCAGGATCACCTCACGGCGCTCAACCAGTTGCGGGTAGGCGTCCTGCATGAGCGCAATCGCCGCATCACCCATGGCGGTGAGGAACGGCTTGTCGATGCCGATGAGCCGTCCATGGCGCACCACCCGGCGCAGCAGGCGCCGCAGGATGTAGCCGCGGCCCAGATTCGATGCCGTCACGCCATCGCAGATCAGCTGGGTGATGGCGCGGCTGTGGTCGCCGATCACCTTGAGCGACGTCTGGCCCTTGTCATCGAGCGCTCGGTAGTCAACGGCCGCCAACGCCGCGGCCGTCTCGATCAAGGGAAAGATCAGGTCGGTTTCGTAGTTGTTGGGAACCCCCTGCAGGATCTGGGCCATGCGCTCGAGGCCCATGCCGGTGTCAATGTTGCGGGCCGCCAGCGGGGTCAAAACACCCTCGGCGTCGCGGTTGTACTGCATGAACACCAGGTTGTAGAACTCGATGAAACGGCTGTCGTCCTCGAGATCGATGCCCTCATCGCCCAGCTCAGGCTTGAAGTCGTAATAGATCTCCGAGCAGGGGCCGCAGGGGCCCGTGGGACCCGACGCCCAGAAGTTGTCGGCCTCATCCATGCGGATGATGCGCTTGGGATTGACCCCCACCACATCGCGCCAGATCGCCTCGGCTTCGTCGTCTTCACGGAAGACGCTGACCACAAGGTTGTTGGGCGAGAGGCCGAACACGCCGGTGGAGAGCTCCCAGGCCCACTGGATCGCCTGCTCCTTGAAGTAATCGCCAAAGGAGAAGTTGCCGAGCATCTCGAAGAACGTGTGATGCCGCGCGGTGCGGCCCACGTTTTCGATGTCGTTGGTGCGGATGCACTTCTGGGAGCTGGTGGCCCGGGGTGCGGGGCGCTGCTGCTGGCCCAGAAACACCGGCTTGAACGGCAGCATGCCGGCGATGGTCAGCAGCACCGTGGGGTCGTCAGGCACCAGCGAGGCGCTGGCCATGGGCTGGTGGCCGCGCTGCTCGTAAAAGGCCAGAAAGGCCGCGCGAATCTCTGCGCCGGACTTCGGGGTGGCGGCCATGGCTGCGCGAACAAAACCTAAGCAAGGCATGATCGCCCAGCACAGGTCAGCCCTGAGCCCATGAGCAGCGCGCCCACCAACCTGGCCCCGCAGCGCGCGGCGCTGCGGCTGCAGTCCATCAGCTGGGCCCTGGCCGGCGGCGTGTGCTCGCTGCTGCTGGCGTTGCTGCTGCAACTGGGCACGCCCCTGGCGAACTCGCCCAGCCTGGGCGCGGCCTTCGAAACCGCACTGCGGGCTGGGGGCTGCGGTTTTTTTTACGGCCTACTCGCCTTTCATCTGCAGCGGGTCGACCCTGACGACAGCCATCTGCAGGCGGGCCTGGTCGGGGCCGTGTGCGGCATCTGCAGCCTGGCTAGCCCCATTGACGTGACAGAGAGCCTGTCAACAGTGATGATGGGAGTGCTTCGCGGGTGGCTGCCGCTTTGGCTCCCCCTGGTTGGCAGTGCCCTGCTGCTCACCCAGCTCAACCGCGTTGTCTGCCGTCTGAGGCGCCCTTGATGGGGCCCGAACCCACCGGTTCATGAGCCTGCTGCATGCCACCTGGCTGTTTCCGCCCGAAGGCTCGGGCGGGCGGCTGTTGCTGTGGGCCGACACCTGGCGCGTTGCCGAACCCATCAACCCCGCCAAAACGGTCAGCGAGCACCCCTTCAGCCTGGTGGTCGATGACCTGGCCGCCTGGCTCGACGACAACGACCTGTGGTCTGAGGCCCTGCGCCCGGCCAGCGCCACCCTGACCCTGCCCAGCCGCGGCCAGGCG
>VGQS01000144.1 GCA_016882285.1 Cyanobacteria bacterium K_DeepCast_35m_m2_155 | reverse complement strand
CCGGGGGTGTCGATCAGGTTGAGGATGTAGTGCTCACCATCGGGCGCGGTGTACTCCATGCGCGCCGCCTGGAGCTTGATCGTGATGCCCCGCTCACGCTCGAGCTCCATGTTGTCGAGAAACTGCTCCTGCATGTCGCGGGCGGCGACGGTGCCGGTGTCCTGCAGCAGCCTGTCGGCCAGGGTCGATTTGCCGTGGTCGATGTGGGCAATGATGCAAAAGTTGCGGATCCTTGAAGCGGGAACGTCGGTCATGGGCTGTGGGAGTTCCGCTCGCGGCAGGGGCATTCGCTGGCCTTGATCCTAGAGAGAAGGATCTGGACCCCCGCCCAGACCAACAAGCCACCTGCCACCGCCATCGAGGCGATCCACAGATGCTCAACCCCTGGCTGCTGCTGCTGCTTGCGATCGCCGCCGGGGTGGTGATCATCAACCTCGGCGGGGCGACCCACGCCTGAGCCATTCTGTGGGCACAAGCCCCTGCTTGGCCCGCGATGGTTGATGCCTCACCCCTCGGCCTGCTGGCGATGCTCGTCATGGCTCATTTCGTGGGGGATTTCCTGCTTCAGCACGACCGCATGGCCGTGGAGAAATGCCCCGGTCGGGATGCCACCCTGCCCTGGTGGTGGTGGCTGGCCGGCCATGCCAGCAGCCATGGGCTGCTGGTCGGTTTGCTCACCGGGATCCCGCTATTGGGTCTGGCTGAATGCCTGATCCATGGGTTGATCGACTGGGGGAAATGCCGGCTGGGCTTCAGCCTGGTGTTCGACCAGCTGCTGCATCTGTTCTGCAAGCTGCTGTGGGTGGGACTGCTGCTGCGCTGAATCAGTCGCCCTCAGCAACCTCGTTCCTAAGCTGGAACAACGTTCAGGCTGCTTGATCAATGACCACGGCAGATCCCACCGAATCCAGCACCAGCGCGGATCCCCGTGCGCTCACCCTGGAGAACGTGGAGCGCACCCTCGATGAACTGCGTCCCTACCTGATGGCCGACGGCGGCAACGTCGAGGTGGTCGAAATCGACGGGCCGATCGTCAAGGTGCGCCTGCAGGGTGCCTGCGGCAGCTGCCCCAGCAGCACCATGACCCTGAAGATGGGTATCGAGCGCAAGCTGCGCGAGGCCATCCCTGAAGTCGCCGAAGTGGTGCAGGTGCTTTGAGCCGCAGGCCGTAGGCTGCCGCTACATCCCTTGCCACAGTTGGGCCCGTGCTGGATCAGCGGCTGCTGCGCGACAACCCCCAACAGATCGCCGATCAGCTGGCCCGCCGCGGTCTCGATGTCGATCTCACCGCCGTACAGCTGATCGCACGCCAGGAGCGCGACCTTGAGCAGCAGCGCAGCACCCTGCAGGCCCAGGGCAACCAGATCGGCAAGCAGGTGGGGCAGCTGATCCAGGCTGGCGCCGCCGCCAACGGACCCGAGGTGCAGGCCCTGCGGGATCAGGGCAACCGCATCAAGCAGCAGGTGGCTGTGCTCGAAGAGGAGGAGAAGGCCCTTGAGCACAAGTTGCGCGAGCAGCTGCTCACCTTCCCCAACCTGCCCTCGGCGGAAACCCCCGATGGCCGCAGCGAAGCTGACAACGTGGAGGTGAGCCGCTGGGGCAGCCCCCGCCAGGAGGCCGGGCTCGAAGAGCACTGGCAGATCGCCGAGCGCCTGGGCCTGTTTGAAAGCGAACGCTCGGTGCGGATTGCCCAGAGCCGCTTTGTGACCCTGCTCGGCCAGGGCGCCCGGCTGGAGCGGGCGCTGATCAATTTCATGCTGGATCTCCACAGCAGCCGCGGCTACCGGGAGGTCATGCCACCGATCCTGGTGAACAGCGCCAGCCTCACCGGGTCGGGCCAACTGCCCAAATTTGCCGAGGAGAGCTTCCGCTGCGCCGACGACGACCTCTGGCTCACCCCCACCGCGGAGGTACCGATCACCTCCCTGCATCGCGGCGAAGTGATCCCCGCTGAGCAGTTGCCGTTGAAATACGCGGCCTACACCCCCTGCTTCCGCCGTGAAGCCGGCAGCTACGGCCGCGACACCCGTGGGCTGATCAGGCTGCACCAGTTCAACAAGGTGGAGCTCTACTGGTTCACCCGGCCTCAGGATTCAACGGCAGCCCACGAGCAGATCACCGCTGACGCCGAGGCCGTGCTGCAGGCCCTCGAGCTGCCCTACCGCAAGATCGAGCTGTGCAGCGGCGATCTGGGCTTCTCAGC
>VGQS01000143.1 GCA_016882285.1 Cyanobacteria bacterium K_DeepCast_35m_m2_155 | reverse complement strand
CCAGTTCGAATCTGGGTGCCGCCTTCAAGGGCGTTTCTGGGCTGGCTCGGTGGCCCTTGGCCTTGAGGGCCCCTGGCGGGGAAGTTCTGCGCTGGCCTGCCACTGCAGGCCGTTGGCTCCCTTGGCTTCGCAGATCAGTTGATCAGGCCCCAGGCTGCAACTGCCTTTGGCGAGCTGATTGCTGGGCACGTGGGCTGCCAGGCCGCGGCCGTCAAAACGGCGGCTTGCGACGCCATGCACCTGCATGCGCAGTGGCCAGCTGGGGGCGCAGGTGCCCTGCTTGCAGCGCATGGGTTGATCGCTCCTGAGCAGTAGGCCGGCAAAGGTGAGCTCTTCGCTGGCAAAGCGGCTGCCGAGTGCAGCGTTGATGAAGCGCACCCGCAGCATGCCTTCGACGCTCTGATCGAGCCTGAGCTTGAGGCAGTTGCTGCCGCTGCCCACTGCCACTGGGGATGCGCCCGGCCACAGCAACTGGCAGCGCCGCAGCGGGCTTTCCCAGCGGCCGAAACCATCTGCATGGGCCCACGCCGGCATCACCACTGCGGCCGCGAGGGCGCCAATCCACACAGGCGAGCGGCAGTGGCGCGCAGAGCCGGCCATCTCAGTAGCCCGAATCAGCCACGCAGGCGCCCTGGCAGCTGATGCCGTTGCTGGCGGTGCGGCCGCAGTGCTGGCACAGCACCGGCTCCTGCGCTGGGGCAGAAGCTTCAGCAGCAGCAGCAGCCGTGGCGCTCGTCGCGGACGGCACGTCAGGGCCGTTCACTGCTGTAGGGCACTGGCTCATCATGGGCTTGAGCAGAGCGGATCCGTTGCTGAGCGGCACCACCTTCGCGCATCACCCGGCTTCTGTGCCGATCGGTGTGGGCACCTGGGCCTGGGGTAATCAGCTGCTCTGGGGCTACAGCCCCGATCAGGATGGCCAGTTGCAGGCCACCTTTGAGCAGGCGGTGGCGCTGGGTTTGCGCTTCTTTGACACGGCCGATTCCTATGGAACCGGTCGGTTGCAGGGCCGTAGCGAAGCGCTTTTGGGACGCTTTCGCAGCGCCCTTGACCCACAACATGCTGATCAGCTGCTGGTCGCCACCAAGCTGGCGCCGTTCCCCTGGCGACTTGGGCGTCAGGGGCTGCGGCGGGCTTTTGAGGCCTCCAGCAGGCGCCTTGGCGGCCGCCTTGAGCGGGTGCAGCTGCACTGGAGCACGGCCCGTTATGCCCCTTGGCAGGAAGGGCCCCTGCTCGAAGGCCTGGCGGACCTGGTGAGCGAGGGCCTGGTCGACTCCTTGGGGCTCTCCAATGTGGGCCCCAGACGCTTGCGGCAGATCCACCATCAGCTCGGCCGCCGCGGCGTGCCTGTGGCCAGCCTGCAGGTGCAGCTGTCGCTGCTGGCACCTGAGGCGATCGCGCCAGGCGGCGTGGCCGCGGTGTGCCGTGAGCTCGGCATTGCGCTGATTGCCTACAGCCCCTTGGCCCTGGGGCTGCTGGCCCGAGGGCCAGACCAGCCTGCCCAGGCGCCCAGCGGCGGCCGCCGGCTGCTGTTTGCGCGCCTGCAGCCGCAGATCACCCCGTTGCTGCAGCGCATCAACGCCATCGCCAGCGGCCGCGGCGTGCCGGCTGCGGCTGTGGCGCTCAACTGGTGCCGCAGCCATGGCGCCATGCCGATCGTGGGGCTGCGCAGCATCGCTCAGGCCCAAGACGCGGCCGCCGCGGCGGCATGGACGCTTGATGGGGCAGAGCGTCAGGAGCTCGATGCTGCAGCTCGGGCTTTGCCTGTTCGCATGCCCGCCAACCCGTTCAGCAGTGGCTGAGGTGATCAGCCGATCTGGGCTTCGGTGTCGAGGGTGAGCACCACCGGCAGGGGCGCGCGCACGGGCGTGTCATCGGAGCGGCGCACGATCGGAATCACCCGCCTGTTGCTCGCTTCGGCTTCTGCCGCCGCATCAGGCCCGCAGGCTTCAAGGGCTTCCTGCAATAGGGCATCAAAGGTGGAACCCGGCAAGCGGTGGCGTGCCAGCTCCAGAAAGGCCCGAGGCAGTGATTCGCCCGCTGCCGCCCGCAGGGCTGGGTTGCTGCGCCGCAGGGACTGCTCCTCGTCGATCGCGCGCAGAAACCTCTCGGTCACATCACGTTTGGTGGCCGCGCGGATGTGGGTGTCGTTGCCGCTGCTGTCGGTGAAGCTGTCCTGGGCGTTGAGATCCTGGAGCCGGCGCTCGAGGCTCTCGAGCACGTCCTGGGCTTCCTTGGCAATGTGCGTGAGCTGCCCATCGGAGAGCCGGGGCAGATCG
>VGQS01000142.1 GCA_016882285.1 Cyanobacteria bacterium K_DeepCast_35m_m2_155 | reverse complement strand
CTGCAGAGGTGTCCAGCAGCAGCGGGCAACTGTGCAGCGTCTGCGAACCGGTGGGATCGTCGTCGAAGACCACAACCTTCATGGCACCATCGTGCCGTGACGGTTCTTGTTCCCGAGTCGCTGCGCGCCCTGCAGGAGCAGGTGCGCACGCTGCATGCCGAGGCCGCGCCCTGGCTGCCAGCGGGACTGGGCTCTCGCCTCACCTGGGGGCCGGCGGTGAGCCAGGCCAGCGCGGTGCTCAGCTGCCGCAACCTGCGCGGAGTGCTCGCGCACAACCCCGGTGATTTCACCGTCACCGTGGCCGCCGGCACACCACTGCTGGAGGTGCAGGAGGCCCTGGCACACCACGGGCAGTGGTTGAGCCTCGATGCGCCCTGGGGCGAGGCACCAGGCAGCATCGGCGGCCTGGTGGCCCGCGGCCTGAGCGGCGGCTACCGCCAGCGCTACCTGGGGGTGCGCGATCAGCTGCTGGGCGTGCAGCTGCTGCGCAGCGACGGCGTGCTGGCCAGGGCCGGCGGCAAGGTCGTCAAGAACGTGGCGGGCTATGACCTGATGCGTCTGATCAGCGGCAGCTGGGGATCGCTGGGGTTGATCACCGAGCTCACCCTGCGCACCCAGCCGATCCCGCCGCAGCGCCGTTGCCTGCTGATCCAGGGTGAGCTGCCGCTGCTGCAGCAGCTATGCCGCTGGCTGCGGGACTCGAGCCTCAGCCCCGAGCGCCTCGACCTGGGCAACGCCCGCTGGGCCGCAGAGGCCGGCCTGAGCCCCCAGCCGCTACTGCTGGTTGCCCTGGCCAGCATCGATGCCGCCACGCTCGCTGAACAGATCACCTGCATCCGTGGCCAGGCCCAACAGATGGAGCAGGCCCTTGGCACTGAGCCTGGCCTGACACTGGAGGAGCTCCAGGCCAACGAGCTCGAGCCGTTGCTGGCTGCACAGCGGGGCTGCAACACCCAGGCCGACTGGCTGCTGCGGCTGGTGGTGCCTCCCGCCCAGTGCGCCACGCTGCTGGCCTCAGGCGAACTGCAGGGCGCCGCTGTGGTGCTGGCGGCAGGCAGCGGCTGCGGCGACGGCTGGGCGCAGACAGGCGCGTTGCCGCGGCACCGGGTCGAGGCCCTGCGGCGCCGCTGCCACGCGCTGGGCGGGCATCTGAGTGTGCTGCGCCAGCCGCAACCGGCAACCGGCGCCGCTGCTGTGCCCGCCTGGCTCGATGCGCCCTCACGCCCGTTGATCGAGGCGGTCAAACGGCAGTTCGATCCCCTGCAACAGCTGGCGCGGGGGCGGCTGCCGGGGGTAGCTGGCTGAGCCACTCGAGCAGGGCCCGGTTGACCTGATCGGGCACCTCGTCATGGGGGCAATGACCGGCCTCGAGCACCACCTCGGTGGTGCGCGCCGGCGCATGCCGCTGAAACGCCGCGCGCCGCCCGGCCGCATTGATCCACGGATCGCGGATGCCCCACAACAGCAGCAGCGGGCAGCCCAGCTGGGCAAACAGCTCATCGAGGGGCTGGCCGCGGGGAATGTCAAACACGGTGCGAAAGACCCCGAACGCCCCGGGATCGCGCGACGGCCGCAGGATCGATTGCACCAGCTCCTCATCGACATTGCTGCGATCGATGTACACCTGGTTGAGCGTGCGGCGCACCGTGGCCGGGCGGCGCAGGTTCTCAAACAGCAATCGCTGCAGCACCGGGCTCTTGAGCAGGGCGCCGCCGATGGTCTGCCGGGCGATGGCTCCCCAGCCCCTGGGCGCCGCCTGCTCATCAGAAAACGGGCCCGCTGCATTGAGCAGCACCACCCCGGCGGCCTGATCGCCCAGGGCCGCCCCCGCCGCCAGCGAGGCAAAACCCCCCAGCGAGTTGCCCACCAGCACCGCGGGCCGGCCAATGCGCTCAGTGACGTAAGCCGCCAGCTGGTCGCGCCACAGGGCGCCGCCATAGGTGAGCCCAGCGGGCTTGGCGCTGCGGCCGAAGCCCAACAGGTCGATCGCATGCACCTCATGGTGCTGGGCCAGCACCGGTAGGTTGTGGCGCCAGTGATCGGTCGAGGCGCCGAAGCCATGCACCAGCAACACCGCCGGGCCCTTGGGCTCGGGCGGAGCAGCTGACACCGCATGCACGGGGTGACCCAGAAACTGCCAGGAACTCACGCGCGCCAATCGAGCCAGGGAAGCCTGGGCATGATGGCGGGTGTGAGCGCCCGGTAGCGGCTGTAGTCGCTATGGGCGGCCAACAGCGAGCGTTCCTCGCGGCGGGCCTTGCCGCCCAGCACAGCGCACAACGCCAGGCACAGGCCCAGGT
>VGQS01000141.1 GCA_016882285.1 Cyanobacteria bacterium K_DeepCast_35m_m2_155 | reverse complement strand
GCAGCGGCAGCTCGCCATCGAGGTCAGCGTCCATGGCGGCAAACGCCAGGACGTCGGTGGGGCCGGCTTTGGCGCGCCAGTCGTGATTGAGTGCGGCGATCTGCTCGTCGCTCACCAGGCTCAAACCCAGGCAGTAGCTGGCTGAGCGGAGCTCTGGCGGCAGCTCGTCCTGCAAGTCCGCCAGCCAGCGTTGCAAGCACGTCAGCCAGGTTTGCTCGGCGGCGTCGCTGGCCTGTGGGGGTGCGCACCAGGGGCTGGCGGCGGCCACCAGTTCGGGCGCCAGATCCGGATCGGCTGAGAAGGCCAGATCCAGATCGATGGCGGCGTTCTCGTCTGAGTGCTCGGGTCTGGAGTCGGCCAAAGCTGATTCAACCACCAGGAATCTGGGGGCGGCCCAGCCAGGCGATCAGGGTGATGAAGCCCAGAAAGCCCGCTGCCGTCAGGCCGAAATGCAGCAGGCTCTGGCGACCCTTGCGCACCATGTTGCGCATGGCCAGCTTGACGAAGCTGGGGTTTTCCTGGGGCGTGGGCTCAGTCATCACTTGAACCTCCGCCCACCTCGACGCCAGCGTGCAGCAGCGACTGGATGAAGGGGTCCAGGTCGCCGTCCATGACGCCCTGCACGTCGGTGGTTTCGTGCTGGGTGCGCAGGTCTTTCACCATCTGGTACGGGTGGAAGACGTAGTTGCGGATCTGATTGCCCCAGGCCGCCTCGACGATGTCGCCGCGGATGTCGGCGATCTCGGCCGCCCGCTGCTCCTGGGCGATCACCAGCAGCTTGGCCATCAGCAGGGCCATGGCCTTTTCTTTGTTCTGCAGCTGGGAGCGCTCCTGGGTGCAGCGCACAAACAACCCTGTCGGGATGTGCAGGATGCGCACGGCCGTTTCCACCTTGTTGACGTTCTGGCCGCCGGCGCCGCCGGAGCGGCTGGTGGTGATCTCCAGGTCCTTGTCGGGGATGTCGAGCTTGACCTCCTCCTCGATCTTGGGCATCACCTCGACGCCGGCAAAGCTGGTCTGGCGCTTGTCGTTGGCGTTGAACGGGCTGATGCGCACCAGCCGGTGGGTGCCCTTTTCGTTGCGCAGGTAGCCGTAGGCGTAGCGGCCCTCGATCTCGATCGTGCAGCTCTTGATGCCCGCTTCTTCGCCCTCGCTGAGCTCGTCGACGGTGACCTTCATGTTGTGGTCTTCGGCCCAGCGCGTGTACATGCGCATCAGCATCAGGGCCCAGTCCTGGGCGTCGGTGCCGCCGGCGCCGGCGTTGATGCTGATGACGGCCCCTTCTTTGTCGTAGGGGCCGCTCAGCAGGCGCTCGAGCTCCCAGCGATCCAGATCGGCGCGCAGGGCCTGCAGTCCTTTGTTGGCCTCTTCCAGCAGGTCCGTGTCGGGCTCCAGTTCGTACAGCTCGACGGTGGCCTCGGCGTCGGCCACGGCCCCCTGCCAGCGGCGCAGCTGCTCGAGCTGGCCCTTGACCTCATCGAGCTGGCGCATCTTGGCTTGGGCGACCTTCTGGTCGTCCCAGAAATCGCTCTGGGCAGCGAGCTGCTCAAGATCCTGTTGGCGCGCGCTCAGTGCAGCGACGTCAAAGGCAGTCCTGGGCTTGGCCCAGGCGGTCGGTGAGCTCAGAGAGATCGCGCTTGAAGTCGGTGAGATCAAGCGGAATGGCTGCCGCGGTGGTGGCGGGGCTGGCGGTCACGGTGTGAGCTGCGGGAATGGGCTGGTGGCGTGCGGCGGTTGTCGCGCTGC
Organism: Cyanobacteria bacterium K_DeepCast_35m_m2_155; assembly: GCA_016882285.1. Classification (GTDB taxonomy): domain Bacteria; phylum Cyanobacteriota; class Cyanobacteriia; order PCC-6307; family Cyanobiaceae; genus RGUW01. The sequence continues at coordinate 571 of VGQS01000141.1, read as the reverse complement.
AATGGCTTGACCGTACTCAATGGTTGCCGCAGGCGTCGGGGCTGGTTGCTGTTGGCGCCGCCCCGGTGTGGTGCATTGCCGGCGTGGCTGATGGATGTTTTTGCTTTGCTTGCTTCTGGGCTAGCCAGAGGTCTTGCGCATGACCTTGCCTGCGGTCCTGCTCACCTGAAGCGGCCCTGCAAAAACTGGCGTGACTTCTGGCGTGTTTTGTAAGGGGGCTGGAGATGGGCCTGGGCGGGGCGGTGAATCGGTCGTTGAGTTGGTTCGCTAGTCGGTTCGCCAGTTGGTGAGCAGAGGGAGTGGGTTGCGCTCTTGTGAAAGTGGCGCGATTTGTGGCGCTTTTTCTAAGGCCCTGTTGAGCCCCTTGCCCTTGCGTCAGACCAGCCCAGTCCCCAGCCCCAGGCCCTGGTCGGGTCAACAGCCTTGCTGCTGAGCTGGTCCTTAGGATCTGATCACCCGATTGGAGTCGAGATGGCCGCGAAGGTCGAGATCTACACCTGGCGGGCCTGTCCGTTCTGCATTCGCGCCAAGGCGCTGCTTGACCGCAAAGGTGTGGCCTACACCGAGTTCG
>VGQS01000140.1 GCA_016882285.1 Cyanobacteria bacterium K_DeepCast_35m_m2_155 | reverse complement strand
GCGCCAGGCGTTGATGGCCGATCCAAGCTGGAATGGCCATGGGTTTGACGCGGTTCCCGAGCGGGGGCTGCGCACGTTTGCGTTCATTTATGCCAGCTGGGCGGCCAGCCAAGCCCACTACCGCGGCCTCGAGGAACCGCTCGCACACCACGTCGAGCAGCAGTGGCTGCCCCATTACCGGCGCCATGACCCCCATGACCTGGTGGCCATGCTCGACACCTGGATGGCCCATGACGTCGCTGCAGGCGGCGATCTGGCTGCCGCACTGGGCTCGATCCAGGCACGGGCTGCGTTGGTTGCCGGCAGCCATGACCTCTACTTCACCGTCGATGACATGGCTGCTGAGGCCGAGCACATGCGCAACGCCGAGTTTGCGGTGATCGCTTCAGAGCTCGGCCACCGGGCCGGCAATCCCCACAGTTCGCCCGACGAACAAAGCACCCTCCGCCGCCTTGTGGATCAGCTGCTGGCCAGCTGATTTGCCAACCCGTTCGTCCTCTCCGCTCAACCCATGACCGATCTGGCCAGCACTGCCCGCGACCTGGGCCTGCGCTTTCTGCTCTTTTCGTTCACCGACCTGTTTGGGGTGCAGCGGGCCAAGCTCGTGCCCCTCTCGGCTGTGGAGACGATCAGCCAGTCGGGTGCTGGATTTGCTGGATTCGCGGCCTGGCTAGAGCTGAGCCCTGCCGATGGCGACGTGCTGGCGATTCCCGATCCGGCCAGCCTCACGCCGCTGCCCTGGCAGAGCGATGTGGGCTGGGTGGCCACCGAGTTGACGCTCAACGGCGAGCCCATGGCTCAGTGCCCCAGGCGCCTGCTGCGCCTCCAGCAGCAGCGCGCTGCTGCGCTTGGCTTCGAGCTGCGCAGCGGTGTTGAAGCCGAATTTTTTCTGTTGCAGCCAGGCGGCGAAGCCATTGCCGATGGCGCCGACACCCAGGAGAAGCCCTGCTACGACCAGCTGGCACTGATGCGCCGCTATGGGCTGATCGGCCCGGTGCTTGAGGCCATGGAGAGCCTGGGGTGGGGCCCCTATCAGGCTGACCATGAAGACGCCAACGGCCAGTTCGAGATCAACTGGACCTTCAGCGACGCCATGACGACGGCTGATCGCCATGCCTTCTTCAAGGTCATGCTCAAGTCGATGGCCGAGGCCCAGGGGCTGCGCGCCAGCTTCATGCCCAAGCCCTTTGCCGAGCTCACCGGCAATGGCTGCCACACCCACTTGTCGCTGTGGGGAGCGCCGGGCAGCGCCCGCGCCGGCGACAACCTGTTCCCCGATCCCAACGGGGAACTTGGGCTGTCTGCTTTGGCCTATCACTTTCTGGGTGGGCTGATCGCCCATGCGAGCGCACTCTGTGCGATCACCAACCCCTCGCTCAACAGCTACCGGCGCCTGGCGGCACCCCCGACCACCTCGGGCGCCACCTGGAGCCCGGGGGGCATCAGCTACAGCGCCAACAACCGCACCCACATGTTGCGCCTGCCCGATGACCAACGCATCGAGCTGCGGCTGCCTGACGGTTCAGCCCACCCCTACCTGCTGCAGGCAGCGCTGTTGGCGGCAGGGCTTGATGGCATTGAGCGCGGGCTTGATCCAGGCCCCCGCCACGACAACGACAACTACGCCGCACCGCTGCGGAGCGACCAGTGCCCACGCTTGCCGGGCGACCTGGGTAAGGCGCTTGACGCATTTGCCGCCGATGCGCGGTTGCGTGCCGGCCTTGGCGAAGAGTTCTGCCAGGCTTATGAGACCCTGCGCCGGCGCCAATGGAACCGCGAGCGCGGGCCCATTGGCGAAGCCGAACGGCTCAGCTGCCTCGACTGCTGAGGCTGCCTTAGAGACCCCGCTCCATGAGCCGTCCCATCAGGTCGGCGCTGCGCTGTTGGAATCCCGCCAGCTCATTGGGCTCGAGCCCTCCAACGGCCAGTCGGGCCATCTCGTACAGATGGCGGCCCAGGTCGTCGGCCAGCTGCTGGCTGGGCGATGCGGCCGCACCGGCGCCGGGGGTGGTGATCACCGAGCCGGCCGACAGCTTCAGCAGCCCCTCGACCAGGCGGTGGCGGCGGTTCACCAGCAGCACGTGATGTTCTGGCAGACCAGGCAGGCGCTGCTCCATCAGGGCGCCCATGTCGTTGATGCGGCGCATTTGCTCGGGCAGCAGGATCAGGGCAGCTGGCGCCGTGTCGCCCTTGAGCGATTGCACCTGGATCGTCACCTTGTCGTTGGCCAGGGCGGCCTTGAACAGCTCGCGCAGCTTTTCACTGGCGTCCTTGCCTTCGGCATCGGCCAGCTCGCTGTCCTTCTCCTGCAGCGAGT
>VGQS01000139.1 GCA_016882285.1 Cyanobacteria bacterium K_DeepCast_35m_m2_155 | reverse complement strand
CCCATGAACAAAGCTGATCTCGTCAACCTCGTGGCTGCCCGCACCGAGCTGACCAAAACCGATGTGTCGGCTGTCGTCGACGCCACCATCGAAACCATCATTGATTCGGTGGTTGAAGGCAAGAAGGTCTCGATCCTGGGCTTCGGTTCGTTCGAGCCCCGCGAGCGCTCCGCGCGTCAGGGCCTGAACCCCAAGACCGGCCAGAAGATCAAGATCCCTGCCAAGCGCGTGCCCGCCTTCACCGCCGGCAAGATGTTCAAGGACCGCGTTCAGGGCTGATCGCCGCCTCGGCGCGATCAACGCCAAGCTGGAAGGCGGCCACAAGGCCGCCTTTTTTGTTGGCTGTAGAGCCGCGCCCGTTTGTCCTTGTCAGTGCTGCTGCCTGAGCGTCTGCGCTCGCGCCTGGAGCGCGGCACTGCCCTGCGGGCCGCGGGGTATCGCGGCCGTTATGCCCCCTCTCCCAGTGGTGCGTTGCACTGGGGCAACCTGCGCACCGCCCTGCTCAGCTGGCTTGATGCCCGCCTTTCAGGTGGTGAGTGGTTGCTGCGCATCGATGATCTCGACACGCCGCGGGTGGTGCCTGGAGCCGAGGAGCGGATCCTGGCTGATCTGCTCTGGCTGGGTCTGAGCTGGGATGGGCCGCTGCTGCGTCAGAGCGAGCGGCGCGGTTTGTACAGCGATGTGCTCTCGGCCCTGCGCCGCAGCGGCGCGTTGTATCCGTGCCGTTGTTCGCGCCGTTTGCTGGCCGATGTCTCGGCGCCCCATGCTCCGTTGCCTGTGTATCCGGGCTTCTGCCGCGGCCAGCTCCCGCGTTGGGGACCCGTTGAGGGGCGCTTGCCCAGCTGGCGGCTGCGTGTTGGAGCCGGCCGGCTGTGCTGGCAGGAGCGATGGGACGAGCCTGGCGAGCTGGATGCTGCTTCGGCGGTGGGTGATGTGGTGCTGCGCCGCGCCGACGGTTACATCGCCTATCACCTGGCCACTGCTGTGGATGAACTGGATCAGGGCATCAGCGATGTGGTGCGTGGCGCCGATCTCTGGGCCGCCACAGCCGCCCAGGTGGCGGTGATGCAGCAGCTTGGCGCTGCCCCACCGCGTTATGGCCATGTGCCCCTGTGGCGTGATGCCGCAGGGCAGCGCCTCAGCAAACGCGATGGCTCAGCCGGCCTCGATGCCGCCCGCCAGCGCGGTGACGATGCAGCTGCTGTGATCGCTCAGCTGGCCGCCAGCCTGGACCTGGTGCCCGCGGGCTCCCGTCTGAGCGCCAGCGAGCTGCTTGAGGATCTGCAAAGGCGCCAAGACTTAAGGAAAGCTTCGGGATCAAGTGGCCTTGGGCGCAGCACACTACTTGCAACGCGAGATGCAGTTCGATGAGCCAAACCATTCCCTGCCCAAGCTGCGGCGGCAGCGGCATGTTGCGCCTGGGCGATCAGAGTTTTCGCACCTGCCTTGATTGCCTGGGACAGGGGCAGATACCGGGGTTTGAGCCTGCGACAACCACTGGTGTTGTGCTCACCGAAGCGCGCACACAGCTCAGGGCCGAGCCCTGCATCAAGGACGCTTCTGCTTCTGCCGCCAGATGAAGAAGGCTGTCGTCGCCACAACGGCTGCCAGGGGGGCTGCGGTGAGCAGCAGCAGAATCACGGCAGTCCAGTCGGTGTACATCGGGTGATGACGAGCCTCAGATCCCATCATCCCATCGCTTGGGTCGCCGCTGCGGTGGCCCTGCTGCTGGCCGCACCGGCCCACGGCGGGGTGGCGTTCGACAACTGCGTGTCCACCCCAGGTGGTGGCATCAGCTGCGACACCCAGCCCACCGGCAACACGCTGATGGACGATGAGGCCGCGCGCTATGGCCTGTTTGATCAGGCCAGCCCGGGTTGGTCTGAATACAACCCCTATGAGGGTTACGACCAGATGCTGGGCGGCGGCAGTTGGTGAGTTGATCTGCCGCAGCCTGCGCTGAGCCTGTAAAGCGTCAGTAGGCCAGGGGCAGCTGCACGTCTGTGCGTGGTGCCTGCCGCTGCTCCCACCGAGCTGATCGAGGCGCTGCATCGCCTGCAACGGCGCGATGGTTGGTTGAGCCCGTCGGCACGGTTGGATCTGTTGCGGCAGCTGGCTCTGCCGCCCAGCCTGGTGCAGGGGGTGGCGACCTTCTATCACCTCTTTGAGCTGCAGCCGCCGCCCAAGCACCGCATCGGTGTGTGCCTGGGCACCGCCTGTTGGCTGCGGGGGGGGGCGAGCCGTTGCTGAGGCTGGTGGTCCAGCACCTGGAGACCGCCGCGCAGCCGGGCTGGCGGCTCGAGCGGTTGGGTTGCGTCGGGGCCTGCGCCCAGGCGCCGCTGCTGCTGTGTGATGGGCGGGTTGTCACGTCTCTGCCGGCCCTTGGGGCCGAGGCGCGCTGATGCTGGAGCTGCGCTGCTGCTGTGCCACCAGTTGCCGCCTGGCTGATGCCG
>VGQS01000138.1 GCA_016882285.1 Cyanobacteria bacterium K_DeepCast_35m_m2_155 | reverse complement strand
ATGAGCGACGCACAACAGGCCACGATCGAATCGGTGCTTCAGGAACAGCGCCTGTTTGAGCCCCCAACCGAGCTGGCTGCCAGCGCCCGCATCGGCTCGATGGAGGCCTACAGGGCGCTGGCAGCCAAGGCCGAGGCCGACCCCGACGGCTTCTGGGGCGATCTGGCCCGCAGCGAACTGCACTGGTTCGAGCCCTTTGACACCGTTCTCGATTGGAGCCATCCGCCCTTTGCCCGCTGGTTCGAAGGGGGCACCACCAACCTCAGCTTCAACTGCCTTGACCGGCACCTGAGCGGCCCGCGCGAAGGCAAGACCGCCCTGATCTGGGAAGGGGAACCCGGCGACACGCGCACATTCACGTACAGGCAGCTGCACGCCGAGGTCTGCAAGGCAGCCAATGCGCTCAAGGCCCTGGGCGTCGGCAAAGGCGACCTGGTGGCGCTCTACATGCCGATGATCCCGGAAGCGGCAATCGCGATGCTGGCCTGCGCCCGCATCGGCGCGCCTCACTCGGTGGTGTTCGGCGGCTTTTCGGCCGATGCCCTACGGGACCGGCTGATCGATGGCGAGGCCAAGCTCGTCATCACCGCCGATGGGGGCTTCCGCAAGGACAGCCCTGTGCCGCTCAAGCCCGCCGTCGACGAGGCCCTGGGCGGTAACGGCGGCGCCCCCAGCGTGGAGCACGTGCTGGTGGTCAAGCGCATCCAGTCGGACTGCGCCATGACCGCCTTCCGCGACCACTGGTGGCATGACCTGGTCGACACACAGAGTAGCGACTGTCCGGCCGAGCCGATGGCCAGCGAGGACCGCCTGTTCGTGCTCTACACCTCGGGCTCCACCGGCAAGCCCAAGGGGGTGGTGCACACCACCGCCGGCTACAACCTCTGGGCCCACCTGACCTTCCAGTGGATCTTCGACATCCGCGAGGACGACATCCACTGGTGCACCGCCGATGTGGGCTGGATCACCGGCCATAGCTACATCGTCTACGGGCCGCTCTCGAACGGCGCCACCACGGTCATGTACGAGGGGGCGCCGCGCCCCAGCAAGCCCGGCGCCTTCTGGGAAGTGATCCAGAAGCACCGCTGCACGATCTTCTACACCGCCCCCACCGCGATCCGCGCGTTCATGAAGAGCGGCCGCGCCGTGCCCGATCAGTACGACATGGGCAGCCTGCGGATCCTGGGCACCGTGGGTGAGCCCATCAACCCCGAAGCGTGGATGTGGTACCGCGACGTGATCGGAGGCGATCGCTGCCCGGTTGTCGACACCTGGTGGCAGACCGAGACCGGCGGCGTGATGATCAGCCCGCTGCCGGGGGCAACCCCCACCAAGCCGGGCTCCTGCACCCTGCCGCTGCCGGGCATCGCTGCCGACATTGTCGACAGGGCCGGCAACTCCCAGGGTCCTGATCAGGGCGGCTACCTGGCGGTGCGGCGGCCTTGGCCCGGCATGATGCGCACCGTGCACGGCGATCCCGAGCGCTTCAAGAAGAGCTACTGGGAGGAGGTGCGCCCCGCCGACGGCTCGCACCTGTACTTCGCCGGGGATGGCGCCCGCCGCGATGCCGATGGCTACTTCTGGGTGATGGGCCGCGTCGATGACGTGATCAACGTCAGCGGCCATCGCCTGGGCACCATGGAGATCGAGAGCGCCCTGGTGAGCCACCCGGCCGTGGCCGAGGCGGCCGTGGTGGGCCGCCCCGACGACCTCAAGGGCGAGGGCATCGTGGCCTTTGTGACCCTGGAGGCAGGCCGCAGCACCGGCGACGCCCTGGTGGCCGAACTACGCAGCCACGTGGGCAAGGAGATCGGCCCGATCGCCAGACCCGACGAGATCCGCTTCAGTGACGCCCTGCCCAAGACCCGCAGCGGCAAAATCATGCGGCGCATTTTGCGGGCCCTGGCGGCAGGCGAGGCGGTGAGCGGCGACACCAGCACCCTCGAGGATCGCTCGGTGCTGGACGCCCTGCGCCAGTGAAGACCTGGAGCTACCGCCGGGTGCTCGCGGCCATTGTGTTGGCAGGGCTGGGGCTGCGCCTGGTGCTGGCCCTGATCCTGCCGCCGGGGTACGACGAGAGCTACTACCTCTTCTACGGCCAGAACCTGTCCCTGAGCTACTTCGACCACCCGCTGCTGGTGGGGCTGTGGGCGGCGGCGGGACAAGCCCTGCCCTGGCTGCCGCAGGCCGATCCGTTGCTGACCCTGCGGTTGCCGTCACTGCTCAGCTACAGCGCCGCCGTGGTGCTGCTGGCCGAGGCCAGCAGGCGCTGGTTCGGGGAGCGAACGGCCCTGCTGGCAGCGGGGCTGGCGTCCCTGTCCCCGCTGCTGTTTGCCTGTGGCGGGCTGTTGCTGCTACCCGACAGCCCCCTGATCCTGGGACTGAGCCTGCTGCTGTGGTGGCTGGCCAGACATCCGCTGCAGCAGCAGCGCACCCCGCGTGAATCGCTGCTGTTTGGCCTGATTCTGGGATGGCTCAGCCTGGGCAAGTACCACGCGCTGCTGCTGATCCTGACGCTGGTGGCGCTGCGGCTGGCCGATTCGATCCGCCGCCACGAGCTGCGCTGGCGCGACACAGCACTGGTGCTGGCAGGCTGGCTGGCGGCCAGCTGGCCGTTGTGGCT
>VGQS01000137.1 GCA_016882285.1 Cyanobacteria bacterium K_DeepCast_35m_m2_155 | reverse complement strand
GGTCATGCCCTTGGCGGTGAGAAAGATCACCGGGGTGCCGCCGAGGCGCTCGTCGGCCCGCAGCTTGGCCAGCAGCCCGTAGCCATCGCAGCGCGGCATCATCACGTCGGTGATCACCACATCGGGCAGCTGCTCCTGAGCCAGCTGCCAGCCCTGCTCGCCGTCGTTGGCGGTGGTGACGGCAAAGCCCTCGTCATCGAGATAGGCCTTGACCGCCGTGCGCAATCCCGGCTCGTCATCCACCAGCAGCAAGCGGACGGGGGTTTCGGTGGGGGAGGTTTCGGTGCTCATGGCACGCATTCAAGGGCAGATTCAGCGGCCTGGCTGCGGCACCCGCTGTTCGGATTCCTGCAGGTGGCCGCTGTAGCCCAGCTCGCGCGCCTTGGCGCCCAGGCCGGCAGGGTCCTGCTGGGCCAGTTCGGGGAAGCAGACGGCCCACCAGATCAGATGGTCCAGGCGGTTGGTGGGGTTGATCGCGCCGCCGGGGTTGAGCTGGCGCACGATCAGGTCGCGGCCATCGGTGGTGACCCGCATCGGCGCCTTGGCGCTGCAGCGAATCGTTTCGTTGCGCACCTGCAGATCGTTGGGCAGCTCCAGCCACACCTTGACCCGCTTGACATCGGGAAAAGCGGGGTCTGCCTCGATCGCGTAGACGCCCGTGGCCTGCTTGCCCCCGGGCACGATGCGCTCACTCAGCAGCACCAACGTCTTGGGGCGCGAGAGCTCAGGCGATTGCATGAGCCCGCCCTGGGCCAGCGCCGCGGGGGCTGCCAGCCCGGCAACCGGCAGGGCGAGTGCGGCGGCCCAGCGGCTGCAGCGTGTGATGAGTCTTGTCAGCATGTGCCCCATGCTGGCCTACCTCGACCACCACGCCACCACCCCCTGCGACCCGGCTGTGGTGGAGGCGATGGCGCCCTGGTGGAGCGCGCAGTTTGCCAACCCCGCCAGCCGTCTCTACCGCCCGGCCCTGGAGGCCGCCGCCGCCGTGGAGCGGGCTGCTGCAACCCTGCGGCGCTGCCTCGCGGCTGACGCCGAGGCCCAGGTGGTGTTCAGCAGCGGCGCCACCGAGGCCAACAACCTGGCCCTTAAAGGTCTGGCCGAAGCGGCCCTGAACACAGGCTCCCCCCGGCGGCGGTTTGTGAGCGTGGTCACCGAGCACCACGCCGTGCTTGACGTGCTGCGCTATCTCGAGCGCCATGGCTTTGGCCTCACCCTGCTGCCGGTGGATGGCCAGGGGCGGCTCGATCCAACCGCGCTTGCGGCCGCGCTCGCGCCTGAGGCGGGTGGTCCGGTGCTGGCGGTAAGCGTGATGGCCGCCAACAACGAGATCGGCACGATCGCGCCTTTGGCCCAGCTGGCGCCGCTGGTGCACGGTGCCGGCGCCCTGCTGCATGTGGACGCGGCCCAGGCGGTGGGGCACATCCCCCTGGAGATGGACGCGCTGGGGATCGATCTGCTGAGCCTGAGCGCTCACAAGCTGTACGGGCCCAAGGGCATTGGGGCGCTTGTGATCGGGCCGGGCATACGCGTGGCCCCCCAGCTGCACGGCGGCGGCCAGCAGCAGGGCCTGCGCGCCGGCACCCTGCCGGTGCCGCTGATCGTGGGGCTGGCGGCAGCACTCGAGCTGGCCATGGCCGACCGCGAGCGGCGGGCGCTGCACCTGGGCGCGCTGCGCGATCAGCTGTGGAGCGGGCTGCAGGCGCTCGGGGGCATCAAGCTCAACGGACCGCCGCCGGGACCTGAGCGCCTCCCCCACAACCTCAATGTGATGGCAGCAGGCGTCGACGGCACGCGCCTGCACCAGACGCTGCGCCGCCAGATCGCCATCAGCAGCGGCTCGGCCTGCAGCCAGGGCTCGCCCTCGCCTGTGCTGGCGGCGCTGGGACGCACGCGGGCCGAGGCGGCGGCCACGCTGCGCTTTGGCCTGGGGCGCGGCACCACCAATGCCGAGATCGAGCTGGCGATCGAGGCCGTTGCAGCGGCATTGGCGCAGCAGCGCGGTTGAGCTAAGACGCGGATGCTCAACCCACGGTCACTTCATGCTGGAGCTCTTTCACGCTGCACCGTCGTACTACTCGATGGTGGCGAGGCTCGCTCTGGCCGAAGCGCAGATCCCCTACACCAGTCGGCTGCTCGACATTCACCTGGCCAAGCAACAGTTCAGCTCCGCCTACAGAACGCTGAATCCGCACATGACCGTGCCCACCCTGCGGGGTCCCGGGCTGCTGCTCAGCGACAGCGCCGACATCGTGCGCTATGCGGCCGAACACGCTGCAACCCCCTGGGCTGATGCCGACCCGCAGCTGCAAGGCTCCATCCAAGCTGCCGTGGATGGGCACTACTCGATCTCCATCGAGACCCTCACCTTCAGCAAGCTGCTGGCCAGCAAGCCCTGGCTGCAGCCGCTGATCACCAAGGTGCTCTCGGGCCTGGTTCAAAAGCTCGAGCGGCAACAGGGCCGCACCGCAGCCGACAGCGAAGCCCTGCACGCCAAGGCCCAGCAAAACCGTGAACGCTTGGCCACCCTGACCGGCACACCTGCGGCGCAGACCCTGGGGGCCATGCGGGCCCAGGTGATCACGTATCTCAACAGCCTGCCGGCACCGCAGCCATCGGGGTGGCTGTTTGGTGAGTGCATCAGCCGGGCCGATGTG
>VGQS01000136.1 GCA_016882285.1 Cyanobacteria bacterium K_DeepCast_35m_m2_155 | reverse complement strand
CGCGATCTGCTCAGGCAGGTCGAGGGCTCGACCGTCGGCCAACCGTTGCCGCTCACGGTTGTGCGCGGGCAGAGCGAGCTTCAGCTCGCCATTCGCCCGGCGGCGTTGCCCCAGAGCGGTTAGGGCTGCCCTTGCTACGGTCGCGACCCCGACCAAGCTGAGATGGCCGATCTGCAAGACCAGATGAAGCAGGCTGTGGCCATGGCCGCCACAGAGCAGATTCAGAGCGGCATGGTGGTGGGCCTGGGCTCAGGCTCCACTGCAGCACTGATGATTCAGGCCCTTGGGGCCAAGCTCAAACGCGGTGAGCTGAGCGACATCATCGGTGTCACCACCTCGTTTCAGGGTGAGGTGCTGGCCGCTGAGCTGGGCATTCCCTTGCAGAGCCTCAACGCCGTGGACCGCATTGACCTGGCGATTGATGGTGCCGATGAGGTCGATCCCTCGTTTCAGTTGATCAAAGGCGGCGGGGCTTGTCACGTGCAAGAAAAGCTCGTGGCCGTGCGCGCCAAGCGTTTTGTCGTGGTTGTGGATTCCACCAAGCTGGTGGACACGCTCAACCTGGGTTTTCTGCTGCCCGTCGAGGTGCTGCCAGGGGCCTGGCGTCAGGTCCAGGGCCAGCTGCGCGAGATGGGCGGCGATGCCCAGTTGCGCATGGCGCTCAAAAAGGCTGGTCCTGTGGTCACCGACCAGGGCAACCTGGTTCTTGATGTCAAATTTTCTGGTGGCATTAGCGATCCACAGCGCCTGGAAAAGGACATCAACAACCTTCCCGGGGTGCTCGAGAACGGACTGTTCGTCAACCTGACCGATCAGGTGCTCGTCGGCGAAATCTCCGCTGGCAGCGCTGCTGTGCGCGACCTGGTGAAGCGCTGAGCCACGGTGTCTGCAGCGGGCTCAGTGCAGCCGCCGGCGCACCGATTCGGCGTGGCTGTGCAAGCCTTCGCTCTCGGCTAGAGCGATCACCGCGTCCCCGGTGGCCTCCAGGGCTTCGCGGTTGAAGCGGATCAGGCTGGTGTGCCGCAGGAAGGTTTCGACGCTCAGCGCCCCGGCAAAGCGGGCTGTTCCGCTGGTGGGCAGGGTGTGGTTGGGTCCAGCCAGGTAGTCACCAACGGCCTCTGGCGTGTGCGGGCCCATGAAGATGGCGCCAGCGTGGTGGATCTGCTCGGCCAGCGCTTCGGGCTCTTCAACCATCAGCTCGAGGTGCTCGGGGGCAAAGCGATCACTCAGGGCCGCGGCCTCCTCAAGATCGCGGCAGATCACGATCAGCCCCCAGTCGCCGATGGCCTGACGGGTGATTGCGGCACGGGGGTGGCCCTGCAGCTGGCGCTCGATCTCCAGCGGCACCGCGGCGGCCAGCTCAGCACTGGTGGTCAGCAGGATCGCCGCAGCCAGGGGGTCATGTTCGGCTTGCGCCAGCAGGTCAGCGGCCACCAGCTCGGCCTTGGCGCCGGCATCGGCGATGACCAGAACTTCGCTGGGCCCGGCCAACGAATCGATTGAGACCCTGCCGTAGACCGCTTTTTTGGCCAGGGTCACGTAGAGATTCCCCGGTCCGCTGATCACATCGACTCTCGGGATCGATTCAGTCCCGTAGGCCAGAGCCGCAATGGCCTGAGCCCCGCCCACCCGGTAGAGCTCCTCAATACCGGCCAGGTGGGCGGCGGCCATCACCGTGGGGTTGGGCAGGCCCGCCTGGCCGGGCGGAGTGACCATCACCAGCCGTTTGACCCCGGCCACCTGGGCTGGTACGGCGTTCATGAGCACCGTGCTTGGGTAGGCCGCCCGGCCCCCTGGCACGTACAGACCGGCGCGTTCGACCGGGCGCCAGCGGCGTCCAAGCAGCTCGCCGTGGGGACCGCTGAGCCGCAGGTCGCTCGGCATCTGCTGCCGATGAAAGGCCTGAATGCGCGTGTGGGCCAGCTGCAAGGCCTGTTGCAGCTCAGGCGCGGTGGCCTCCCAGGCTGCGGCCAGCTGCTCCTGTGGAATGCGCAATGGATCGGGCCGCACCCCGTCAAAACGTTCGCTCAGCTCGAGCAGGGCCTGATCACCCTGTTGGGCCACCTGCTGCAGGATGGTGTCGACGCGCTGGGCGGCCTCGATCATCTGCTGGGCGCTGGTGCGCGCGGCGATGCGCTCGAGCTGGGCGGCTGCGGCGTCACCGCCTTGCATGCAGGCGATCGTTGTGTCGGTGGAGGGCAAAACGACCATTCAGGCCAGCGCTGCTGCGAGATCAGCACGCTAAAGCCGCAGCTGATCACCCGTTCGCCCGGGGGGTAGGATCTTGGTTTGCCGTGCAACGCGTCTAGTCGCCTGTGGCCAATAACAAGTCTTCGAAGAAACGCATCGAGATCGCCGAGCGCAACCGCCTGCGCAACCGCAGCTACAAATCGGCTCTGCGCACGCTGATGAAGCGCTGCTTCACGGCCTGCAGCGCCTACAGCCAGAAGCCAGGCAGCGATGCCAAGGCAGCGGTTGAGCAATCGATGAGTGCTGCTTTCAGCAAGATCGACAAGGCGGTCAAGGTCGGCGTGCTGCACCGCAACACCGGCGCCAATCAGAAGTCGCGTCTCAGCGCTGCCGTCAAGAACGCGGTGGAGCCGGCAGCTGCCGTCAAGGCCTGAGCTGTTTGCACAGCGTTGAGGTGAGCTGGCATGGTGCCGTCCATC
>VGQS01000135.1 GCA_016882285.1 Cyanobacteria bacterium K_DeepCast_35m_m2_155 | reverse complement strand
GCACCGACCACGCCTCGATCGCCGTGCAGACGATCCTGGAGAAGCAGCTCAAGGCTGACGGGTTGCGCAAGGAAGACCTGGGCCGCGAGGCCTTTCTTGAGAAGGCCTGGGCCTGGAAGGCCCAGAGCGGCGGCACGATCGTGGGCCAGCTGCGGCGCCTGGGCTATTCGGTTGACTGGCAGCGCGAGCGCTTCACCCTCGACGCCGGCTGCAGCGCCGCGGTGGTGGAAGCCTTCAACCGCCTGCATGAGCAAGGGCTGATCTACCGCGGCGAGTACCTGGTCAACTGGTGCCCAGCCTCGGGCTCGGCGGTGAGCGATCTGGAGGTGGAGATGAAGGAGGTGGACGGTCACCTCTGGCATTTCCGCTATCCCCTGAGCGGCGGCGCTGCCGCCGATGGCCGCACCCACCTGGAGGTGGCCACCACCCGGCCCGAGACCCTGCTGGGCGACACGGCCGTGGCGGTGAACCCCAAGGACCCGCGCTACAGCGCCCTGGTGGGGCAGACCCTGACCCTGCCGCTGGTGGGGCGCCAGATTCCGATCGTGGCCGATGAGCACGTCGATGCCGACTTCGGCACGGGCTGCGTCAAGGTCACCCCCGCCCACGACCCCAACGACTTTGCGATCGGCCAGCGCCACAACCTGCCGCTGATCACGGTGATGGCCAAGGACGGCTCGATGAACGAGGCCGCCGGCCGTTTCGCCGGGCTCGATCGCTTTGAGGCCCGCCAGGCGGTGGTGGCCGCCATGGAGGTCGAAGGCTTTTTGGTGAAGGTGGAGCCCTACCGCCACAGCGTGCCGTTCTCGGACCGCGGCAAGGTGCCGGTCGAGCCGTTGCTGTCGACCCAGTGGTTTGTGCGCACCGAACCCTTGGCGGCCCGCTGCCGCGAGGCGCTGGAGGCTGCCGCCGGGCCTGAGCCCCGCTTCGTGCCCGAGCGCTGGGCCAAGGTCTACCGCGACTGGCTTACGGACATCCGCGACTGGTGCATCAGCCGCCAGCTGTGGTGGGGGCACCGCATTCCGGCCTGGTTTGTGGTGAGCGAAACCGGTGGCGTCATCACCGACAGCACGCCTTATGTGGTGGCCCGCAACGAGGCCGAAGCCCGCGCCAGGGCCGAGGCGCAGTTTGGCGGGGATGCCGTTCTCGAGCAGGACCCCGACGCCCTCGACACCTGGTTTTCCAGTGGCCTGTGGCCGTTTTCAACCCTGGGTTGGCCCGACGCAGGCGCTGCCGACCTGGCGCGCTGGTACCCCACCAGCGTGCTGGTGACGGGCTTCGACATCATCTTTTTCTGGGTGGCCCGGATGACGATGATGGCCGGTGCGCTCGTCGCTGAGGGCAAGGACGAGCCGGCGGCGTGGATTCCCTTCAGGGACGTCTACATCCATGGCCTGGTGCGCGATGAGAACAACCGCAAGATGAGCAAATCAGCCGGCAACGGTATCGATCCGCTGCTGCTGATCGAGCGCTACGGCGCCGATGCCCTGCGCTTTGCCCTGGTGCGCGAGGTGGCCGGTGCCGGGCAGGACATTCGCCTCGATTACGACCGCAAGTCCGACACCTCCGCCACGGTCGAGGCTTCGCGCAACTTCGCCAACAAGCTCTGGAACGTCACGCGCTTTGCGCTGATGAATCTGGATGGCGAAACCCCTGAGACGTTGGGCGCGCCTGACCCGGCTGCCCTGCAGCTGGCCGACCGCTGGATCCTTTCGCGCCTGGCGCGGGTCAACCGCGACACCGCCGAGCGCTATGGCAGCTATGGCCTGGGCGAGGCCGCCAAAGGGCTCTATGAGTTTGCTTGGAACGAGGTGTGCGACTGGTATGTCGAGCTGATCAAGCGGCGTCTGCAGGATCCGGCCCAGCAACGCACGGCGCGGCAGGTGCTGGCCAAGGTGCTGGCCGAGCTGCTGCTCATGCTGCATCCGCTGATGCCCCATCTGAGCGAGGAGCTCTGGCATGGCCTCAGCGGCGCTGGTCCCGAGACGTTCCTGGCGCTGCAACGCTGGCCACAGCTCGACATGGCCATGCTGAACGACGACCTGGAGTCGTCGTTTGCCGAGCTGATCGAGGCGATTCGTGTGGTGCGCAACCTGCGCGCCGTGGCCGGGCTCAAGCCCAATCAAAGCGCCCCGGTGCAGTTCGTCACCGGTCGCCCTGAGCTGGCCGCTTTGCTGAGTGAGGCCACGGCCGACATCACCGCCCTGACCCGTGCAGCCAGCGTCACGGTGCTGAGCCCCGAGCTGGCCGAGCAGCAGCGGGCGGCGGGCACCGCCCAGCGAGCCCTGGCCGGTGTCAGCGGTGAGTTGCAGGTGCTGCTGCCGATCGAGGGCCTGGTGGACCTTGAGGCCCTGCGCGCCCGCCTCGACAAGGACATCGCCAAGGCCGACAAGGAGATCGCCGGCCTGTCGGGCCGCTTGGCCAACCCCAACTTTGCTGACAAGGCACCTGCCGAGGTGGTCGCCGAGTGCCGCGCCAACCTGGCCGAAGCCGAAGCCCAGGCCCAGCTGGCCCGCCAGCGGCTGGCCGATCTGGCGGTGTGATTCAGGTCGAAGGCCTCAGCAAGCGCTATCGGGTTGCGGCCAAGCAGCCAGGCCTGGCGGGCACCCTGCGCCATTTTGTGCAACGCCGCACCCGTGCGGTCGATGCCGTGCGCGAGGTGAGCTTTGCGATCGAGCCTGGCCAAATGGTCGGGTTTCTCGGTGCCAACGGCGCCGGTAAGACCACC
>VGQS01000134.1 GCA_016882285.1 Cyanobacteria bacterium K_DeepCast_35m_m2_155 | reverse complement strand
CTGCAGCACATCGCGGCTGTAGATGTTGCCCAGCAGGGCCCACTGCAGCAGCCACTCGGGCTTGCAGTCCATGTTGGCGCCCACATCGAGCACCAGCACCTGCTGCTCGGGGTCCTTGGTCGGAAACAGCGCGCCGATGGCGGGCCGGTCGATGCCCTTGAGGCGTCCCAGCCGGAAGATCGCCGAGGCCATCACCGCCCCCGAATTACCGGCCGAATACACGGCAGTGGCCTGGCCTGCCTTGACCAGGTCCATGGCCCTATTGATGCTGGCGTCGCGCTTTTTGCGCACCACCGTCGCCTCTTCGTCCATCCCGACCGAAGCGCCGCTGGGCACCAGCTCGATCAAGCCGCGCTCCACGGCAGCATCGAGCTGCTCCTGCAGGCCCATCGCATGGATGGCCTCCTGCAGGCGCTCGCTTTCGGCCACAAACCGGACCCGCAATGGCAGGCGCTCAACGGCCTGCAGGCAGCCTTCGAGAATCGGACCGGGCGCGTGATCGCCCCCCATGCCATCGACCGCCACCCAGAGGCGATCGGCATCATTGATCGGATTGGCTTCGCCGGGGCCGCCCAAACCCCGTTGCAGGCGGCGCAGCGGGTCGAACACCAGCGGTTCGAGCACCGTGCCCGCCACCGTGCCGGCGCCCGAGACGACTGAGCCAGCCATGCTGCCGGCCATCGAGCCAGCGGCACCCGCCACGTTGCCCGCCACCCCGGCGGCCGAGGTGGCCGTGTCGACCAGGCTGGTGACCGCCGCATTGCGGCGATACCAGATCACCAGCCGCCGAATCGTGCGGTTGGGCTTGCTGCGCCGGCCGGGCAAGCCGCTGAATTCAGGGTCCTTCGGAGGCAACGGCGTCAACGATGCGCTGGAACAGATAGCCGGTGCCCCGGGCTGTGAGGATCAGCTCGGGGTTGGCCGGATCGTCTTCCAGTTTGGAGCGCAACCGGGAGATATGAACATCCACCACCCGGGTGTCCACGTGACGTTCGGGTGTATAGCCCCACACCTCTTTGAGAATTTCGCCGCGGCTGAAGGGTTCGCCCGAGCGCCCCACCAGCAGCTCCAGCAGGCTGAACTCCATGCCGGTCAGGCGAATGCGCTCGTCGGCCCGGTACACCTGGCGCTTGTTGGTGTCGATGCGCAGATCACCGATGCTGATCACGCCCGAATTGGGCAGGCCGCTGACGCTCTCTTTTTCGACCCGGCGCAGCACGCAGCGAATGCGGGCCTCGAGCTCTTTGGGGCTGAAGGGTTTGACGACGTAGTCGTCGGCGCCGAGCTCCAGGCCGGTGATGCGGTCAGCCACATCGCCAAGGGCCGTAAGCATCACGATCGGCACGTCTGATTCCTTGCGCAGCTCCTGGCAGACGCCGTAGCCATCGAGCTTCGGCATCATCACGTCGAGCACCACCAGGTCGGGGTTGCACTGGTGGAAGGCCTCAAGGGCCTCCTCGCCGTCACTGGCGGTCACGACCTTGTAGCCGATCATCGACAGGCGCGTGTCGAGGATCCGGCGAATGCTGGCCTCGTCATCGACGACAAGGATCGTTTCTTTTGCAGCTTGTGGAGCCGTCATCGAGGCGGCGTGGCGTTACAACGGATCCGATCTACTGAAAAGGCCCAGGGGGGGCTTCGTTCATTGAACGACGCCTTTCTTCACAACTCCATCGCCAGGGCCTCTCCCCTGGCAGCTGGGTTGCAAGCTGCAGCAGCAGCGCTGGTGTCTTCAGCCGTTGGTTGCTCCACTGCCGCTCTGCCCCTGTGGCCAAGACCACAAGCCTTTATGTGTGCACCGAATGCGGCGCCCAGACGCGCCAGTTCTTTGGTCGTTGCAGCAGTTGCGGCAGCTGGAACACGCTGATTGAGCAGGCCACCCCGGCCGGGGTGGACCAGCGCCGCCGCCGGCCGGTGCCTGCCGAGCATGAGGCGGCATTGACGCCGGCCCAGCCGCGCCGCTCCGAGCCCATCGCGGCGGTGGGCGAGCGCGTGCTGCAACGCCTCAGCAGCGGCTACGGCGAATTTGACCGGGTGCTGGGGGGCGGGCTGGTGCCCGGCTCGCTGGTGCTGCTGGGGGGTGATCCGGGCATCGGCAAGAGCACCTTGCTGCTGCAGAGCGCCCAATCGATGGCCGCGCGCACCTCGGTGCTCTACGTGAGCGCCGAAGAGTCGGCCCAGCAGGTGAAGCTGCGCTGGCGGCGCCTGGCTGACGTTGTCGAGAATGATCTGCAACTCCTCTCAGAGACCGATCTGGAGCTGGTGCTGCAGGAGCTCGAGAGCCTGCGGCCGGCGGTGGCGATCATCGACAGCATCCAGGCCTTGCATGACGGCGAGCTCAGCAGCGCCCCGGGCTCGGTGGCCCAGGTGCGTGAGTGCGCTGCAGCCCTGGCCCGCATCGCCAAAAAGCAGCACACGGCCCTGCTGCTGGTGGGCCATGTCACCAAAGAGGGCATGCTGGCCGGCCCCAAGGTGCTCGAGCATCTGGTCGATGCGGTGCTCACCTTCGAAGGCGACCGTTTTGCCAGCCACCGGCTGCTGCGGGCGGTCAAAAACCGCTTTGGTGCCACCCATGAGCTGGGGGTCTTCGAGATGCGTGATCGCGGCCTGGCCGAGGTCAGCAACCCCAGCGAGCTGTTTTTAGGAAGCGAGGAGCCCAGCAGCGGCACCGCCACGATCGTGGCCTGCGAGGGCACCCGTCCGCTGGTGATCGAGCTGCAGGCGCTGGTGAGCACCACCAGCTATGCCAGCCCGCG
>VGQS01000133.1 GCA_016882285.1 Cyanobacteria bacterium K_DeepCast_35m_m2_155 | reverse complement strand
TTGCTGATTCGCCTTCGATGCGGCTGCCGTCTTCCAGCTCGGCCCAGAGGCGCACATCGGCGGTGGTGGCGGGCACCACCTGGCCCTGCACCGCGAGCACCCGGCTGCTGGCTGTGATGGCTGACTCGAGGTTGCCGGTGATGGCGGTCAGCGCCGAGAGAAACAAATTGCCGAAGCTGTGGCCCTCGAGGCCGCTGCCGGCCTTGAAGCGGTACTGAAACAGCCGCGTCAGCAGTGGTTCTTCGCGCGCCAGGGCCGCCAGGCAGTTGCGGATGTCGCCGGGGGGTTGGACCCCCAGCTCGCGCCGCAGCACGC
Organism: Cyanobacteria bacterium K_DeepCast_35m_m2_155; assembly: GCA_016882285.1. Taxonomy (GTDB): domain Bacteria; phylum Cyanobacteriota; class Cyanobacteriia; order PCC-6307; family Cyanobiaceae; genus RGUW01. The sequence goes on along the minus strand of VGQS01000133.1, from coordinate 2,456 downwards.
CGCTGCTGCCGCCGTCGTCGGCGACGGTGACGATGGCGGTCAGGTTGGAGCTGTAGCGCTTGAGGCCGCTCAGCAGGGTCGAGAGGCCCGTGCCGCCGCCGATCGCCACAATGCTGGGGCCGCGGTTGAGGCGGCTGCGGGCCTGCAGCGCGTCGACCAGCAGGGTGTCCTTTTCAGGTGCCAGCGCCTGCTGGATCGAGCTGAAGCTGCGGCTCTGGCCCCACAGCACCAACCCCGCCCCGATCACCAGCACCAGCGGGCCGGTGATGCCGCGGGGCAGCACGGTGGTGAGGTTGCGCAGCAGCCATTGAATCGCCGAGAGGCTCCAGTAGATGGGCTGCAGGTCGGCCCACACAGCGGCCCCCAGCAGCGCCAGCACCAGGCCCAGCCCCGAGGTGAGCACCCAGCGCTTGACCACCAGCCCTGGCTGCAGCCAGCGGGCGGCCCGGCGCGAGCGGCTCACCAGGTCGCGCCTGCGCCGCAAGCCGCGCTGAGAATGGGGTGAACGGTTGCCGCTCAAGTGCTGTGCGTGGGACGCTGCAGGAATCGGTGGAACTGTACGGATGATTCGCCAAGCCGACCTGCCGCCGGTGGCCGAGATGGTCGACCTGACCATGCGCTGGGGCACGCAGAAGCCTGTGCTCGATCAGGTCAATGTCACCGTGCAGCCGGGCGAGCGCATCGTCGTGGTGGGTCCTTCAGGGGCAGGCAAAACGACGATCTTGCGGTTGCTCGCCGGTTTGCAGCTGCCCAGCAGCGGCACCCTCAAGCTGCATGGCGAGCCGCAGACCTACCTGCGCCTCGATCAGCGCCGACCTGCCGATGTGCGCCTGGTGTTTCAGAACCCCGCCCTGCTGGGCTCGCTCACGGTGCGCGAGAACGTTGGTTTTCTGCTGTATCGCCATAGCCGCCTGAGCGACAGCCAGATTCGTGAGCGGGTGGCCCAGGCGCTCGAGGCGGTCGGCCTGGCCGGCACCGATGAGCTCTATCCCGGCCAGCTCAGCGGCGGCATGCAGAAGCGCGTCAGCTTTGCCCGAGCCCTGATCGATGACCCTTCGAAGGAGGATCACGAGGTGCCGCTGCTCCTTTTTGATGAGCCCACCGCGGGTCTCGATCCAGTGGCCTGCACCCGCATCGAAGACCTGATCGTGCGCACCACCGCCATGGCGAATGCCAGCAGCGTGGTGGTGAGTCATGTGATGAGCACGATTGAACGCTCGGGCGAGCGCCTGCTGCTGCTCTATGACGGCCAGTTCCGCTGGGGCGGAACGGTTGAAGACTTCCACCAGAGCGACAATCCTTATGTCGTTCAGTTCAGAACCGGTAGTCTGCGCGGACCCATGCAACCTGCCGAGCTCTAAACGATGCGCAGGAGTGTTCGTGAAGCCTTGGTGGGTTTTTCGCTGCTGGCAGCCATTGCCAGTGCCCTGGGTTTGAGTTTCTGGCTGCGGGGCATCACCCTCTCGAGCCGCAATTGGAAGGTGCAGGCCAGCTTTCAAAACGCCGCCGGTCTGGCCGAGCGCTCGCCGGTGGCGTTTCGCGGTGTGGTGGTGGGCAGTGTGCGCAGCATCAAGGTGACCCCCGCTGCCGTGCTGGCCGAGCTTGAGATCACCGATCCCAACCTTGTGCTCGCCAGACCTGCCTATGCGGAGGTGGGCCAGGCGTCGTTGCTTGGTGGCGATGCCCAGGTGATGCTGGTGAGCCGGGCTCAACCCCTGCCAGCCGGCATCCCAGGCCCCGGCAGCCGCGCCTGCAACAACGCCGTGGTGGTCTGCCCCAACTCGCAGATCAACGGTCAGGCTTCAGCCAGCCTCGATTCGGTGATGGCCTCGATGCAACGCATCCTCGATGAGGCCGAGCGCCTGGGTCTGGTCACCGATATCTCCTCAACGGTCAAAGGCTTTGACAAGGCCGCCAAGGAAGCGACGCTCTTCCTTCAAGACGGCCAGGTGCTGGTGCGCAACATCGATGGCTCGGTGCGCAAGATCGATCCGATGCTCGACAACATCAACGCCACCAGCGCCAGCGTGCGCCGCATCGTGGCAGCCCTCGACAACCCCAAGACCATTGGTGAGCTGCAAGGCACCGTGGCCAACGCTGAAAAGCTCACCGCCCGCTGGGAGCAGGTGGGCGGTGATGTCAAAAAACTCACCAGCGATCAGGAGTTCATGAACGGCATTCGCAGCGTCGCCATCGGCCTGGGCAAGTTCTTTGATGAGCTGTACCCAGGCCGCAAGGCTGCCAGGAAGCCCTGAGCGCTCTCAGACGCCTGCAATCGCCTCCATGGCGATGGCGGCAATCGCCTGATCGCTGGCCTTGGGCAACTGCACGTATTTGCCACCGGCGGCCTCGGCCAGGTCCTTGCCCATGCCGCTGCCGATGAACTTGCGCTCGGTGTCGATCACCAGCAGTTTGATGCCCAAAGCCCGGTACTTGCTGGCCACCTGCTTGACCTC
>VGQS01000132.1 GCA_016882285.1 Cyanobacteria bacterium K_DeepCast_35m_m2_155 | reverse complement strand
CCAACGTGGTGCCCTACCGGCATCAGCACAACCACGCCGGTGCTCAGCGCCCATGACGGACCTGACAGCCATCCGGTCCGTTCTGGCCGAGCCATTCATGCAGCGGGCCCTGCTCGGTGGCCTGCTCACCGGTGCCCTGGGCGGGCTGCTGGGCAGTTTCGCCGTGTTGCGCCAGCTCTCGTTCTTCAGTGATGCCCTGGGCCATTCCGCCCTGCTGGGCATCAGCCTGGGAATCCTGCTGGGGGTGAATCCCACCCTGGTGCTGATCCCGTTCGCGGTGCTGTTCGCCTTGCTGGTGAACCAGCTGGTGGCCCGCAGCGGCCTGCCGGCCGACGCCCTGCTCAACATCGTGTACTCCACCTCTCTGGCCTTCGCGGTGGTGGCGCTGAGCCTGGTGGAGACCTATCGCGGCGGCATCCAGCAGCTGCTGTTCGGCGACATCCTCGGCATCAGCTGGCACGACCTGGCCGTGATTGCACTGCTGTTGGTGATTGCCACCGCCTATCTCGCCTTGAGCCTGCGCGCCCAGGTGCTGCTCACCCTCAACAGCGATCTGGCCGGAGCCTTTGGGGTGGGCGCCAGCCGTCACCGCCGGGCCTTCATCGTGCTGCTGGCGGTGGTGGTCGCGGTGTCGATCAAGGCGGTGGGGGTGCTGCTGATCAGTGCCTTTGTGGTGATTCCGGCCTGCGCCGGGCGGCTGGTCAGCCGCCACTTTCCGGTCTATGCCCTTGTCTCGGCGGGCCTCGGCGGTGGTTGTGCCCTGCTGGGACTGCTGGGTTCAGGCCTCACCAACCTGCCCTCCGGGCCCTGTGTGGTGATCGTGCAATTTGCGGGCTTTCTGCTGGCGCTGGCGGTCAGCCAAACGACCCGTCGCTCTCCAGCAACTGCCGGGCCAGCAGGGCGCCAAATTCCTGGTGGAGACCGAGGCGCCCTGGAATCACGCTGAGCTGATCCGCCGCCTGCCAGCCCAGAGCCTCCATCTCTGCCCTGGAGCGTGGTGGGGCCTCGGAGGCCAGCACCACCTGCAGCGGGCATTGCAGCAGGCGCACCTGCTGCAACCACCAGGCGCGCTCGTCGGCCGGATCAAGGCCACCACTCACGAACGCCACACTGGCAAAGCGTGCCCCGGGGCGCCTGGCCAGCCGCTGCTGCTCGCGGATCCGCGCCGGCGTGAGCAGGGCGGGGTCGACCCAGACATGACGCCGCAACATCAGGCGCAGCACCATCCGGCTGGTGTTGAGCCGGTAGAGCGCCGGGCCGATCCAAGGGGCTGCCACCAGATGCCGCAGCCAGCCGAACCGCCGCGAGGGCCAGCCGGTCATGGTCGGCAGGGGGCCACGCCAGGTGGGGGCCACCAGCACCAGCTCCTGCCACAGGCCAGACCATTCCGCCGCCAATCCCAGGGCCACCGAGGCGCTGTGGCCGGCGGCGATCACGGTGATGCGCTGGCGGGTTGTGGTGCGCAGATAGGTGAGCACGGCCCGCAGCGCCGAGCGCAGCAGGGCGGTGTCATAGGGGATCGCGGGGCGGTCGCTGTCGCCGAAACCGGGCCAGTCGAAGCTCACCAGCTGGCGCTGATCGCCCACGGCCTCGGCCAACGCTTGCCATTCGCTCCGGCTCGACACCGTGCTCAAGGCGGGCAGCAGCAGCCAAAGGGGGGCCGCCGCCGGCCCCCGGCGCTCCAGCACCAGGCTCAGCTGTCGCCCGGCCAGGTCCATCTGCAGGGTCTCCAGCGTTCCCTCCAGCTGCGGGGTCATGCAAACCCCCGCGCCCGTTGCTGGGGCCTGCTGCTGGTGCCAAGAAAGTCGACGCGATCGCTGCCGGGGTCGTAAATGGTGTAGTGAACGCCGGCGCCGATGCCGATCACCTGGCGCTGGGGAACGCTCTGCTGGTGCTGCCGTTGGCCCTCCAGATCCCGCACCTGCGATTCGATGCCACCGCCGCTGAGCTCGAGGCGGAACTGCTGGCCGCTGCGGGCGGTGAACAGACGGTTCACGTCCATGCGGGTGAGCCGATCCAGCAGCAACAGCGGCGAGCTGTCTGGACCCAGGCTGTCGTCGACAGCAGCTGAGCTGCCATGCAGCAGGGCGCAGTCGAGCTCGATGAAGCCGAACTGCAGCGCCGCCAGCCAGCCCATGTGGCCGGGGTCCACCGCCTGGAGCAGGGCATCCACGGCCGCCTCCCCCTGGCTGAGGCGCAGGGCATCGGCTCGCCGGCCGCCGCGGTATCCCCGCTCGGCCAGGAGCTGGTCCTCCCACCAGCCGTAGAGGCACTGCGGCTCCAGCTCGCCGCGGTGCGGCCTCTGCAACCGCTCCAGCAGGGCATTGCAATCCCGCTCCGGGCCGATCACATCCCCCAGCACAAACAGGGTGTCCACCCGCCGGGTGTGGCGCAGATTGGTCTGGATGGCCTCATAGGCCTCCAAATCCCCGCGCAGACCACTGATCAGGGCCCAGCGTGCCATCAGCGCTCACACACGTGGCTGGCGTCATCCGCCCGCTCGGCGTACTCGAAGCCATGGCGCAGCCGCCAGGCGAAGATCGGCGGCAGCCCTGCGTCGACGATGGCGCTGCAGGTGCGCTCCACGTCGTAAGGCACTTCGCGGATCTCGACGTTGCCGGTGGCCTCGTCGTGAATCACATAGGTGGCGTGGGTGTTGCCATGGCGCGGCTCACCCACCGAGCCGGCATTGATGATGCGGCGCAGCGGCAGCCGCAGCTCCCTGTCTTCCGCCTCGGCCACACCGGCTGGCTCACCGGGCATCTGCCGCACCCGCACCCGGATCGATCCCTCCCGCAGCTCGCGCACATAGGGCCGGTGGGTGTGACCA
>VGQS01000131.1 GCA_016882285.1 Cyanobacteria bacterium K_DeepCast_35m_m2_155 | reverse complement strand
GTCTGGCCTCTGTCCTCACCACAGGATCTGGCAGGGGAAGCTGGCGAGCTGGGGATCGGCGCTCAGCAGCACGAGGTGCTCGAGTTCGGCCTGGGCGGCCAGCATGCGGTCAAAGGGATCGCGATTGGGCTGGGTGTAGCTCCCGGCTCGGATCGCATGGGCGAGGGCGATCGGCAAGGGTTCAAAGCCATCGGCCTGCAGCAGCGACGGGAACGCGCTGATGGCACTGCTCAGCTCGGGCAGCTTGCCCTGGTGGTGCTTGAGGCTCAGCTCCCAGGCTGAGGCGGTGCTCACCAGCACCCTGGCGTTGGGGTTGCTCAGGATGGCCAAGACCGCTGGCGAGAGGCGATCGGGTTCAAACCACCACCACAGCAGCCCGTGACTGTCGAGCAGGTAGCTGGTTTCGATCACAGCGGGCCGCTCTCCCAGTCGGCGAGCTCCTCGGAGGTGAGCGGCTCCAGCAGCGCATCGGGTTGGCTGAGTGGTCCCTGGCTGCGCAGACGTCCGGGGATCCGTGTGGGGGTGGGTGCTTCCAGCGGCATCAGCCGCGCCCAGGGTTTGCCGGCTTTGGCCAGCACGATGGTTTCGCCGGCATGGGCCTGGTCGATCAGCCGCGACAGGTTGGTTTTGGCTTGGTGCACATTGACCAGTCGCATGGGCGCCTGTAGCGGTCTTGGTTAGCTTAGGGCTGGACTAAGTCCGCGGCCGCAGCACCAGCCACACACACAGCAGCAGGCCACCGGTACTGAGCACCGTGTAGATCCAGTCGGCGTAGGGCGTCCAGAACAGGGCGGGATGGGTGATGGCCGCGCGCAACAGGGACAGGGGCTCGAGATCACAACCCATCACAACCCATCACAACACGGTTGGCGCTGCTCGAGCACTGTTCGCACAGTGGGGGTCGTGGTGAGCGCAAGCTCTGTCATGGCCTTTCACGAACTGGGCGCGCTGTCGCCGGCTGCAGTGGCGGCCTTGGCCGACACCTGCGAAGCCCTGATCACGGCCGAAGGACGTGAGCAGGCCAGCCAGCGCGAGCGCCAGCTGCAGCAGCAGCTGTTCACGATGCTGCTGGGCCGACCCTGGCCCAGCCAGGTTTCGGCGGCCGTGCCTGCTGGACTCTCCGGATTGATCACCGGCAGGCGCCAGCGGCAGCAAGTGATGCAGCTGCTCACCGTGCTGGCCTTTCTGGAGCCCCGGCTGGATCAGGCCAAGGTGCAGGTGCTCGAGCGGGTGGCGGCCGAGCTGCAGGTCGAGGCGGCGGTGGTGGCCGACCTGGAGCAGGTGTGCCGCAAGCATGTGCTCAAGGCCTTCGGCGATTGGTACCGCCGCACCTTTCACGACCTCAACAACGACGGGGTTGTGCAGGGCTATGGGCGCTTCATCCTGCCGATGCTGGGCCTGGGGATCGATCAGGCCCATCTTCAGCGCTACCAGGCCCTGGCGCAGGCGCCCGCCGGCAGCTTTGGTGCAGCGCTGCAGGCCTACTACGACCACAACGGGTTCCCCTACCCCGGGAGTCGCAAGGGGTTGCCTTACGACTACGTGGCCATTCACGACGTGCACCATGTGATCGGCGGGTATGCCACCGATCCCCAGGGAGAGCTCGAGGTGCTGGCCTTCAGCATGGGCCTGTTTCCGGATCACGCCCTGTTGATCGCCCTGCCGGCCCTGCTGCAATTTCAAATGGGCATTGCCGATCCGCTGGCGGGCAGCGTGGCGCCCAAGCTCACCGATCAGCTCGATGCACCGGCCTTTGCCGTTGCGCTGCAGCGTGGGGCCGCAGCCAGCGGCCCGATCCGCGATTTTCACTGGGATTTCTGGCCCTGGATCGAGCGGCCGCTGGATGCGGTGCGCCGCGACCTGCAGGTCGCGGGCTGAAGCCGTGATGAACCCCTCCCGCATTCGCATCCTGGCGGTGGGCAAGGTGCGCAAGGGCTGGGTGAGCGAGGGCGTTGAGCTCTACCGCAAGCGGCTGCCGGGCCTCGAGGTCGTTGAGCTGCGCGATGGCGGCATGGCCCGCGAGGCCGAGGCGATCAGCGCCGAGCTGCGCAGCGGCGAGCAGCTGGTCGCGCTCTGCGAGGAGGGCCAGACCTATGACTCCATCGCCTTCGCCAAGGCCCTCGAGGGTTCCGGTTCCGAGCGGCTGGCGTTTGTCATCGGCGGCGCCGATGGCCTGGATCCGGCGGTTAAGGCCCGGGCCCACTGGCGCCTGAGTCTCTCGCCGATGACCTTTCCCCACGAGCTGGCGCGGCTGCTGCTGCTCGAGCAGCTGTACCGGGCCCTCTCAATTCAGCAGGGCGGGCCATATCACCGCGGGGGCGCTTGAGTGGGGTGGTGCTGCGTCGCCCCTCTGCCATGACCACGATCACCAGCCGCTACGACGGCGGCCTGCGCTGCAGCTCCAGCCATGGGCCGTCGGGCAGCGAGCTTGAGACCGACGCCCCCACCGACAACCAGGGCCAGGGGGAGCGCTTCTCACCCACCGACCTGGTGGCTACGGCCCTGAGCACCTGCATCCTGACGATTCTGGGCATCGTGGCTGCGCGCCATGGCTGGGCCCTCGAAGGGGCCAGCGCCCGGGTGGAGAAAACCATGACGGCCGAGGCGCCCCGCAAGATCGCCCTGCTCGAGGTGTGGATCACCCTGCCGGCGGGGCTCGATGACAGCCAGCGGGCGCTGCTGCAGCGGGCCGGCGAGGGCTGCCCGGTGAAGCTGAGCCTGGAGGGTGCGGTGCCAATGCGGTTGCATTGGGCTTGACGACGCATCCACTCCTTTGAGCGACGCAACCCTGTGGCAGCGGCTGCTGCCACAGGCCCTGGGGGCGGCGGTGAGCCCCCTGCTGCTGCTGGGTCAGCTGGCCCAGCTCATCGGCTCTGACACGCTGCGGCTGCAGCTGCGCCGCAGCGCGGCCTATTTGCTGGGGGCTTC
>VGQS01000130.1 GCA_016882285.1 Cyanobacteria bacterium K_DeepCast_35m_m2_155 | reverse complement strand
GCCAGGGCGGTGTCAGCCCAATCTTCCAGCAGCAGCACCTGGGCCCTGAGCTGGGGGTCGGCCGGCAACAGCGCTGGCTGCGGATGGCGCTGCTCCAGATGCAGGGCGATGGCGGTGGAATCGGCCACAACGGTCTCGCCATCAACGAGCACCGGCACCTGGCGCTGACCCGACAGCCGGAACAGCGCCACCTGCCCCACAGCCGGCGTCACCTCGACCACGTCGTAGCTGAGACCCTTGGCTGCCAGCACCAGCCGCACCTTGTGGCAGAAGGGAGACTGACGAAACTGATGCAGCTGCATGCCAAAGGCGCCCGATGGGCGGCAGAGTAGCCAGGGCGAATGAAGGCTGATGAAGGAGTTCTTTCTCAACGTGACGCGTTACCCGCGTTATCTGATCGCCTTCGGCCTGGGCGTGGCCAATTCGGTGTTTGAGCCGCTGCAGGCCCGTGCCAGCAACCCGGTGACCGCGGTGGCCCTGATCGGTGCTGGCATCAGTGGTCTGATCAGCCTGTCGCTGGTGCTGCATGCCATGGTGAGCTCAGCGCCGGTGGTGTAGCGATGGCACAGGGGCGACGAGTCGAGCGGGTGGCGGCCCTGATCCGCCGCGAGGTCAGCGAGCTGTTGCTGAGCGGCATCAAGGACGAGCGCGTCAGCCAGGGCATGGTGAGCATCACCCACGTTGATGTGGCAGGCGATCTGCAGCACTGCAAGATCTTTGTGAGCGTCTACGGCACAGACGACGCGCAGCAGCAGGCCCTGGCCGGGCTGCGCTCAGCCAGCCCTTTCGTCAAGGGTGAGCTGGGACGCCGGCTGCAGATGCGCCGCACCCCTGAGGTGGTCTTCGTGCTCGATCGGGGCCTTGAGCAGGGCACCTCGGTGCTGGGACTGCTCAACCGCCTCGAGGCCGAGCGCCAGGTCAAAGGTGAGCCCGCCGAGGGCGGCACAGCATTCAGTGAGTGAGCAGGCCCTCAGGCGCCTGATCGCCTCGCTGCTGGTGGTGCGCTGCAGCGGCCACCTGCTCGATGCCCAACGCCGCTACCCGCAGTGGGAGCTGAGCAATGCCGAGCTGCAGCAGCTGCTGCAGCTGGGGGTGGGCGGGGTGATCCTGCTGGGGGGCAGCGCTGCTGAGGTGAGCCTGCGCACCCGCCAGCTGCTGCAGTGGGCCCAGGGGCCCTTGCTGCTCTGCGCCGATGTCGAAGAGGGCGTGGGCCAGCGCTTTGAAGGCGCCACCTGGCTGCCGCCGCCGCTAAGCCTGGGGCGCCTCTATGGCCGCGATCCTGGGCGTGCCCTGGAGCTGGCCCAACGCTACGGCCACTGCACCGGGCGCGAAGCCAGGGCGATCGGACTCAACTGGGTGCTGGGGCCCGTGTGCGATGTCAACAACAACCCGGCCAACCCGGTCATCAACGTGCGCGCCTGGGGCGAAACCCCCGCGGTGGTGTCGGCGTTGGCGCTGGCTTTCAGCCAGGGGCTGCAGGCCGCAGGGGTGCTGGGCTGCGCCAAGCACTTCCCAGGCCATGGCGACACCAGCGTCGATTCGCACCTCGAGCTGCCGCTGTTGCCCCACAGCCTCGAGCGCCTTGAGGCCGTGGAGTTGCCCCCCTTTACCGCTGCGATTGGCGCGGGCATCGACGCCGTCATGAGCGCCCACGTGGTGCTCAGCGCCCTCGACCAGGAGCGGCCGGCAACCCTCTCACGCCCGGTGCTCAGTGGCCTATTGCGCGAGCAACTTGGCTTTGAGGGGCTGGTGGTCACCGATGCCCTGGTGATGGAGGCGATCAGTGGCCACGTCGGCGGCGGCGAAGCCGCCGTCATGGCGCTTGAGGCAGGCGCCGACCTGGTGCTGATGCCCGCCGATGCCCATGGGGCCATCGCGGCCATTGCCAAGGCGGTTGAAAGCGGGCGGCTGGCGCAGCAACAGCTCGTAGCCAGCGCGGCGCGGCGCCAGCAAGCCCTGCTGAAAGCTGCAGCGCTGCAGGCATCGAGCCCTGCAGTTGTTGCGCTGAGCGAACCCGATGGGGCGCTTGCGGCGCACCTGCTGGAGGCCACCCTCGAGCGCCAGGGCGGCAGCCTGAGCGCACCCGCAGCGGGGCAGCTGGGATCTCAGGGCATCAACCTGGTGCGGCTGGAGAGCTGCCTGCAGGCACCCCAGGCCGTGCCGCAGTTGCCGGCCCTGACGCTGCCTGAGCGCAGCGGCTGGCGGCCAGTGCTGCTCGAGCCGCGCAGCCCCAGCCCCTGGAGCGGCGATCCCGAAGCCCCGCTGGCGCTGGATCGCCTTGGCAATGGGCCGGTGCTGCTGCAGTTGTTCGTGCGCGGCAACCCCTTCAGCGGCAGCAAGGCCAACCGCGAACCCTGGAGCGAAGCCGTGGTGCAACTGCAGCGCGCCGGGCGGCTGGGGGCCCTGGTGGTTTACGGCAGCCCCTACCTGTGGGAGCGGCTGCAACCGCTCTTGGAGCCGCAGATCCCGGCTGCGTACAGCGCCGGCCAGATGCCTCAGGCGCAGGCCATGGCCCTTGGCGCCCTGGGACTGGGGGCAGAGCGCCACGCCGGGGCCGGCAGCTCAGGCTTCACCGATTGAGCCCCAGCAGCGAACATGCGAGCAGCCCGCCGATGACCATGCTCAGCCTGTCGATGATCGTGCGCAATGAGGCCGAACGGCTCGAGCGCTGCCTGGCCTCAGTGGCAGGCTTTGTCGATGAGATGGTGCTGCTGGACACCGGCTCAAGCGACGCCACGGCGGCCATTGCCGAGCGCTGCGGCGCTGTGGTGCACCACATGGCCTGGCCCGGTGATTTTGCCCCGGCCCGCAACCAGGCCCTGCAGCACGTGCGTGGCGATTGGGTGCTGGTGCTCGATGCCGACGAGCTGCTGCTCGAGCAGGCCAAAGAGCCCCTGCGCCAGCTCATGGCCGAGCCTGATGTGCTGCTGATCAACCTGCTGCGCCGTGAGCTGGGGGCCGC
>VGQS01000129.1 GCA_016882285.1 Cyanobacteria bacterium K_DeepCast_35m_m2_155 | reverse complement strand
GGCAGAGCACCAGCAGCGGTCGCTCCGGCTACGGGCCTGCCTGCGCCAATGAATGGCGGCAGGGCATCTGCGAAAAGCCGCGGGTGGCCTGCCGCGATTGCCAGCACCGGGAGCTGCTGCCCCTAAGCGATGAAGCGATCTATGGCCATCTGGCCGGAGACCACAGCCTCGGCCTCTACCCCCTGCTGGACAACGACCATTGCCACCTGCTGGCTGTCGACTTCGACAAGCAGGACTGGCGTGATGACGCCCGGGCCTTTCTGCGCTCTTGTCGGGAGCTGGCGGTACCCGCAGCGCTGGAAATCTCCCGCTCCGGCGAGGGCGCCCACGTGTGGGTGTTCTTCGAGGAGGCCGTGTCGGCGCGGGAGGCTCGCCAGCTGGAGCTGAGCTCCTATGACCGGCTGTTCCCCAACCAGGACACCCTGCCGAAGGGCGGCTTCGGCAACCTGATCGCCCTGCCGCTGCAGAAGGAAGCCCGGCAGCGGGGCTGCAGCGTGTTCGTGGATGACGACCTGCAGCCCTATCCCGATCAGTGGGTCTACCTGGCATGCCTGCAGCGGTTGTCGCTGACGGCTCTGCAAACCGTGATTCAGACCGCAACCGGCGGTGGCCATCCCCTCGATCTCGCCTTCATTGACGAGGAGGATCTGGCGACCCCTTGGAAGCAACGTCCAGCGCCAACAAAACTCAGCGGACCGTTACCCGCCTCCCTCAACCTCACCCTGGCTGATCGGCTGTATGTGGAGCGTTCGGGGTTGCCGCAGCCTCTGCTCAATCGCCTGATCCGCCTGGCTGCCTTTGCCAATCCCGCCTTCTACAAAGCCCAGGCCATGCGCCTGTCGGTGTGGGACAAGCCGCGGGTGATCGGCTGCGCTGAGAACTTCCCGCAGCACATCGCCCTGCCGCGCGGCTGTCTGGAACCGGTGCAGACCCTGCTGCGGGAACAGGGCATCGGCTGGGAGCTGGTGGATGAGCGCCAGAGGGGCTCACCGTTGGAACTGATGTTTGCGGGCCAGCTGCGCGCTGACCAGGAGGCCGCCGTGGAGGCGATCCTGCGCCACGACATCGGCGTGCTGCAGGCACCGACGGCCTTCGGCAAAACCGTCGTGGCGGCAGCGATCCTGGCCCGGCGGGGCGTGAACACCCTGGTGCTGGTGCATCGCGCCGAGCTGCTGCGCCAGTGGCAGGAGCGGCTGCAAACATTCCTGGACATCCCACCCGCAGCGATCGGCTGCATCGGTGGCGGCAAGTCCAAGCCCACCGGCCAGCTCGACATCGCCGTGATGCAGTCGCTGGTGCGCAAGGGCGAGGTGAATCCCTTGGTGCAGACCTACGGGCAGGTGATTGTCGACGAATGCCACCACATCGCGGCGGCGTCCTTTGAGGCCATCCTGCGCCAGGTGAAGGCCCGCTACGTGCTCGGGCTGTCGGCCACCCTGGTGCGCCGCGACGGTCTGCAGCCGATCCTGTTCATGCAGTGCGGCCCCATTCGCCACATCGCCCAGCGGCCTGCCGGATCGCCCCAGATCCTGGAGTTGGTGAGCCGCACCCATCAGCTCGAGGGGCTTCCAACCGATCTGCCGATCCAGGAGCTGATGCGCCGATTAGCGGAGGACCCACGCCGCACCGAGCGGATCGTGGAGGAGGCTCTCGCCTGTTGGGGTGACGGGCGCAGTTTGTTGCTTCTGAGCGAGCGCACCGATCACATCACGACGATTGCCGCAGCTCTGGCTGAGGAGGTGCCAACCCTGTTCCTGTTGCATGGGCGGCTGAGCGCACGCCAGCGCAGCGCCACCCTGGCCGCGCTGGAAGCGTTACCTCCTGATGCACCCCGCATCGTGCTGGCCACCGGCCGTCTGGTGGGTGAAGGCTTCGACCATCCACCACTCAACACGCTGCTGCTGGCGATGCCCGTGTCGTGGAAGGGCACACTGCAGCAATACGCCGGCCGCCTTCATAGACAACAGAGCGGCAAGACAAGCGTGCGCATCATCGATTGGCTTGATCTCGGCCATCCGATCACGCAACGGATGTGGGAGCGACGGCTGCGGGGCTATCGGGCCATGGGCTATGCGCTGCTTGCAGATCAGCGATCGATGGCAAGCGCCTGATCGAAAGCTTCTCACATCCAAGCCTGAAGCTTTACGAGACTCACAGCGGCACAGGCTGCTGTTCGGATAATCAATCGAGAAGCTTCCCAAGCTGAACGTTGCCGGTTCAAGTCCGGTCACCCGCTTGAAATCAAAAACAGAGTTATCAAACAGAGTTCGCAAACGGCTTCGTGAATAACTGCCACAACGACAGCGCTTCAAACGTGGCTTCAAACAATCGTGAATTCCTGGCCCCTAACCCCGAGCTAACTCCGAGGTTTGATCAATTGCAGCACCTGGGGTCCCGTTGAGGCCATGCGGCGTTCGCCGTCCAAAGCCGCCAAAATGAAGCGCGCTGCCTGAACCAGATCCCCCTGTTCAGCAGCGTGTTGGGCCTGGGCTTCATGGTCTCGAATGGCACGCTGGAGCTGGCCGCGACGCTCGTCAGGCAAGGGAGCTGCCGATGGCGATCGAATGGACGTGGAAAAAATAGCTGTCATCGCAACCGCTGCTGTCAAAAGTTGTCGCCAAGACGACGATGTCACTAAGAAGACGTGTCCTCAAGAAGGACGATCGCCAAAACCGAGGATCCGATCAACTCTCAGTCCACGGAATCAGCGATCAGGTGCCGGGCTCTTCCTGATTGCCACCCAGCGCCGCAATTTGATCTCGCAGAGACTGGGAACGCTGAACATCGCCCCGGGTGAGGGCCACAGCCAGAGCAAATTCTAGTTTCTCCAACTGATGCTCTCCCTCACAAGACGAGGGGGGAAATCCGGCGCGCGCGGCCAGGGTGCAACGGCTGGACGATCCGTGCTGGGGGCCGAGGTGAGATGGGCCCGGGTAAGCACCCGGATAAGAAGCAGTGGGGTAAGCCATGGCCACTTTCTTCCTATTGTGACACCGCTGGCCAGCCCCCGTGTTCAAGCTGC
>VGQS01000128.1 GCA_016882285.1 Cyanobacteria bacterium K_DeepCast_35m_m2_155 | reverse complement strand
AGGTCGGAGGTCTGCAGAGCCATCAGGACGGGCGATCAGGATCGAGCAGGATCATGCCTGAGCCCACCCGTGCGCGGTAGCCCAGCAGTCGCCCATTGCTATCAATCAGCTCGAGCTGGTCAAAGCCCAGCTCTTCGCTGCGCTCGAGCCAGCTTTCGGCCAAGCGGCGCTGTTGCTGTGGACTCAGGCCGCCATAGCGCCCGTTGAGGCGCAGTTGCAGCAGGCCCTGCTCAGACACGGACGCGCTGGCATCAATCAGCTCGCGGCCGCCTGCCTGTCCCAGGGCAGCAAGCATCGGATCGGCCAGGGGGAGCTGCTCCAGCTGCGTTGGGGGCGGCGACGGGGCTGGGACCTGCGCAAACGGGCTTGGCCCTGCAGCGCGGCTGGTGGTCTCTGCCGGCGGGGGGGGTGGCGGTTGTGGTTGCGTCTGGGGTTGCTCTGGCGGCTGGGCCTGCGGGGCCTGGCCGTGCAGGCGCAGGCCTGCCGCCAGCAGCAGGGCTATCGCAGCACTCAGCAGCAGCGGCCACAGCAGGGGAGCCAGGTCCCTGGGCCACCAGCTTGGCCGCGGCAACTCGCCGCTGTTGTTGCGCCGCCAAAGGCTGCGTAGATCAAGGCGCAGGCTTGCCAGCACAGCCACCACAGCCTGCTGCAGCTGCCGCCATGGGCTTGTGTAGGGCGCCGGCAGGTTGGGGCGGTCGGCCATCGAGCCAGCGTTCCCGGTGCGCCCTGTCTAGCGGCTGGGCTCAGCCCTGGCCGCGCAGCCGCAACAGACCTGCCAGGCCTTTGCGCGAGGGATCGGCGTCCTGACCCTGGGAGAACTTCTCCACAGCGGCGGCTTCGGGGGTGGGTTCTTTCACCCCGCAGACATCGCGGTACATGGCGTCGTAGTCCAGTGCTGAGCGGGCCCAGCTGAAATCGACGCCCATGGCGCGGCGTTGCAGCTCCTGCCAGCTGGCCTGGTTGCGGTAGGCCTCCCAGGAGCGCACGATCGCCGTGTAGAAGTCGATCGGCTCGTAGCGATCAAAGCCGTAACCCGTGCCGGTTGCAGCCAATGGGTCGTTGGGGGGCACCGTGTCGACCAGGCCGCCCACCATGCGCACCACCGGGATCGAGCCATAGCGCATCGCCAGCATCTGGCTGATGCCGCAGGGTTCAAAGCGACTCGGCATCAAAAAGGCGTCGCTGCCGCCGTAGATCAGCCGCGAGAGGGCATCGTCGTAGGTCAGAAACACCGCAAACCGGCCCGGGTGCCGGGCGGCCATCTGCCAGAGGCCGCTCTCGTAGGCCCGATCTCCGGTGCCCAGCACCACGATCTGGCTGTCGGTGTAGGCCAGCACCCGATCGGCAACCTGCAACAGCAGATCAACCCCCTTCTGGTCGACCAGGCGGCTGACCAGACCCATCAGGTAGGTGCGCGGACTCACCGCCAGGCCAAAGCGCTCCTGCAGGGCCTGCTTGTTGGCAGCCCGGGGGGCCAGGTCAGTGGCGCTGAAGCGGGCCGGCAGGCTGGCGTCGGTGGCTGGATTCCAGTCGTTGACATCGATGCCGTTGAGGATCCCGCGCAGTTTGCCGCTGATGTAATTGAGCAGGCCTTCGAGCTGCTCGCCGTACTGGGGCGTGCGGATCTCGGCGGCATAGGTGGGTGAGACCGCGTTGACCCGATCGGCATACAGCAGGGCCGCGGCCATGGTGTGGTCGCCCTGCATGTACCAGGGGCACCAGGTCATGCGCTCGAGTTTCCAGCGCCAGGGGCCCTGGTACTTGAGGTTGTGGATGGTGAACACCGTGCTGATCTCGGCGTCCTGGTGCATCCACACCGGCAGCATGCCGGTGTGCCAGTCATGGCAGTGCAGCACCTGGGGTTTCCAGTGGTGCCAGCAAAATTCGGCCGTGGCGCTGGCAAAGAAGGTGAACCGCCAGTCCTCGTCTTCACCCCCGTAGATCCGCTCGGGATCAAACACCGGGTGACCCACCAGGTACAGCGTCAGGCCGTTGGTTGGGTGCTTGGTTTCAAAGACGGCGAAGTCATTGCCCATCGTGTGGCCGCGCCACACCGGTTCGGCAGGGATCTCCAGCCGGCTCCACAGGCGGCCGTAGCCGGGCATGATCACGCGCACGTCATGGCCCAGGGCCGCCAGTGCCGGTGGCAGCGAACCGACCACATCGCCCATGCCCCCCACCTTGACCATGGGGGCGCACTCGGCAGCCGCAAACAGAATTCGCACGCGGGATCCGGCGGAGGGCGCAACTTTACGGGCACTGTTCGGCCCGGCCTGTAGCCCTTAGGGCAGAACCGTCACTGGGGTGCCCAGCTCAACGAGTTCAAAGAGCTCGCGGATGTGCTCATCGAGCAGCCGGACACAGCCATGCGAGACGGCGCGGCCCACACTGCTGCGTTGCGGGGTGCCGTGGAACCCGGCGCTGGCGCAGCCACGCACCACCGCCTGGCTCTGGCCGTTGAAGCCTCGCCGCGGTGTGCAGTCTTCAAAAAAGCCGATCCAGCGGCTGCCCAGCGGGTTGGCGGGGCCCGGCGGGACCCGCTGACCGCTGGCGGGATGCACCCAGATCGGTTGTTTGACCAGCTCCTGTACGGCAAAGCGTCCCACCGGCGTTTCCCAGCCAGGTCTGCCGATCGCCACCGGGTAGCGGCGTTGCTCGCTGCCATCGCGCAGCACCAGCAGCTGGCGGCGGCGGCGATCGAGAACCAGCTCAACGGCAGGCTTCATCGGATCGTTCCATGGCTCGCTCGTTGCGTTGGGGTTGGGCGCTTCGGCCGGCACAGCAAGCGCAGACCCGCCTTGGCTCAGCGCCAGCACAAGGGGCAGCAGGCTGATGCAACGCCGGCTGCGGCTCACGGCAGCCAGGGCGATTGCGAAAAATCGGGCGGACGTTTCTGCAGAAAGGCGTCGCGGCCTTCCTGACCCTCCGCTGTTCGATAGAAGAGGTGGGTGGCTTGCCCGGCCAGCTCCTGAATGCCGGCCAGACCGTCGGTCTCGGCGTTGAAGGCCGCCTTGAGGCAGCGGATTGCCGTGGGGCTGTGGCGCAGCACTTCACGGCCCCAGCGCACACCTTCAGCCTGCAGCGCATCCAGCGGCACCACCGCATTGACCAGGCCCATGTCCAGGGCCTCACTGGCGCCGTACTGCCGGCACA
>VGQS01000127.1 GCA_016882285.1 Cyanobacteria bacterium K_DeepCast_35m_m2_155 | reverse complement strand
GGACCTTCTGAATACGGAGAGGGTGGGATTCGAACCCACGGAAGGTTGCCCTTCAAACGATTTCGAGTCGTTCGCTTTCGACCACTCAGCCACCTCTCCATGGCCCCTCAGCCTGATCGCCACGAGGCGGCGATCCGCACCAGGAACAGCCCGCAGGCTCCAGGCACTTTAAGGATCGACCGGCCCCGAGCTAACCCCCGGCCAGTTGCCGGGTGCCGCCGCCGCTCCAGAGCAGGGACCCGCTGGGACCACTTGCCCACCAGCCACGCCAACGGCGACGCGCTGCCGAGCCGCTGAACCAGCGCTGCAGGGCTCCTTGCCCAACGGCATCGAGCTGGCGGCGCTCTGAGGCCGATGGCTTGAAGCCGAGCCAGAGCCCCTGCCATGACGCAGGCGATGGTGGTTCGCCTGCACCCTGTTGCCAGGCCCACAGCGACTGGCGATCGGGCAGCAGCAGCCAGTGACGATCACCAATGCGCAGGGCGAAGGCCTGGGCCTCAACCGCCAGAGGGGTGGCCTCAAGCCCCGGGCTCACCAGCCGCTGCCCGGGCAGCAGCGGCGCGCTTTGTGCTTCAGACGGCTGCACCAAACCCGCCTGACGCTGCCAGCAGCTGGGCTCTTCAGGCGCGATCGGATCAAGCAACAGGGCCCAGTCAAAACGCTGAATCCCCAACCCCTGGGCCAGACGCGCCGCCTGCAGGCAGCTGGCGCGATCGGCGCGCTTGCTGATCAGCGCTGCACGCCCCTGGTGCCGCGCCACCAAAAGATCGGAGGCCTGCAGCCCCCGCTGCTGGTGCACCAGCAGCAGCTGATCGGCGCGCAACGCACCCAGATGCACTGCCGCCACAAGCAGCAGCGCGCCACCCGCCGCCCAGCGCCAACGCCCAGGCACCCGCGGCAGCGCCAACGCCGCACTGGCACCAGCCAGCAGCAGCACCAGCAGCGGTTCGGGGCGCCCGAGCTGCCACTGGGCCATGGGCAACGCCGCCATCCACTGGGTGATCTGCACCAGCAGGGCCGCCAGGGCCGCCACCGGTGGCAGCAGCAGCGGCAGGCCAGCCGGCAGCAGCACAGCCACAAGGGCCAGCGCCATGGACGCCAGGGTGAGCGGGGTGAGCAGCGGCGCCGCCAGCAGGTTGGCGGGCACCGCATAGAGCGGCACCACGCCAAAGTGCAAGAGCTGCAGCGGCAGGGTCCACACCATGGCCGCAAGCGGCACGGCAACAGCGGCAGCCAGCCAACGCGGCCCATGGCTGGCCAGGGCCTGCTCAAGCGGTCGGGCGGTGAGGATCAAACCTGCCGTCGCCGCCACGCTGAGCTGAAAGCCCACATCGAGCAGCCAGTCGGGGCGCCAGAGCAACAGAGCGCTGGCCGTGATCAGCAGCACCAACAGAGGCCTGCTGCGTCGCCCGCCTTCAAGCAACAGCAGGGCGATGGCCCCCATACCCACGGCCCGCAACACCGAGGGCTGCGGGCCTGCCAGCAGCAGAAACAACAGCATCGCCGCGGCTGCCAGAGCCAGACGCGGCGGACGGGCCAGCCGCCGTCCCACCACCAGCACCGCCCCCAGCAGCACACTCAGATGAAAGCCTGAGGCCGCCAGCGCGTGTGAGAGCCCGGCAGCACGGAAGCTCTGACGCACCGCATCAGGGAGCGGCACCACCGCACTGCCGAGCACCAGGGCCGAAAGCACCCCGCCATTGACGGGGCCGGCCTGCTGCTGCAGGCGCGTGGCGATGCGCCGGCGCAGCTCAGCCACCGGTGCCTGTGGCCGTGCCAGCACCTGCACCTGCGACACCCGCAGCTGACTCCAGACCCCCTGCCTGGCCAACCGCTCGGCAGGACCTGCGAGCAGTGGATGGGGCGCGCTCTGGGGACGGCTCAGCACGCCGCTGGCCTCAACCAACCAACCCGCTTGCAACGGCTGACAAGGCGAGACATTCAGCTCGATGCGTCCCTGGATACTGGTAGGACGCTCGATCTGGCCCAGGGCCCTGCAGCGCTGAGCATCGGCACTGCCCCTGGGATCCTCGAGCAGGCGAACCTGCAGACTCAGCTCGCGCTGCGCGCGCGTGCCCAGCAACTGTGCCGGATCAGCCGCACCAGGGCCACTGGGCTGCAGCAAGGCCAACCCAACCCGCCAGCACAACAGCGCGACGAACAGAACCAGCAGCAGGGCCTTAGCTTTTGAGCCCATCACCCGCGACGGCTGCATGGGCAAGCTAGGAACGCTGATCGCTGCGGTCAGCACTGGTCTGAGCCTGACGATTCTGAGTGTTTCAGGCGCTCCAGTGCAGGCTCAGATCGCCGCACCGCAAAGCAGTGTCGTGATTCAAAACGGCGACACCCTCGAGGCCATCGCCCTGCGCCACGGCACCACGATCTCGGCACTGCAGCGCGCCAACCCGGGTCTTGATCCTCTGGCGCTGCAGGTGGGGGCAACACTTCGCCTGCCGCCGCCTCAGAACGCTGTGCAGATCACCGCGGGCGACACCCTTGAGGCCATCGCCCTGCGCCAGGGCACCACGGTGGCAGCGCTGCAGCGGGCCAATCCGGCAGTGAAGCCTGAGGCGTTACTGGTGGGTCACTGGTTGCGGTTGCCGGCAGCCAGCTCCAGCAGCCGCCAGTCCGCAGCAGCACCAGCGCCAGCCCTGACCCCCGGTCCCGACCCGACAGCTGATCCCTATGCCCAGGCCGCCCTGCTGCTGAGCCCAGGCGAACGGCGCGACCGGGCCGCCATGACCCTGCGCGAGCGCAGCGCTCAGGTGCAATGGCGGCGTTTCAGCAACACCCTGGTCGACTGGAGCGGTTGGCAGCTGCACCCCGGCGGCGTGCGCATCACCCTGGTGCAACCGGCCCTGGCCGATGTGGGAGCTCGGCGTTCCGGAGCTACAGCGATCGCTGTGCAGTGCAGCAGCCTGCGCAACACCTGGCGCGTCGATGGCGCCTGGGAGCGCTGGGCCTCACCGGAGGCCGGCAGTGTGGCGCAAAAGATCGTGCTGCAGCTCTGCAGCAACACCCTCGACGGCCCGGCGGCCGCGATCCCACCACCGCCCGACAGCGGCAATTAGCTGGGCGATGCCGTGGCGGCCAATCGCTCAGAACTGAGGGATCTTGAGAATCAGATCACACAGCTCCTTGCTGGGCATCTGCTTGCCCAGCAGCGGCGCCATCAGACGCGA
>VGQS01000126.1 GCA_016882285.1 Cyanobacteria bacterium K_DeepCast_35m_m2_155 | reverse complement strand
TTGCCGCCAGCACCTCGCTGCTCTGGCTGTCGCGTGGCTGGTGGCTGCCGGCCCCGCCCAAGCCGCAGATGATCCTGGTGCTCGGTGGCGATGTGGCGCGCGAGCAAGCAGCTGCCGAGCTGGCCCGCCAGCGGGGCTTGCCCGTGGTGGTCAGCGGCGGCAGCAACCCCGAGTACGCCCACTGGTTGTTTGCCCAGCGCGAGGGCCTGCCCCAGGGCCAGGTGCTGCTCGATTACCGCGCCTCCGACACGGTCTCCAACTTCACCTCCCTGGTTGACGATCTGCGCCGGGCCCGCATTCGCCATGCACTGCTGGTCACCAGCAGCGATCACATGGAGCGGGCCCTGCTGGTGGGGCGCCTGGTGGCGGGCAGCCGCGGCATTCACCTCACCCCGGTGCCGGTCAGTTGCGGCAACGATTGCCAGCGCGAGCCCCGTCGCAAGCTCTGGTTCGACACCCTGCGCTCAGCGTTGTGGGTGCTCAGCGGTCAGGACATCAGGGGCTGGGCGGCAGAGCATCTGCCGACGTGGCTGGGAGGCGTGGCTGGAGCTCGCGGCCGCTGAGCAGGCCCTGATCGAGCAGGGCGTTGATCTGCTGCTGGCAGGCGGCGGTGGCGGCATCAAGGTCAGGGCGGCGGCGGCTGGCCGGCGGCGGGATCAGCGTGCCGATGCGGATGTGAATCGGCACCAGCCGGGCCCGCTTGCTGCCGGTCCCCAGGGCCCGGTGGCTGTTGATGATCGCCACGGGTAGCAGCGGCACACCGGCACGGGCCGCCAACAGGGCGGCACCGGGTTGGGGGTCGTTGACGCGGCCATCGGCCTGGCGGGTGCCATCGATGAACACGCCAATGGCCCAGCCCTCTTCGAGCCGGTCGGTGGCGGTGCGGATCGCTTCGCGATCGCTGGCGCCGCGGGCCACCGGGTAGGCGCCGCAGGCGCGGATGATCGGCCCCAGCAGGGGCACCTTGAACAGCTCGGCCTTGGCCATGAACGCCACCGGACGCCCCAGGGCATGGCCCAACAGCGGCGGGTCGAGATGGGAGCCGTGGTTGGCCACCACCACCATCGCCCCCTCCATCGGCACATGGGCGTTGGAGCCGGTGCGGCCGCGAAACAGCAGCCGGTAGATCGGAAAGACCAGCAGATAGCTGATCAGCCGGTAGGTGAGGCTGGGTTTCGGCGTGCTCAGCAGGGCGGGGGGCTCCGCCCGTTTGCGGCGCCTGAGCACCCGCTTCATCGCATTCACAGGGCGATTCACTGGCCCAGGTCGCCGGCGGTGCTGATCTGGGCGGTGGTGATCTCCGGGCAGCTGCGCTTGATCAGGCCGCTGAGCACGTTGCCCGGTCCGATCTCCACCGCCACATTGATGCCAGCGGCGCTCAGGCGCTGCATCGTTTCGCGCCAGCGCACGCCGCTGGTCATCTGGCTGGTGAGCCGGGCCTTGAGGGCCTCGCCGCTGGTCTCGGGGGTGGGATCGGTGTTGCTGATCACGGGGATCTGGGCATCAGCAAAGGGCACCGCCGCCAGCACCTGGGCAAAGGCGCCGGCCGCCTCGGCCATGAACGGCGAGTGGAAGGCGCCACTCACCGCCAGCGGAATCGCCCGCTTGCAGCTCAGCTGGCTGCTGACAGCAGCCACCGCCTCGGGGCTGCCTGAGATCACCACCTGGGCGTCGCTGTTGTCGTTGGCGATCACCACGCCATCCGTGGCTGCCACCAGCTCCTCGAGCTGGGTGCGATCAAACCCCATCACCGCCGTCATGGCGCCGCCGCCGGCAGCCGCCATCAGCTCACTGCGGGTCTTGATCAGCTGCAGGCCGGTGTCGGCATCCAACACGCCGGCGGCATACAGCGCCACCAGTTCACCGGCGCTGTGGCCGGCCACCAGTTGCGGGGCGCGGCCCTGGGCCTTGAGCGCGTCGATCAGCAGGCTTTCAACGGCAAACAGGGCCGGCTGGGTGTTGCGCGTGTCGTTGAGATCGCCCTCCCCTTCGCCTTCGCAGATCGCCAGCAGATCGCGCCCCAGCAGCTCGGATGCCGCTGCAAAGCGCGCGCGCCCACCGGGCAGCTCCAGCACGCCAGCGGCCATGCCCACCTTTTGCGATCCCTGGCCGGGAAACACCCAGGCATTGCCCATGAACCGTGGCTCCTGCTGCTTGTGGCAGGAGATTAGGCCTCAGCGACCGGGCCCACTCCAGCGCAGCAGCGCCGCACCCCAGCTCAGGCCCGCGCCGAAGCCGCTGCTGGCCAACAGGTGCCCTGGCCGCACCCGGCCGTCGCGTACGGCCTCATCGAGCATCAGCGGGATCGTGGCGGCCGAGGTGTTGCCGTAGTGCGCCAGGTTGCTGAGCACCCGCTCGTGGGGCACCGCAAAGCGATCGGCCACCGCATCGAGGATGCGTTGGTTGGCCTGGTGCAGCAGCAGCCAGTCGAGGGCATCGGCAGGCGTGCCTGTGGCCTCGAGCAGTTCGGCCAGCACAGCCGGCACCTCCCGCACCGCAAATTTGTAGACCTCCTGGCCGTTCATCTGGATCGGCGCGAAGCCCCCTTTCTGGCTGCTGACCCCCTCAAGCAAGGCGTCGCGCGTCTCGGTCTGCGCCAGGGTCAGGCAGGCGTTGCGGCTGCCGTCGCTGCGCATGCGAAAGCCCAGCAGCCCGCTGTGCTCGGCGGGGCAAGCTTCAACCGCGACGGCCGCGGCGCCATCGCCAAACAGCACGCAGGTGCGCCGGTCATCCCAGTCGACCCAGCGGCTCAGCTGATCAGCGCCGATCACCAGGGCACGCCGCATCGCACCGCTGGCCAGGTATTGGCCAGCGGTGATCAGGGCAAACAGAAAACCGCTGCACGCGGCGGTCAGGTCAAAGGCCACGGCACCGCTGGCGCCGATGGCCGCCTGAATGCGCGGCGCCGTGCCAAACAGATCGTCGGGGCTCGAGGTGGCCAGCACGATCAGATCCACCTGATCGGCGCTCCAGCCCGCCTGCTCGAGGCACGCCTGGGCCGCCCGGGCCGCCAGCGCGGTGAGGCCTTCACCGGGGCCGGCGATGCGCCGCGCGGCAATGCCCGTTCGGGTGCGAATCCAGTCGTCACTGGTGTCGACCCGCTCGCTCAGCGCTGCATTGCTCACGCTCGCCGCTGGCACGGCGCTGCCTGAACCCACCAGCGCCATGCCGTGCAGCTGAGGTCCGGTGGCCAGCGCGCTCAA
>VGQS01000125.1 GCA_016882285.1 Cyanobacteria bacterium K_DeepCast_35m_m2_155 | reverse complement strand
GGTCACCCCCGGCCAGCTCGGCCAGCTCGGCCGCTCGTGCCTGAGTGTCCCGCAGGTGGGACACTCGCGTGTGGGTTGCGCCGGCTTGGACGACCTTGCTGACGCGGTAGTGGTGGTCGGCCGCGGCCGCCACCAGCGGCTGGTGGGTGACGCAGAACACCTGCCGCTGGGACGCCAGTTGCTGCAGCAGTTCGGCCATCGCACCGCTGACACGGCCGCTGACACCGCTGTCGATCTCATCGAACAGCAGGGTCACGTGCGCATCGGCCGCGGCCAGGCAGGTCTTGAGCGCCAGCAAAAAGCGCGACATCTCGCCGCCCGAGGCCACCTCGGCCAGCGGCGCCAGGGGCTGACCCGGGTTGGCCGAAAACAGAAACTGCACGGCATCGGCGCCGTCGTCGCTGGGGGCGGCGGGCTCCAGCTTGACGGCAAAACGCACATGGGTCAGGCCCATGGGACGCAAGGCCGCCAACAGTTGTTGCTCCAACTGGGTGGCAGCGGTGTGGCGCGCCTGCGTCAGGCTGGTGTTGGCAGCATCGCGGGCGCGGCGCGCCTCGGCTTCGGCAACCTCAAGCGCTGCAAGCGACGCCTCACCGCCGCCCGGGGCGAGCTGCTCGCGCAGCTGATCACGCAGGGCGATCAACGCTGAGAGGTCCTGCCCATGGCGGCGCTCAAGCGCCTTGAGCTGGGCCATGCGCTCCTGCAGGGCCGCCAGGCTCTCGGGGTCGCTCTCCAGGGCGCTGCCATAGCGGTCCAGGTCACGGGCCAGGTCCTGCAGCAACGCAGAGGCATCGCTGCAGGCCTGCGCCAGTGGGCCCGCCCCCGCGGGATCGAGGGCCGCCATCTGGGCGAGTTCCTGCTCGCAGGCAGCGAGATGCTCGAGCGCCGAGGGCACCTCCTCGGCCCCCTCCTGCAGCCGCCCCAACAGGGTCATGACCCCTTCCTGCAGGCGCACACCATGGGCGAGGCGGTCCTGCTCGGCCTGCAGCCGCTGGCGCTCGTGCGGATCATCCAATTGGGCCGCCTCCAGATCGACCAGCAACTGCTCCTGTTGCTGGCGCTGCTGCTGCAGCTGATCCCACTGGCTGCGGGCACTCTCCAAAGCTGCAGCCGCCTGCTTCCAGGCGCGGTGGGCCGCAGCCACCGGCTCGAGAGCTTTGGCAAGGGCATCACCACCAAAGCGATCGAGCCAGCGGCGCTGCTGACCCGGACGCGCCAGCTGCTGGGTCTGGCCCTGCACAGTCAGATCCAGCAGCAGGGGCCGCAACTCCTGGATCTGCTGGCGGTTCACGGCCACACCATTGAGCCGGTGGCGGCTGCTGAGGCGCTCCTCGCTGAGGCGCCACTCGCGGCTGAGCAGCAGCTCGTCATCGTCGAGCTCGAACTCCTGCTCGCTCAGCCAGGCCTGAAGCGGCGGCGTGAGGCTGAAACTCGCTTCGATCACGCCCCGCTCGGCCCCCTGCCGCAGCAAGCGAGGTCCTGAGCCCCCCAAAAGGGCATCAAGGGCATCGAGCAAAATCGATTTGCCCGCACCGGTCTCACCGGTCAGCACGGTGAAACCGCCACCGAAATTCAGCTCGAGAACCTCGATGAGGGCGATGTTCTCAAGCCGCAGACCGGTGAGCACGGCAGTCTCCGAAGGTGCAGCGGTGATCGGCCCGACCGTAGCGGCTGTCTCTTTCGTTTAGAAGGGGGGTGGTGCCAAGCCGCAGGCCGCCCGACCGCCATGGTCAGTTCCCCGTCTCATACCAGCGCTGAAACAGCTGCCGAGATCAGCGACTTCATTGAAGCGGCGGGTTTGCTCGCGTACGACCCCGAGGCCATCACCCGCATCTATGCCGGCCACCCGGGTCGCCTGCTGAAACGTTTCTGGCAGACCCTGGTGCCGATCGGCCTGTACCTGCTGGGGGTCGGCTTCGACTGGTTGATTCAACGACTGAAAGACCCCGACGTGGCCCGCGCCCGCGCCAAGGAGGCGGCCGACCTGGTGGCGTCGCTGGGCCCCGCCTTCATCAAAGCCGGCCAGGCGCTGAGCACCCGGCCCGACATCGTGCCGCCGCTGCTGCTCGAGGAGCTGGCCCAGCTGCAGGACCAGTTGCCTGGCTTTGAGTCGGCCCTGGCGATGGCCTGCATCGAAGAAGACCTGGGCGCACCGGTCTCCGAGATCTATGCCCAATTGGATCCTGAACCGATCTCGGCCGCGTCCCTGGGCCAGGTGCACAAAGGCGTGCTGCACAACGGCGAGAAGGTGGCGGTCAAGGTGCAACGCCCCGGCCTGCGGGAGCAGATCACGCTCGATCTCTACATCGTGCGCAACATCGCCGCCTGGCTCAACCGCAACGTGGGCCTGATCCGCAGTGATCTGGTGGCCCTGATCGACGAGCTGGGCAAGCGGGTGTTCGAGGAGATGGACTATTTCAACGAAGCCTCGAACGCTGAAAAGTTCGCCCAGCTCCACGCCCACAACCCCCGCATCGCCGTGCCGCGCATCCACCGCGAGGCCACCAGCCGCCGCGTGCTGACCATGGAGTGGATCGATGGCGTCAAGCTCACCAACCTCGAGGCGGTGCGGGAGCTCGGTTTCGATCCCGACGACATGGTGCAGGTTGGGGTCGACTGCAGCCTGCAGCAGCTGCTGGAGCACGGCTTCTTCCACGCCGACCCGCACCCGGGCAACCTGCTGGCCCTGGCCGATGGACGCCTGGCCTACCTCGATTTCGGCATGATGAGCGAGGTCACCAGGGAGTCGCGCACCGGCCTGATCCAGGCGGTGGTGCACCTGGTCAACCGCAATTTCGGCAAGCTCTCCAAGGACTTCGTCAGCCTCGGTTTCCTGGCTGAAGACGTGAACCTCGAGCCGATCGTGCCGGCCTTTGAAACGGTGTTCGGCCAGGCGCTCGAGCAGGGCGTCAGCCGCATGGACTTCAAGGCCGTCACCGACGACCTCAGCGGCGTCATGTACCGCTTCCCGTTCCGGGTGCCGCCCTATTACGCCCTGATCATCCGCTCGCTGGTGACCCTGGAGGGCATCGCCCTCAGCGTCGACCCCGACTTCAAGATCCTGGGCGCGGCCTATCCGTACTTTGCGCGGCGGTTGATGGAAGATCCCGATCCATCACTGCGCCAGAGCCTCAAGGAGATGCTGTTTGACGGTGAGGTGTTCCGCTGGCAGCGGCTCGACAACCTGGTGGCCAGCGCCGCCCAGGGCAGCCAGCTCGACCTGGAAGGACTGCTCGATCAGGTGATCGCCTTTCT
>VGQS01000124.1 GCA_016882285.1 Cyanobacteria bacterium K_DeepCast_35m_m2_155 | reverse complement strand
GACCGGCACACCTGCGGCGCAGACCCTGGGGGCCATGCGGGCCCAGGTGATCACGTATCTCAACAGCCTGCCGGCACCGCAGCCATCGGGGTGGCTGTTTGGTGAGTGCATCAGCCGGGCCGATGTGACCGGTGCCGTGCTGTGCGCCCGGCTGGCCATGGCCGGCGAACTGGAGCTGCTGCAACGCCCTGATCTGCAGCAGTGGTGGCAGCGGATCCAACGGCGGCCTGCGTTTGTGGCGGCCGACATCTGGACCCGCTTCCAGCGCCGGGCCTTTGTGGCGGCCGTGCTGCAGGCGCGCCACACCCCGATCACGGCCTAAGCGACTGGGGACGACCGGCGCCGGGCGATGCGCAGCTTGGCGCTGCGGGCGCGGGGATTGGCGGCGCTTTCGGTGTCGGTGGCCTGCACCGCCTTGCGGGTGATGCGCTCGAGCCGCTCGTCGGTCAAAAAGGCCGTCTTGACGCGCCGATCTTCGAGTGAGTGAAAACTGATCACACCAAACAGCCCCCCCGGCACCAACCAGTCGGGGGCAGCCGCCAGCAGCCGATCGAGCACCCCCAGCTCATCGTTGACGGCGATGCGCAGCGCCTGAAAGCTGCGGGTCGCCGGATGGATGCGGCCGCGGCGGGCCTGCGGCGGAAAGCAGCCCGCAATCAGGTAGGCCAGCTCGGCGGTGGTGCGCGGCTTGCCTGGCTCTCCCCAAGGCCCCTGCTCTTTGATGCGGCGGGCGATGCGGCGCGAGAGCCGCTCCTCGCCATAGGTGTAGATCAGATCGGCCAGTTCGCTCTCATCCAGACGATCGATCAACTCCCCGGCGGTGTCCCCGCCATCGGGGTTCATGCGCATGTCGAGCGGGCCTTCGAGGCGAAAGCTGAAACCCCGCGCGGCCACATCAAGCTGGGGGCTGCTGACCCCCAGATCAGCCAGCACACACGCCACCGGCTCGGATGGGGTGTAGTCGGCAAAGTTGGTGGCCACGACCTGCACCCGATCGGCAAAGGGGGCAAGCGCCTTGGCGGCGGCGGCGCGGGCGCTTGGGTCCTGGTCCAGCCCGATCAGGCGCAAGCCAGGGTGGGCTGCCAGCAACAGGCTGCTGTGACCGCCGCCGCCAAGGGTGCAGTCCAGCAAGACTCCGCCGGCGGCCGGCAGCTCGGCCAAACCGGCCAGCACCGCCTCGGCCAGCACGGGCACATGCTCAAAAGCGGCAGCGGCTGGAGCAGATCCCATCGGGCCATCCTGAACACTGACTGAAGCGCCACGCGGCCTCCTTAGGATGCCTCTGCCGACGCTGCCGATCGGGCCGCCATGACCCAGCTCGAAACCCGCACCGAGCCGATGGTGGTCAACTTCGGCCCCCACCACCCCTCGATGCACGGGGTGCTGCGGCTGGTGGTGACGCTCGATGGCGAAGACGTGGTGGATTGCGAGCCGGTGATCGGCTACCTCCACCGCGGCATGGAGAAGATTGCCGAAAACCGCACGAACGTGATGTTCGTGCCCTACGTGAGCCGCATGGACTACGCGGCCGGCATGTTCTACGAGGCGATCGTCGTCAACGCCCCCGAGCGGCTGGCCGATGTGCCGGTGCCGAAGCGCGCCAGCTACATCAGGGTGCTGATGCTGGAGCTCAACCGCATCGCCAACCACCTGCTGTGGCTGGGACCCTTTCTGGCTGATGTGGGCGCCCAGACGCCGTTCTTCTACATCTTCCGCGAGCGGGAGATGATCTACGACCTGTGGGAAGCGGCCACCGGTCAGCGCCTGATCAACAACAACTACTTCCGCATCGGCGGCGTGGCGGCCGATCTGCCCTACGGCTGGCTGGAGAAGTGCCTCGACTTCTGCGACTGGTTCGGCCCCAAGATCGACGAGTACGAAAAGCTGATCACCAACAACCCGATCTTCCGCAAGCGCATCGAGGGTCTCGGCACGATCAACCGCGAGCAGGCGATTAACTGGAGCCTCTCGGGCCCGATGCTGCGCGCCTCAGGGGTGCCCTGGGACCTGCGCAAGGTGGATCACTACGAGTGCTACGACGATTTCGACTGGGATGTGGCCACCGCCAGCGAAGGCGACTGCTTTGCCCGCTACCGGGTGCGCGTGCAGGAGATGCGCGAATCGCTCAAGATCCTGCGCCAGGCCTGCGCCATGATCCCTGGCGGCCCCACCGAAAACCTGGAAGCGCGCCGCATGGCCGAAGGCAAAACCAGCGAATTCGCCGGCTTTGATTACCAGTACGTGGCCAAGAAGGTGGCGCCCACCTTCAAGATTCCCGAGGGTGAGCTGTACACCCGGCTCGAGTCAGGCAAAGGCGAGATCGGTGTGTTCATTCAGGGCAACAACGATGTCACCCCTTGGCGCTTCAAGATCCGCGCCGCCGATCAGAACAACCTGCAGATCCTGCCCCACATCCTCAAGGGCAACAAGGTGGCCGACATCATGGCGATCCTCGGCTCGATCGACGTGATCATGGGCTCGGTCGACCGCTGACCATCAGCGCGCCGCCGCTCAGAACCTGAACCGCTTTTTACGCCGCCTTCAACACGCGGGCTGCCTGCTGCCGGCAACCCTGACGGGCTACCTGTGGCTCAAAGGGCTGCACCCAGCGCTGCCCGGCTGGCCGTGTCCGCTGCGGGCCATGACAGGCATCCCCTGTCCCACCTGCTTTCTGACCCGCGCCACCAGTAACGCCCTGGCTGGCGACCTGGGTGAATCGATCGCCCTGCATGCATTCGGCCCGCTGGCGGCAGCAGCGCTGCTGTGGTGGTCGGTGCTGGCCCTTCGCCAGCGGCGGTTGGTGCCAGCCCAGCTGCCCGCCTGGCCGTTGGGCTGGCTGGCGGTTGCCCTGGTGACCTACTGGCTGCTGCGGCTGTGGCTCAGCTTTGGCCTGGGCATTCGCGGCTTTCCAGGATTCCCGCTCAGCTGATCAAGCCCTTGTGATACGCGGCGTTCTGCAGATAGAAGGTGCTCACAGGCACCGCCACCAAAGCACCAAGGCCGCAGGTGCAGATCGAGACCACAGCCACCAGCACCCAGGCGAGCAACTCGATGCCCAGAAAATCTGAGCCGTTGGCTGAGCGGTACACCGCCTGAAACGACGCCGCAAAGGCATCGGTGATGGGCTGATCGCTCAAAAAGATGCGGTTGACGTAGATCGGCAGAACCAGCATCACGGCAACGCCCGGCAGGATGCAGAGCACAAAACCGAGTGCCGCCACCACCGAAAAGAGCACCCCCGCCAGCAGGTAGCGCAGCGGCCGGCGCAGCAGCTCGGCAAAGGCCTGTTGCACGCTGATCGTGCTGCCGCGCTCGTAAAACAGGGCAGGCACAGCCACAA
>VGQS01000123.1 GCA_016882285.1 Cyanobacteria bacterium K_DeepCast_35m_m2_155 | reverse complement strand
GGGCCGTGCAGCAGGTGGAAACCATCCGCGACGGGCTGATCAAGGCTGACCCCAGCTGCGCTGAGGGTTACAAGCGCAATGCAGCCGCGTACATCACCCAGCTGCGGCAACTGAACAGCGAGATCGCCGGCCAACTTGAGCCCTATCGGGGCAAAACGTTTGTGGCCTTCCACGACTTCGCCCCCTACTTCGCCCAGCGCTACAACCTCAAGGCTGATTTCCTGGTGGATGTGCCGGAGCTGAACCCCAGCCCGGCTGACCTCCAGCGGGTGGCCGCCGAGGTGAGGCAAACCCAGCTCAAGGCCCTGTTGAGCGAACCGCAGGAGGGGCAGCGTTCCTTCAACACCCTCGCCAAGGATCTGGGCATCAAGATCAGCGTGTTCGACCCCCTCGAAACGGGTTCAGACCGCTCCGCCAGCGACCCTCAGACCTACTTTGTGGTTATGCGCCGCAATGTGGCCGATCTGATCCAGGCCTTTGGTGGCTGAGTCCTGATGCGTCAGCCCGTCCTGCAGGTTCAAGATCTCAGTGTTGAGCGGAGCGGCCGGCTTGCGGTGGAGGGCGTGTCCTTCGCCCTTTCCCCGGAAAGCGATACCGCCCTGGTGGGGCCCAATGGTGCCGGCAAAAGCACCCTCGTGGCCGCCTTGCTGGGGCTGGTGCCTCGGCGATCCGGTGCGGTGGAGATCCTTGGGCAACCGCTGGGCATCGATGGGCAGCTCCCTCGAGCCGTCCGCGCCCAGATCGCTTATGTGCCCCAGACTCTGGCTCTGCAAGGGCGTTTCCCGCTCACCGTGGCGGAGTTCGTCGGCTTCGGCTACGACCCCCCAGGGCTGCGACTCCCCTGGAAGGACCACCGTAAGCGCCGTGTTTCGGTGCAGCAGGCCCTGCAGCGCACCGGTTGCGAGGATCTGGGCCAGCGCTTGTTGAGTGAGCTCTCAGGCGGTCAACTCAAGCGGGTTCTCCTGGCATTCTGTGTGGTGCGCCCCCGCCAGTTGTTGGTGCTGGATGAGGCCCAGGCGGGCCTGGATGCGCCCTCCAATGAGCACTTCCAACAGCTGTTGTTCAACTTGCGCCGCCAGGAGGGCTGGACGGTACTGCAGGTCTCCCATGACCTCGACATGGTGCGCCGCAGCTGTGATCAGGTGCTCTGCCTGAATCGGCGTTTGCGCTGTGGTGGCAGCCCGGATCATGCCCTCAGCCCCCAGAGCTTGAATGAGCTCTACGGGCCCAACATGATCACCTACCGGCATCAGCATCATGGCTGACGCCGCCGCTCTGGCCTCCATCCTGGCCGAACCCTTCATGCAGCGTGCCCTGGTGGGGGGACTACTCACCGGCGCTCTGGGTGGTTTATTAGGCAGCTTTGCCGTGTTGCGCCAGCTCTCATTCTTCAGCGACGCGCTTGGCCATTCGGCCCTACTTGGAATCACTCTGGGCATTCTGCTAGGGATCAATCCCACCGTGGTGTTGATACCGTTTGCCGTGCTCTTCGCCTTGCTGGTGCATCAACTGGTGCAACGCAGCGCATTGCCCACGGATGCACTGCTGAACATTGTGTATTCGAGCTCGCTGGCGGCTGCTGTGCTTGCCCTGAGTCTGGTAGAGACCTATCGCGGTGGGATTCAACAGCTGCTATTCGGCGACATTCTGGGCATCAGCTGGGTGGATCTCGGCGTGATCGGTGGATTGCTTCTGGTTGCTTTGCTGTATCTGAGCCTGAGCCTTCGCGCTCAGGTTCTGCTCACGCTCAACACCGATCTCGCCGGGGCGATGGGTGTGCGCACCGGCTGGCACCGCCTGGCCTTCATTGTTTTGCTGGCGGTGGTTGTGGCGGTCTCGATCAAAGCGGTGGGTGTCTTGCTGATCAGTGCATTTGTGGTGATTCCTGCTTGCGCAGGCCGCCTGCTCAGCCGTCGCTTTCCTGTTTATGTCGTCAGTTCAGCTCTTCTGGGAGGCGGTTGCGCCCTGATGGGGTTACTGGGATCGGGCTTAACGAACCTTCCCTCAGGCCCGTGTGTGGTGATGGTGCAATTCCTGGGCTTTGTGGTGGCGTTGGTGATCAGTCAATCGACGCGACGTTCTCCAGCAGTTGCCGGGCCAGGAGGGCGCCAAATTCTTGGTGGAGGCCCAGCCGCCCTGGAACCACACTGACCTGATCCGCCGCTGCGGCGAGGGCTTCCATTTCAGATCGCGAGCGCGGTGGTGCCTGGGCGGCCACCACCAGCTGCAGAGGGCATTGCAGCAGCCGAGCCTGTTGGAGCCACCAGGCTCGATCGACCGCTGGATCAAGACCTCCGGTCACAAAGGCCACGCTCGCGAAGCGCGCCCCCGGGCTGCGGGCCAGCTGTTGTTGCTCCCGAATCCGCTGTGGGGTCAACAGGTCAGGGTCCAGCCAGACATGACGGCGCAACATCAGCTTGAGAACGGCTCGGCTGGTGTTGAGCCGGTACAGAGCCGGTCCGATCAGCGGTGCGGCGATCACCTGCTGCAGCCAGCTGAACTGTTGGGGCGGCCAGCCCGTCATGGTGGGAAGTGGCCCACGCCAGGTGGGGGCCACCGCCACCAGGCTCTGCCAACGAGCCGACCATTCCGCCGCCAATCCCAGGGCCACCGAGGCGCTGTGGCCGGCGGCGATCACGGTGATGCGCTGGCGGTTGGTGGTGCGCAGATAGGAGAGCACGGCCCGCAGCGCCGAGCGCAGCAGGGCGGCGTCATAGGAGATCGCGGGGCGGTCGCTGTCGCCGAAACCGGGCCAGTCGAAGCTCACCAGCTGGCGCTGATCGCCCACCGCCTCGGCCAACGCTTGCCATTCGCCCCGGCTCGACACCGTGCTCAAGGCGGGCAGCAGCAGCCCAAGGGGGGCCGCCGCCGGCCCCCGGCGCTCCAGCACCAGGCGCAGCTGTCGCCCGGCCAGGTCCACCTGCAGGGTCTCGAGCATTCCCCCAAGCTGCGGTGTCACGCAAACCCCCGCGCCCGTTGCTGAGGCCTGCTGCCGGCGACGAGGAAGTCGACGCGATCGCTGCCGGGGTCATAGAGGGTGTAGCGGACGCCGGCGCCGATGCCGATCACTTGGCGCTGGGGAACGCTCTGCTGGTGCTGCCGTTGGCCCTCCAGATCCCGCACCTGCGATTCGATGCCACCGTCGCTGAGCTCGAGGCGGAACTGCTGGCCGCTGCGGGCGGTGAACAGAAGGTTCACGTCCATGCGGGTGAGCCGATCCAGCAGCAACAGCGGCGAGCTGTCTGGACCCAGGCTGTCGTCGACAGCGGCCGAGCTGCCATGCAGCAGGGCGCAGTCGAGCTCGATGAAGCCGAACTGCAGCGCCGCCATCCAGCCCATGTGGCCGGGGT
>VGQS01000122.1 GCA_016882285.1 Cyanobacteria bacterium K_DeepCast_35m_m2_155 | reverse complement strand
CGCAGCTGCTCGGCCAGGGGCTCGCTGGTGAGGGGCCCGGTAGCCAGCACGGCGAGTTCACCGGGCGCCGGCAACTGGGTGTGCTCGCAGCGCTCGACGGTTACCAGCGGGTGCTGCTCCAGGGCCGCGGTCAGGGCGGCGCTGTAGCGGCCCCTGTCCACCGCCAGGGCACCGCCGGCGGGCACGGCATGGGCATCGGCGGTGCCGATGACCAGCGAACCAAGGCGGCGCAATTCTTCTTGCAACAGCCCGGCCGCCCGGTCGCTGCTCAGGGCGCCAAAGCTGTTGCTACACACCAGCTCAGCAAAGTCGCCGCTGTGGTGGGCCGGTGAGCGCCGCACAGGGCGCATTTCCACCAGGCGCACCGGCACCCCGGCGCGGGCAATCTGCCAGGCCGCTTCGGTGCCGGCCAGGCCGGCACCGATCACCAGCACCATCAGGCGGCGCGACCGCGCTTGATGAACAGCTGCAGCTGACCCACGGCGGCGCGGCCAATGTGGAACACGGCCCAGCTGGCGGCCAGCACGATCGGAGCAGCAACCAACACCAGCCGGAGATCCATGACAAGACGCAGTTCAGTGGGGCGATCTTAAGGAGTGCGGCCGCCAACCGCCCCCGGCGGCGACCAATTGGCAATCAACTGAAGCCAAGCTCGCTGCTGCGGCCGGCATGGGCCATGGCGAGCTGGCGGTAGCGGCGGGCGTGCTGGCGCTGCTCGGCAATGGCTTCGGGGCTCTGCTGGCGCTTGACCACCGCCGGCGCCCCCATGACAAGCGCGCCGGGGGGCACGTCCTTGGTGACCACGGCGCCTGCCGCCACCAAGGCACCGGCACCCACCGTCACCCCGTTGAGCACGATGGCGCCGATACCGATCAGACAGCCGTCGTCGAGCGTGGCGCCGTGCACCACGGCCCGGTGGCCGATGGTCACATCGGCGCCGATGGTCACCGGGTAGCCCGGATCGCCATGGAGCACCGCCCCGTCTTGCACGTTGCTGCCCTCGCCGATGGCGATGGCGCAGACATCGCCGCGGGCCACGGCCGTGGGCCACAGGCTGGCGCCGGCCGCCAGCTGCACGTTGCCAATGAGCACAGCGGTGTCGGCCACCCAGGCCTCAGGGTGCACCACAGGATCCGGCCAGGGACAGGCGCTCATCGGGGACTGGTGGAGCAGCGGATCAGCCCATTCTCGATGGGGCGGCCCGGGTGATACGTTCACAGGGTGGCCCACCGCGCCACACCGCAGCGCCCAGCGCTCGGGCGGGTCGTTAGCTCAGCGGTAGAGCACTCGGCTTTTAACCGATTGGTCCTGAGTTCGAATCTCAGACGACCCATTTTTCTTGAGCGAAATCATTCAGAGAAGGTTTGCCAAGAGCCATTGCTGTGGCATGGCTTTGGGACAAGTCCCCAGGAAACCATCGCGTTCATCCGCTCAGACGCTGTGGGGTGTTGGGTTCTGCCTGCCAGCTCAGCAGCTTTTAGCTGCCCCTGGGTGATCAGGAAGGCTGAACCCAGTTCTCCAGAACCAGCCCTGGCACCCTGGCGAATTCACGGGTGTTGTTGGTGATCAGCGTGCTCTGCTGGCTGAGGGCATGGGCGGCGATCATCGTGTCGAGCGCTCCGATGGGAGTGCCTTTGCGCTCCAGCGCGGCCCGCAGCTCTCCGTAGGCCCAAAGGGCTGCCTCATCAAAGGGAAGGATCACCAGCGGAGCCAGAAACATCTCCAGGGCTTGGCGGTTGCGCGCCGAACCGCTCTTGGCAACGCCATAGGCCAGTTCGGCGGCGACCACGCTGCAGAGCCCGATGTCGCCCATCCGGTGCTGCCGGAATCGCTCCAGCACCGCCGGTGGCTTCGCGTTGATGACGTGGATGCAGATGTTGGTATCGAGGAGGATCACGGGGACAACGCTTCCCGCTGCTGCTCCTCGGGCTGCTGCCGTTCGATCACGAAGCCCGGCTCGAAACCCGCAAGACCGGCCTCCAGCGTTGCCCACGGGTCATCAACGGGGAGCAGCAGCACCCCATTGCCAAAGTGCTTGACAGCCACCTCACTGCCTTGAAAGCGGTAGTCCTTGGGAAGCCTCACGGCCTGACTGCGGCCCGAGGAGAACAACTTCGCTGTGTCCACGCCCAATCACCCCATCTGATCCCTACCAATGGTAGCCACCAGGGAGCATCGGCAGGGTGGTTCCGCCGAGCAAGCCCAGATGTCATACCGCATACGCCTGCTCGAGGACGATCAGAGCCGGGCGGTGACGCGCTCCTGCAACGTGCCGCTCACATCTTTGTGAAGAACACTGCTGATCAGGTTCTGATAGGGGATCCCCTCCTGCAGTGGCCGGGTTCGGATGGCCTGGAGATCACCGCTGGAGAGGCGGATGTTGATGCGCTGATCCTTCTGCCCTGTGGCAACGCTGTTCAGCGCACCCTGCTCGAAAGCGTCGAGGAGCTCTCCGGCTTCGATCGCAACCACCACCGCCTCGCAGCAGATACCCCGTTCAACCATGAGCTGCTCATTCTTTTCGGCGCTCCAGACGAACGGCTTAGCCTCTCTGCATGCCTAGTGTCTTCATGGCGCCACACGGATCTCCATCCCCGACAGGGCCCTGCCCTTGCTGCCTGGAGCAGCCTTGATCGTGTATGTGAAGCGGCTGCCATCGGGGCTGATGAAGCTGGTCGCCTTCTGCCCGTCGGGATACACCATCGCGCCGATGCACTCGGCGCTGACGCTGTAGGTGAGCACGATGCCTCCCTGGCCGTCATAGACCTCGCGGCCGCTTTCGGCATAGGGCCGGCCATCAAGCGTGCCCGGCCCACGCACCACCGGCCTGCAGCACCGGCGCCAACAGCAGGGGCAACAACAAATGCACTGCCATCAAACGTTTGAGAGCCATGGGATCGCCTCAGCGCACCACCAGCACCGGGCAGGGACTGGTGGCCAGCACCTTCTGGGTTTCGCTGCCCAGCAACAGCCCCTCGAGCCCGCGGCGGCCGTGGGAGGCCATGACGATGAGATCGCAGCCCAGCGAGCGCGCCGCCTCCACGATGGCGGCGTGGGGGGAGGCATGCTCGACCGCCTGCTGGCGCGGCTCGAGACCCGCCGCCTGCACGTGGGCCACGGCGGCGGCCATGACCGCCACGGCACTGTCGCGGCTGGCGCGCATCAGGGCATCGACCGTGACCGGATCGATCGCATCGCCCATGCCCAGGATCGGCAGCGGCACCGGCGGCTGGGCGTGCAGCACGGTGAGGTGCGCCCCCAGGGCCTTGGCCAGGCCGATGGCCTGATCGAGCGCCGCCAGCGACAGTTCCGAACCGTCGGTGGGCACCAGCAGATGGCTGTAGGGCATGGCGGGCAAGGGCGGCAGCACGTACCCCTGGTTTAGGCAGGTTGTGGGGCTTTGG
>VGQS01000121.1 GCA_016882285.1 Cyanobacteria bacterium K_DeepCast_35m_m2_155 | reverse complement strand
TGCACGATCTCGATGCCGGGGCGGCCCCAGAGGGCTCTGAACACCAGCCGGCCGATGCGGCCGAACCCGTTGATGCCGACTTTCACCGGAGCTTTTGCGGTACGCTCCAATTACACATCAAGAAATCTTGATGAATGTAATGGATCGGTTATGGCCGCTCAACCGCAAGCCCCGGCGTCCTGCTGCATCGCTGGCGATCAGGCCCGCGCCCTGCTCAAGGCCCTGGCTGACCCCATTCGGCTGCAGGTGGTTGAAGCCCTGGCCCCCGGCGAGCGCTGCGTCTGTGAGCTGACCGAGCAGCTGGGGCTGGCGCAGTCCAAGCTCTCGTTTCACCTCAAGGTGCTCAAGGACGCTGGCCTGCTCAGTGACCGGCAGCAGGGGCGCTGGACCTACTACCGCCTGCAGGGACGCGCCCTTGAGCAGCTGCGCGACTGGCTCGATCAGCTCATGCTCTGCCGGTCCAGCTGACGCCCGAGCCACTGCCCCAGCGCCATCAGCGCCAGACCCGCCAGCAGGCTGGTGAACAGCACCTGCAGGCTGCCGCTGGCATCGCCGCGATCAAGCGCGCGCACCAGCTCGAGCATCCAGCTCGAGAAGGTGGTCAGCGAGCCACACAGGCCGATCCCGGCCCACAGCATCAGGCGGGCGCGGGGACGGGGGCGGCCCAGCAGCAGGCCCAGCAGCAGGCAGCCCAGCATGTTGGCGCTGAAATCGCCTTCGATCAGGCCCTTGAGGCCGCCCACCCAGGCCGTAGCGGCACCTTCGAGCTGCCAGCGCAACAGCGCGCCTGGAATGGCGCCGCCGGCCACCAGGGCCAGCTCTTTGAACTCGCTCTGCAGCCTGGGCGGCGGCGGGCTGGTGTGGCTCATCCCCGTGCCCCCAGCAGCATGCCGGCCTTGATCGCCACCAGGCCCCCGAGCACCGAGCCCCCCACCAGCAGCAGGGCCTCACGCCAGTGCCGTGCCGCCAGCGCGACGTGC
Organism: Cyanobacteria bacterium K_DeepCast_35m_m2_155; assembly: GCA_016882285.1. GTDB lineage: Bacteria > Cyanobacteriota > Cyanobacteriia > PCC-6307 > Cyanobiaceae > RGUW01. Next base: position 2,535 of record VGQS01000121.1, on the reverse strand, counting down.
AGTTCGGCGATGAAGGTGGAGAAGGTGCTGAAGCTGCCCAGAAACCCCGTGCCCATGAGCAGCAGCAGACGCTTGACGCTGCTGCCGCAATCGGCGCCCAGGCCCACGATCAGCCCCAGGGCCAGGCAGGCGATCAGGTTCACCCCGAAGGTGCCCCAGTGCTTGCGGGGCAGCATCGGCTCCAGGTGGTTGACCAGGCGAAAACGCAGCCAGGCCCCCGGCACCGCCCCCAGAGCCACCAGCAGCGAGCCGCTGGCGGTGGTGATCGCTTCAGCCATCAGCGCCCCTGCGGCATCCGCTCTCCACTGTGCAGCAGCGACACGCTGCGGCTGCAGCAGGCGCTAACCAGCTCTTAATCACCTGACTACCCAGGCTTTGCCCGCGGCGCAGAACCTCTCCGTACGTTGGCGCCAACCCCTCTGGCGCTCGCCATGGTCTTCACACCTGCCCGCGATGCCAGCCGCTCCGATGGCTTTCGCGATCTGCTTGAGGCCAATTACAACAGCAACAACCTGGTTCAACTGAGCGCTGGCAGCAGCGTGCCCCTGCTCAAGAACAGCGTCTGGCTGGTGGTGCGCGGCATGGTCAAACTCACCGCCATCTCGATGCAGGGCGACGAGCTGCTGCTGGGCCTGGCTGGTGCGGGTGAGCCTTTTGGCGATCCACTCACCCAGGTCGAGGCCTATGCGGCGGTGACCATGGCTGAGACCGATCTGCTGTGCATCAGCTGCGAGGCGATCAGCCGCGATCCGCAGCTGGCGATCGGCCTGCTGCGCGCCGTGGGGCAGCGCTATCGCCAGAGCGAGGCCCTGCTGGCCCTGCTGGGGCTGCGCCGCATTGAAGAGCGGGTGCGCGGGTTTCTGGAGTTGCTGGCCACCAGCTACGGCCAGCCGTGTGAGCAGGGCCTGCGCCTCAACCTCAAGCTCACCCATCAAGACATCGCCTCGGCGCTCAGCACCACCCGCGTCACGGTCACTCGCGTGCTGGTGGCCCTGCGCGAGGAGGGCTGGCTGCAGATCGATGCCAATCGCCGGCTGGTGATCAGCTTTCTGCCCCTGCACCAACAGCGGTGAGCCAGGAGCCGATGCGGCTTCTTGTGCTCGATGGTCAGCCTGGTTGGTCCCCCGCGCTGATCGATCGCATCGCGGCCTCAGGCCTCGATCTCTTCTGTTGTCACCAGAGCGAGGAGGCGCAGCAGCGCCTGCAGGAGGAGTCCAGCAGCTCGCCCATTGATCTGTTGGTGCTTGATCTGGCCGTTGCCGCCCTGGCCCGCAGCCGTTTTGTCAACTGGGTGGGCCAGCAGCAGCTCAACCTGCCTGTGATGGCAGTGAGCTCGCGGCTCGATGAGCCAAGCCGGGTGGCGTTGCTTGAAAGCTGGGCCGACGATGTGATGCCCAAGCCGCTCTCGGTTCCTGAATTTGTGGCCCGCTGCCGGGCCCTGGGCCGGCGGCAGCGCCTGCGGCTTGAGCAGGAGCAGCAGCGCACCCCCCTGACACGGCTCAGCCATGGTGCGATCGCCATGGTGGTTGAAGAGCACCAGGTGAGCCTGGGCGACCAGCCGGTTGAGCTGACCCCGCGCGAATTTCGCCTGCTGGAATTTTTGCTGCGCCATCCAGGCCAGATCCACAGCCGCGAGACCCTGCTCGAGCAGGTCTGGGGCGAGTACAGCTCGTTTGAGCTCGATCCCAAGACCATCGATGTGCACGTGCGCTGGTTGCGGCTCAAGCTGGAGGCTGATCCGTCGGCTCCAGCGCTGATCACCACCGTGCGCGGCAGGGGGTACCGGTTTGGTTGAGCGACACAATGGGGCCATGGAGGCGCCGCTGCTGCTCGTCGAAGACGACGAAACCATTCGCGAGACCATCGCCGACGCCTTGCAGCTCGAGGGCTTTGTGGTCACCGCTGTGGCCAACGGCCGCGATGCCCTCAACCTGCTGCAAAAAGCCCCCGCCGATGCCCCCTATGCCCTGGTGGTGCTCGATCTGATGCTGCCGGGGCTGGGCGGCCTCGAGGTGTGCCGGGCGCTGCGCGCCGCACGCAACCAGACCCCCATTTTGGTGGTCAGCGCCCGCGACAGCGAGACCGACCGGGTGCTCGGGCTCGAGGTCGGCGCCGACGACTACCTGGTCAAACCGTTTGGTCTGCGCGAGCTGGTGGCGCGCTGCCGCGCCCTGATGCGCCGCTCGGCTCTGCAACAGGAGGACGTCAGCGTGTTGGAGCACGCCAACCTGCGCCTCTATCCCGACGAATGCCGCGTCACCCGTGATGGGGTGATGGTCAATCTCTCGCCCAAGGAATACCGCCTGCTGGAGCTGTTCATGCGGCATCCGCGGCGGGTCTGGAGCCGCGACAAGCTGCTCGAGCAGATCTGGGGTTACGACTACATCGGCGACAGCAAGACCGTCGATGTGCACATTCGTTGGCTGCGCGAGAAACTTGAGCTCAACCCCTCTGCCCCAGAGCATCTGCTGACGGTGCGGGGCTTTGGCTACCGCTTCGGGTGAGCGTGCTGTTGGCTGCTGCCCTGGCGGGCGT
>VGQS01000120.1 GCA_016882285.1 Cyanobacteria bacterium K_DeepCast_35m_m2_155 | reverse complement strand
TAAAAGACGGGGTCGTAGCCAAAGCCTCCCTCGCCGCGCGGGGCTTCGAGGATCTGCCCAGGGCAGCAGCCCTCCACTTCAACCGCGACAGCGCCATTGGGCTTGGCGAGTGCCAGAGCTGCCTTGAACTGGGCACTGCGATCGCCGCTGCCATCGAGCTCTCGCAGCAGCCGGGCAATGCGAGCCGCATCGGTGTCGGCGTAGCGGGCCGAATGCACTCCCGGGGCGCCGCCAAGAGCTGGTACGCACAGGCCCGAGTCATCGGCCAGGGCCCAGGCGCCGGTGGCGCGCGCCACGGCGATGGCCTTGATGCGGGCGTTCTCGGCAAACGTGCTTCCGGTTTCTTCGATCTCAAGGCCTGCGGGCATGGCCTCGATCGCGAGCGGTAGTGCAGCCAGCAAGGCGGTGAATTCACGCACCTTGCCGGCGTTGCCTGAGGCGATCACCAGGCGCAGGCGATCAGGTTCGGCGTCGGCGAGCGGTTTGATCGTCATCGGGCTCAGGCCCCCTGGGCGAGCTGGCGCGCCCAGCTCAGCACCTCGTTCACCCGCTCGGGGCTGGGGGCTTCGCAGTAGAGCCGCAGCAGCGGTTCGGTGCCCGAAAAGCGCAGCATCAGCCAGTGGCTGGGCCCAAGCCGCAGCTTGACGCCGTCGGTGGTGATCACCTGGCGCACCGGCGCGCCGGCCACCTCGCTCGGGGGCGTTTCGGCGAGCAGCTGCTCCAGCCGGGCGCGGGCCTCCATGCTGGCCAGGCGCAGGTCGAGCCTGTCGTAGTGGGCGGGGGCGCCATGGGTGGCGATCAGCTGATCAAGCCGGGCCCCCAGGGGCAGGCCGCCTTCGACCAGGGCTTCGAGCAGCAGCAGCGCTGCAAAGGGTGCATCGCGCTCGGGGGTGTGGATGCCGAAGCCCACGCCGCCTGACTCTTCGCCGCCCACCAGCACCTCGCTGGTGAGCATGTCGCTGGCGATGTACTTGAAGCCCACTGGTTTTTCGAGCACGGTGCGGCCCAGTCCCTCGGCCACCTGCTGCATGAGATCAGAGCCGCTGACGGTTTTGATCACCACCCCCGGCAGCTGCCGCGCCCGTGCCAGATGGTCGATGAACAGCGGCATCAACAGCTGAGTGCTGCAGAAGCGGCCGCGCTCATCGACAGCGGCGATGCGGTCGCCGTCGCCATCGAACACGATGCCCACGGCGGGTTGGCCGGCGGCGGTGGACGCCTGCACGGCGGCGATCAGCTCGCGCAGGTAAGGCGCCAGGGGTTCGGGTGGGTTGCCGCCAAACAGCGGGTCGCGCGTCGCCCGGATCTCGTCGATCACGCTGGTCGCAACGGCCTCGGGCCCCAGCAGGGCAGGCAGCACGCCAGCTGCAGAGCCGTGCATCGGGTCCACGATCACCTTGAGGCCCATGCGCTGCAGGCCGCTCACCAGTGAGGCGGTGTCGAGCTTGGCCCGTAGGCTGCTCACATAGGCGCCAAGGGCGTCAAAGCGGGGTTCGCCCGTGGGAGGCGGCGGGATCGGCACGGTGATGCCGCCAGCCTCGAGGCGACGCTCGACGCGGGCGGTGAAGTCGCCTTCAACCGAGCCGCCAAAGGGGCCCTTGATCTTGAGGCCCAGCCACTCCGGCGGGTTGTGGCTGGCGGTGATCACCAGCGCGCCCAGGGCCTGGCGCTGCACCACCGCCCAGCTGCTGGCGGGTGTGGGTGTGGGCGTGTCTGAGAGCAGGGGCGCCAGGCCCGCGCCGCGCACGGCACTGGCGATCGCTTCGGCCAGCTCCGGCGCCAGAAAGCGCCGGTCGTAGCCGATCACCACCTCACGGCTGGCCAGCCCGGCTGGGGCCGAGCTCTCCAGCTCGCGGGCGGCGGCCGCTGCCACCGGCAGCAGCCGCTCCAGGGTGATGTCGACGCCCAGAATCCCGCGCCAACCGTCGGTGCCAAAGGCGATCGGGCTGGCCTGCAATGGCAGGGGGGCAGAGGCCATGGGATACGGCGGCGGTCTGAAGACTGGAGCTTTGTTAGCAGCCCGGTTGCAGCTGGGCTCGCCTCAAGAGTCGGTGGTTCAGCTGCCCTCTGGCTGAGGCCGTGCTGTGATCAAAGCAGTTCAACCGCATCCAACCGTCTGCGTCTTGGCCGAGATCGTGCTCACCGATCGCCTGTTGCGCAGCTGGGTGCGCTGCAGGCGACGCGCCTGGCTTGATCAGCATGGGCCTGCTGATCAGCGCCAGTGGAGCGCGCACCGGGCGCTGGCTCTGCAGGAGCAGGTGCAGAGCTTTCAGGCTCTGGTTGCTGTGCGGCCACGCCATGGTCTGGCTGCAGCCCAGGCGGGGGCTGAAGCGGTGGTGGGGTTGCGGCTCAAGGGTGATGCGCCTGCCGGCCTGCGCCTCGAGGCCCATCCACCCCTGCTGCAGCGCATCAACGGCCACAGCCTCTGGGGGCCCTGGCGCTACCAGCCGGTGCTGGCCCGGCAGGGCTACCGCACAACCCGTGAGCATCGCCTGCAGCTGGCCCTCTGGGGCCGGTTGCTAGAGCCCTTGCAGGCAGCGGCGGTCAGCCATGGGCTGGTGGTTGCCGGTGGCGCGCGCCTGCAGCAGGAGCGGCTCAGCCTTGGCAGTGGACTGCAGCAGCAGCTCGATGACAGCCTGCAGCGCCTGGCCGCCGATCTGGGGCGCCCAAGCCCGCCGCCCCTGGTGAGCGATCGCAAGAAATGCACCCTCTGCAGCTGGAAGCAGCTCTGCGATCAGCAGGCCGCCGCCGAGGGGCACCTCAGTGAAGTGAGCGGTATCGGCGGTAAGCGCCGCGAGCTGTTGCTGGGCCATGGCATCGGCACCGTGGCGGAGCTGGCTGCAACGGATCCCGACCAGTTGGCGGCGCAGCTCGAGAGCAGCGATCCCCAGCACGCCAGGCAGCACGCTGCCATCGCCGCCGAGCTGGTGGCCCAGGCGCGGGTGCAGCTTGGCGGCCTGCCCGAGCGCCTTGAGAGCGCTGCGGCGTTGCCAGAGCTCAGCACGGCGCCCGGGGTGTTGCTGTACGACATCGAATCGGACCCTGATGCCCGCGATGACTTTTTGCATGGCTTTGTGATGCTCAAACGCCAGAGCGATGGCATCTGGCCGGCCCCGGGCTCGCCAGCGCTGGCACGCGCCCCTTACAAACCCCTGCTGGCGCTGCACGAGCACGGCGAAGCGCGCTTGTGGCGGCGCCTGCAGGCGCTGCTGGCGGCCTACCCCGGCTGGCCGCTGCTGCACTACGGCGAAACCGAGTCGTTGGCGCTGGTGCGCCTGGCCCAGCGGCAGGGTGCATCAGACGCCCAGATCGCTGCGTTGCGCAGCCGCTGCATCGATCTGCATGCCCGCCTGCGGCGCTGCTGGCGGCTGCCGGTGGGCAGCTATGGGCTCAAGGCCACGGCCAGCTGGCTTGGCTTTCGCTGGAGCCAGAGCGGCGTGGATGGTGCCCGCTGCCTGCTGTGGTGGCGCCAGTGGCGGCAGTGGCGCACCGGCCTGCGCCATCTGCAGCAGATTTTTCT
>VGQS01000119.1 GCA_016882285.1 Cyanobacteria bacterium K_DeepCast_35m_m2_155 | reverse complement strand
TGGCTGGCGCTGGTGCTCAGCAGCCGGCGTTCGCTCGAGGCGCAGCTGGCCCAGCAGGAGCGCTGGGTCAGCGATGTGGCCCATGAGCTCAAAACACCGCTGACGGCCCTCTCGCTGGTGGGCGAGAGCCTGGCCGAGCGGGCCTCGCCAGACAACGCGCGGCTGATCGAGCGCCTGCGACGTGAGCTGCGGCGCCTGCAGCAGCTGGTGGGCGATCTGCTGGAGCTTTCGCGCCTTGAGAACACCCTGCCTGAAGCGAGCGCCGAGCTGCTGGATCTCGAGCTGTCGCCTGTGTTGCAGCAGGTCTGGCAGACCCTGCAACCGATTGCGGCGGTGCGGGGTGTGGAGCTGGCCGTTCAGATCGAGACCGAGAGCCCCCGCCTTTGGGCCGATGGGGCCAGGCTGCATCGCGCCCTGCTCAACCTGCTCGATAACGCCCTGCGTTACAGCCCCGATGGTGCCCTGATCACGGTGCAGGTGCAGCGCCGTGATCGCTGGTGTGCCATCAGCGTGCGCGATCAGGGCCCGGGGTTCACCCCCGACGATCAACAGCATCTGTTTGAGCGCTTTTACCGCGGCGATCCGGCCCGCGCCAAAGGGGCGCGCACTGGCAGCGGCCTGGGGCTGGCGATCGTGCAGCAGATCGCCGTCGCCCATGGCGGCCGGGTCGTGGCCGGCAACCACAGCGGCGGTGGCGGTGAGGTGTCGCTGATCCTGCCGGCCGCGTCCGGCCTGCCTAGGGTGCCCCCAGACGCTTTGAACCGCCGCCGGTGAGCAGCATCTTTGCCGACAACAGCCTCAGCATCGGCCGCACCCCGCTGGTGCAACTGAACCGGGTGAGCCAAGGCTGCGGTGCCAGGGTTCTGGCCAAGATCGAGGGGCGCAATCCGGCCTATTCGGTCAAATGCCGCATCGGTGCGGCGATGATCTGGCAGGCCGAGACAGACGGCCTGCTCGGCCCTGGTAAGGAACTGATCGAGCCCACCAGCGGTAACACCGGGATCGCCCTGGCCTTTGTGGCGGCCTCCCGCGGCATTCCGCTCACCCTGACGATGCCCGAGACCATGAGCCTCGAGCGGCGCAAGCTGCTGGCGGCCTATGGGGCCCGGCTGGTGCTGACCGAAGGGCGGCTGGGCATGCCGGGGGCCATCCAGGCCGCCAAAGACATGGCGGCCTCCGATCCAGATCGCTACGTGCTGCTGCAGCAATTTGCCAACCCGGCCAATCCGCAGATTCACCACGACACCACCGGCCCTGAGATCTGGAGCGACACCGAGGGGCAGATCGATGTGCTGGTGGCAGGGGTCGGCACCGGCGGCACCATCAGCGGCGTCAGCCGCTACATCAAGCAGACCCTCGGCAAACCGCTGCTGTCGGTGGCCGTTGAACCCACCAACAGCCCCGTCATCAGTCAGACGCGCGCGGGCGAGCCGGTGCAGCCCGGCCCCCACAAGATTCAGGGCATCGGCGCCGGGTTTGTGCCGGCCAACCTCGATCTGGATCTGGTCGATCGGGTCGAAACCGTCAGCGACGAGGAGGCGGTGGCGATGGCCCGCCGGCTGATGCGCGAAGAGGGCATCCTGGCTGGCATTTCCTGCGGGGCCGCCACGGTCGCGGCGCTGCGGCTGGCCCACGAGAGCGCCTACGCGGGCAAGACGATCGTGGTGGTGCTGCCCGATTCGGGTGAGCGCTACCTCTCGTCGGTGCTGTTTGAGGGGGTCTTCGACGCCAAGGGGTTGGCCCTGGTCTGAAGAAACCTTTATAAAGGCCCTGATTGTGCAGCTGGTAGAGCCGCCATGACGGAGCCTTCAGACCCGCAGATCAACCCCAGCGACGCTGTTGCTGCGGCCGAGCAGCCCGAGGAGCTCACGCTGCTCGAGCTCGACATTGAAGCCGAGATTGCTGTGGCTGAGCCGGCCCCGCTGGTTGCGGCCGTGGAGCAACCGGCACCCCAAGAGCGCCCCAACCAGCTGCTGGGTCTGCCGCTGCAGCTGCTCAACCAGCTGCTGGCGCGCATTGGGGCGACATCCTTCAGCAACCTGGCTGAGCTGCTGCCTGCCCTGCGGGTGCTGGCCCTGTTGCTGCTGGCTGGCGTTGTGCTCAAGCTCACCGGGGCCACCTTGGGCGCGCTCAACGAGATCCCCATGCTGGGCCGTCTGCTGGAGCTGGTCGGCCTGATCAGCGCGCTCAACTTTTTGGCGCGCAATGCGTTGCGTTCGCAGAAGCGTGCCGAGTTGCTGGCCCGCATCCAAAAGCTCAGGCGTGACTTTCTGGGTTGACCTCCAGTTGCCGCCTCAGGGTCAGGGTCTGGCCTGAGCGCTGCAGCCTCAGCCCGCCATCGGCCGAGAGCCCCTGCACCTGCCAGCGCTCACCCTGGTGCGTCCAGCCGCCATCGGGGCGCAGCAGCCGCTGCTCGGCCAGGGCGATCACCGCAGCGTTGCTGAGGCTGTGCTGCTGCGCCCAGGCGATCGCCCGCAACGCCCTTGGCAGCAGGGCGCTGGCTGTGGCGTGCGGGTGAAACCGCCTGCGCTGCTGAGGCCGCAGCGCTTCGCCCAGGCTGATCGCGCCGGGCGGCACCCGGTTGGTGCCATTGATGCCGATGCCGGCCCGCGCCCAGCGCACCTGGCTGCCCTGCAGCCGCAGCCGCGCCAGGATGCCGGCCAGCTTGCGCCCCCCCACCAGCAGGTCGTTGGGCCATTTGATCTGCGTTTCGACGCCGAGTTGCTCAAGTTCCAGCGCCAGCCCCACGGCAATCGCCAGCGTCAGGGGGGCAGCTGGTGCGGCATCGGGCACCGGCCAAGCGAAGGCAGCACTGAGCCACAGGCCGCCCGCCGGTGAGCTCCACTGCCGTTGCCATTGGCCGCGGCCATGGCGCTGGCGGCGGGCCACCACGGCCAGGCCGCAACGCTTCAGGTTGGGCGCCTCGCCCAGGGTTGTGAGCCAGCGATCGAGCACCAGCTCGGTGCTGGCGCACACCAGTGGCTTGCGCAGCCGCCAGGCCAAGGCTGGGCTCAGAGGCTCGCCAGCCACTGCCCAATGCGCCTGGCACCTGCTTCGAGGTGCTCGATCGGATGCACCAGCGCCAGCCGCAGCCAGCCTTCACCACCGGGCCCAAAGCCATTGCCAGGGGTGAGCGCCACACCGGTGGCCTCGAGCAGCGCGGCGCAGAAGGCCTCGGAGTCGAGCCCCCTGGCTTGCGCCGCTGGCGGCAGCGGCAACCAGAGGTACAGCGCCATCGAGGGCTTGGGCACGGGCCAGCCCACCGCTTCAAGGGCGGCGGCCATGCGGTCGCGGCGCTCGCGGTACACCGTTTTGAGCTGCTCGGGCCAGGCGCTGGCCTGCTCCAGCGCCGCGATTGCCCCGGCTTGCAGGGCCAGTGACTGGTTGAAGTCCACCACCCCCTTGAGCTGGCGCAGCGCGCTGATCAACCACGGGGCGCCAATGGCAAAGGCCAGCCGGTAGCCGCCCAGGCACCAGCTTTTCGAAAATGAGAAAAATTCAATGCCAACCTCCCGCCAGGCGGGGTTGCGCAA
>VGQS01000118.1 GCA_016882285.1 Cyanobacteria bacterium K_DeepCast_35m_m2_155 | reverse complement strand
CAATCGCGATCCCTTTGACCGCATGCTGGCCGCCCAGGCCGAACTCGAGCACCTCGTGCTGCTGAGCGCCGATCCCCAGCTCGCCAGCTTCCCCTGCCAGATCCTGTGGTGAGGACAGAGGCCAGACAGCTTCACCCGTCATTTCTACAAACCGCAGCCCCTGGGCACGCTCGAGGAGATCAGCGCCGACATCCTCGCCATCGAGAAAGAGGCCGAAGGATTGCTGGATGGGCTGCTGGTGGGAGTGGGGTGATGAGGAGCCATGGACAAGGCAGCGACAACCACACGCTCCAATGCCTGTCCATATTAAAGGCTGTGCTTACCATGGAGGCCAAATGGGTCCATAGGAAAGGCTGTCGACACCATGTTGCAAGTCCGCTCCGATCGTGCCGGCACCTATCGCAGCCAGCCCTCGGGCTACCGGGCCTTTCATCCGGCGCCGCTGCCACCCGATCCGCCGCTGCAGCTGAGCGGCGAGCTGCAGGTGCTGCTCTCCCAGGCCGATCGAGCCCTGGGCCGGCTGGATGGCTCGGTGGAAACCCTGCCGAACCCCGATCTGTTCGTGTTCATGTATGTGCGCAAGGAGGCCGTGCTCTCCAGCCAGATCGAAGGCACCCAGAGCTCCCTGCAGGACCTGCTGGCGGCGGAGGCCAACCTCTTTGGCGCCGAAAGCCTGCCGCGCGATGTGGATGAGGTGGTGAATTATGTGCGCGCGATGAACCATGGCCTCCAGAGACTGGCCACCTTGCCGGTGTCGATGCGGCTGATCGGCGAGATCCACGCCGAACTGCTGCAGAGCGTGCGCGGTAGCCGGCTGACGCCTGGTGAGCTGCGCCGCAGCCAAAACTGGATCGGCCCCGGCGGCTGCAGCCTGGCCACGGCCACGTTTGTGCCGCCACCCCCGGAGGAGCTGCCGCAGGCGCTGGGCGCTCTGGAGCAGTTTCTGCATGCTCAGGACGATCTGCCGGCCCTGATACGCATCGGCCTGGCCCATGCCCAGTTCGAAACCATCCATCCCTTTCTGGATGGCAACGGTCGCGTGGGGCGGCTGCTGATCACCTTCCTGCTCACCGAGAAGGGCATTCTGCAAAAGCCGGTGCTCTACCTCTCGCATTACTTCAAGAGGCACCGCCAGGCCTATTACGACCATTTGCAGGCTGTGCGTGAGCAGGGCGACTGGGAGGGCTGGCTGGCCTTCTTTCTGCGGGGTGTGACCGAGGTGAGCCAGGAGGCGAGCCTCACAGCCCGCCGCATCCTGGCGTTGCGGGAGGAGCACCGCACCCTGATCACCGACCACCTGGGCCGCGCCGCCGCCAACGGCCACCGGGTGCTGGAGAGCCTGTTTGACCGGCCGATCGTGAGTGTGAACGCGATTGAACAGTTGATTGCCACCACCTACCCCGCCGCCAACAGCCTGGTGGCCCGGCTGGAAGCCCTGGGCATCCTTCGGGAGATGACAGGGCAGAAACGCCACCGGCGCTTCTGCTATCAGCCATACATCGAATTGTTCGGCGATTCGCCGCAGGAGGTGGTGACGTGATTGAGGATCTGAAGCCTGATGCGGAACACAAGGACTCGGGTCTGCCGTGGACTGCTGCGGACAGTCCAGGCCTCAACCCACCACGTCGCTGTGGGGGCTGGCGAAATCGCTGAGCTCAGGCTTGGGCCGCTCGATGGCCGCCGGGGCCTTGGGCAGCAGGTCTTCCAGCTCGCACACCGGGAAGCGGTTGATCGCCTTGAGGGCGGCGCGGGCGTTGTCGCGCAACTGCTGGCTCACGGCCTCGCAGTAAGGCACCTGGGCCAGCAGGTCGACAGTGCGGCGCAGCAGCCGCACCACATCGCCCTCATCGAGTGAGGTGTTGGCGATCACATCGCTCCAGCTGGCGCCGCGGGCCCAGGCCTCCACCAGGCCGGTGAGCTCGGGCTCCCACCAGATCGGGAAGGCCACCTTGGCCCGCTCCTGCTGGCGGCCCAGCTCGCGCCTGAGCCCGCGCAGGTCGTGCAGGGCCTCATCGACCGCGGGCGGCGGCGGGAAGCCGCACCACAGGTCGGGCCGGTTCACCTCGGTGGAGATCGCCTCGAGCACCGCCGCCAGCTCGGGCGGCGGCAGCTCATCGAGGTGGCCGCTCATCAGCGCCAGGCCCAGCCAGAGCTCGTTGTCGCCGCGCAGGGCTGCCACGGTGCGGCCGATCTCGGTGGGATCGAGGCCCTCGTCACCCGCCATGGCCCCGAAATGACGCAGCACCTCGATCAACGCCAGAAACGTGTCCCAGTGGCGGTTCGACCTGAAGTGCAGCAACCGCTGACGCTCTTCGAGCTCAAGGGCCAGCTCTTCCATGCGGCGGCGATGCTTCTTGAGCTGCTTGCGATCACCCCAGCGGTGGGCGGGATGCAGCTCCAGCTCCTCATCGAGAGCCTGCACCAGCTGGGCTTGCGCCTGCACTTCAGCCGCCAGGTCGTACTGGGGGGTGTGCATGTCGTGGCGGCGAGCCATCGAGGCCACCGCCAACGCCAGGCCGCCGCTGGCCTGATCGCCATGGCGCAGCTCACCGGCATGGCGCAGCTCGGGAGCATCGAGCTGCTTCACCTGCAGGCAGCTCAGCTCGGCGTGCAGGCTCACCACCGCTGAGCAGGGCAGCAGGATCCAGATGTTGTCGTCGGTGAGGCACAGCAGCAGGGGGAACTGCCCTGGCCCACTGACCTTCTCCACGATCACCGCCGGACAGACGCGGCCCCTGAGCTGGGGCGCCTTGACGCTCACCAGTGAACCCTCGCTGGCGAACTGCAACGCCAGGGTCAGCTCATGGGCCAGGGTCTCCTCGGCCTGGTTCTGCAGGATGCGCAACAGGCGCCGCTCCTCACGCAAACGGCCGCGCTGCTTTTCATAGTCCTCAAAGTCTTCCCAAGGCACATCGCCCGAGCCGTCCTCGAGCTGCTCGAGCCGCTCGCGCAATTCGGCGATGGCGGCCTCGTCGTCGGCCAGATCCAGCGTGGCCAGGTAGCGGCCGAAACTGCGCTCGACCAGCTCCTTGGCCTTGGCCAGGTCGTAGCGCTGCAGCAGGTTCAGCACCATGCCGTAGCTGGGGGTGAACTGGCTCACCAGCGGATCGGCCGGAGCTGTGGCCAGCTGGCCGGCCTCGCGCACCCCTTCAAAACGGCTCTGCACCGTGACCACATAGCCCTGGGAGTCGAGACCGCGGCGACCGGCCCGGCCCGCCATCTGCAGAAACTCGCTGCCCATCAGAGGGCGGTGCCCCCGCTCGGTGCGTTTCGACAGCGCCGAGATCACGGTGGTGCGAGCCGGCATGTTGATGCCGGCGGCCAGGGTCTCGGTGGCGAAGACCACCTTGATCAACCCCTGCTGAAACAGCTCCTCAATCAGCTCCTTCCAGGCCGGCAACACACCCGCGTGGTGGGCAGCGATGCCCCGCGTGAGCGCGTCGGCATGCCCCCCCTCACGCACGGCCTCAGGTGTGGCGGCCACAAAGGTGTTCAGCCGGGCCTGAATGCGGGCCTGTTCGTCGGGGTTGACCAGGCAGACCTTGCCCAGATCGCGCACCCCCTTGT
>VGQS01000117.1 GCA_016882285.1 Cyanobacteria bacterium K_DeepCast_35m_m2_155 | reverse complement strand
GTTGGCTAGCGTTGCGGCCAATGAATGCCTCGCCCGCGACGCTCCCCGAGCAGCTGTCCCTGCCAGCGCGGCTTGAGGCGATTCTGTATCTCAAGGGCAAGCCCCTGAGCCTGGGTGAGCTCGCCGAGATCGCCGGCATCAGCCGCGACGAGGTGGAGCTGGGCCTGCTCACCCTGATGGCCGACTACGCCCACCGCAACACGGCGCTGGAGATCGTGCAGGACGGGCAGCGCTACGGGCTGCAGCTGCGCGCTGGGCTGAGTGATCTGGTGCAGAACCTCCTGCCCGTCGATCTCTCCACCGCTGCGCTGCGCACCCTGGCGACCATTGCGCTCAAAAAGCGCATCCTGCAATCGGAACTGGTGGAACTGCGCGGCTCCGGCGCCTACGACCACATCAAAGAGCTGCTGGCGCAGGATTTCATCGAACGCAAGCGCCAGAGCGAGGGGCGTTCGTTTTGGCTCAGCCTCTCTGACAAGTTTCACCGCACCTTTGCGGTCAAGGCCGACGAGCTCAGACCGGCCCGGCGTCTGAGCACCCCAGAAGTCGCTGTTCCTGCCGAACCTGTTGCAGCGCTGCCCGTTGCCCCTGCCAGCGACGACGATGACTGGGAAGCCGTCAGCGCCTGACTAACGTGACCCGACGCCACCGCTGACCATGGAGATCCTCAGCCAACTGCTGCCCGTTCTGGCGCGCACCCTCGAGATCTATTCACTGGTCTTGCTGGTGCGGGTGCTGCTGAGCTGGTTCCCCAACCTCGACTGGAGCAGCAATCCTGTGCTGGCCACGGTCAGTTCGATCACCGATCCCTATCTGAACGCCTTTCGCGGGCTGATCCCACCGCTCGGCGGTTTGGATCTATCGGCGATCCTGGCCTTTCTGGCCCTGCAGCTGCTGCAGAACCTGCTGCTGGGAGCCAGTGCCAGCTTGGGTGGCTACGGCGCCTACGGCCTCTGAGCGTCAGCTCAGATCCAGCTGTTGTTCAAGCGGCAGCAGCTCATCACCCTCACCGGCGCGGCTGCGCACCGGAGCGGTGAAACCCCGCGCTTTGGCATGGCGCACCTGCAGGGGGCCAGGCGTTCCCATCGGCACGGCCAAACGAAGGGCGAAGTCAGAGCGGCCCGGGGGCACATCACCGATCGAGCCCACCCGGGTGCGGTTCTGCAACACGGGCTCGCCGCTGGCATCCAGGATCTGGGCAAACACATCGGTGTCGACCACGGCGCGGCGGCCGGGGTTCTCCACGACGCCGCTGAGCGCCCAACAGCCCGCACCGGCAGGTCGCTTCAGACCACTCTGTGAGGCCGCATCGCTGCTCGGACAGGGCGCCAGCTGCACCTGGGTGACCTGCAGATCAGCCGCCCAGGCCGCGCCTGGTTGCAACAGCAGCAGCGCAACCAGTGCGACAGCGACCAACAGAGATGCGAGCCAACCGGCCCTGCTTGATTGAGCCATCAACGCCGGTCCCCGCTGCCTGAAATCACGTTACGGGCCGCGCGGCTGGCGAGTTTGGCCAGGTTGGCTTCAGCCACCTCATCCAGGTTCAGCTCCAGCTCGGTGCACAACTGGGCGACATACCAGAGCACATCACCCAGCTCAAGCCGCAGGTCATCGCGCACCGCGTCATCGAAACGGCCGCCCCGGTCGCGCATGACCTTTTTGACCTTGTCGGCCACTTCGCCGGCCTCGCCGCACAGCCCCAGGGTCGGGTAGATCGGATTGCTGCCGGCCTGGGGATAGCGGGCTGTCTCACGCGAGCGGCGCTGATAGGTCTCGAGGTCCACGGGCGGCAGGGTGCAGACGGGGCTGAATGGTAGTTTCAGCAGTACCTATGGCGTGCCCATGGCCAGGCCCGATCTCATGCGTCGCACCAAGATCGTGGCCACCATCGGCCCCGCAACCGAATCACCCGAGCGGCTCCGCCAGCTGATCGAAGCCGGTGCCACCACCTTCAGGCTGAACTTTTCCCACGGCGATCACAGCGAGCATGCAGCTCGCATCGCCACGATCCGGCAGGTGTCCGCCGAGATGGGCGTGCATGCCGGCATCCTGCAGGACCTGCAGGGGCCCAAGATCCGCCTGGGCCGCTTTGCCGGCGGGCCGATCACCCTGGCCAGTGGTGATCGCTTCAGCCTGACCTCCAGAGAGGTCAGCTGCAATCAGGAGATCGCCACCGTCACCTACGAGCGCCTGGCCGATGAGGTGAGCAGTGGCAGCCGCATCCTGCTCGACGATGGACGCGTTGAAATGCGTGTTGAAAGCGTCGATCAGGCGCAGCAGACCCTGCATTGCACCGTGACAGTCGGTGGGGTCCTCAGCAACAACAAAGGGGTCAATTTCCCCGATGTGCAGCTCTCGATCCGCGCGCTGACCGACAAGGACCGCGAGGACCTGGCCTTTGGCCTGGCCCAGGGCGTCGACTGGGTGGCCCTGAGTTTTGTGCGCAACCCCTCGGACATGCTCGAGATCCGCGAGCTGATCCGCAGCCATGGGCACCAGACGCCTGTGGTGGCCAAGATTGAAAAATTCGAGGCGATCGATCAGATCGATTCGATCCTTCCCCTGTGCGACGGCGTGATGGTGGCCCGCGGCGACCTGGGCGTCGAGATGCCGGCCGAGGAAGTTCCGCTGCTGCAGAAGGAGTTGATCCGCAAGGCCAACAGCCTTGGGATTCCGGTGATCACCGCCACCCAGATGCTCGATTCGATGGTCAGCTGCCCCAGGCCCACCAGAGCCGAGGTGAGCGATGTGGCCAACGCCATTCTCGATGGCACCGATGCGGTGATGCTCTCCAATGAAAGCGCCGTCGGCGACTACCCGGTTGAGGCCGTGGCGACGATGGCCACGATCGCCCGTCGCATTGAGCGCGACTACCCCCAGCGGGTGCTCGACAGCCATATGGCGACCACGATCCCCAATGCGATCTGTCAGGCGGTCAGCAACATCGCGCGCAACATGAACGCGGCGGCGATCCTGCCCCTCACCAAGAGCGGTTCCACCGCTCGCAATGTCAGCAAATTCAGGCCGAGCACCCCGATCCTGGCGATCACCAGCGATGAGCTGGTGGCGCGCCGCCTCCAGCTGATCTGGGGGGTGAACCCCCTGCTCGTGCGCGAGCAGCGCTCCTCCACCAGCACGTTCAGCCTGGCCATGGCGATGGCACGCCAGCAGGGCTACCTGAGCGATGGCGATCTGGTGGTGCAGACCGCCGGCACGCTGGCCGGTGTCAGCGGCTCCACCGACTTCATCAAGGTGGGTGTGGTCACCGCAACCCTGCCGGCAGGCCAGGGCATCGGCAGCGGTTCGATCAGCGGCCGGGTGCGGCTGGTCGATTCACAGGTTCAGGCCGATGCGTTTCAAAGCGGTGAAATCATCGTGCTGCGCGATGGCGGCGGCGGTTATGGAGAAGCGCTCAAGCGGGCCAAGGCATTGATCACCGAAAACGGTGGAGCCACCAGTGAGGCCGCACAGCTGGCGGCCAGCAGCGGCATCCCCGCCATCGTGGGTGTGGCCGACGTCATGCGTCACCTTTGCCAGGGTGAGATCGTCACCCTCGACCTGCAGGCCGGGGTCGTGCATCGGGGTGCGCGCAGCCACAACCCTG
>VGQS01000116.1 GCA_016882285.1 Cyanobacteria bacterium K_DeepCast_35m_m2_155 | reverse complement strand
CGCCCTCGAGCAGCTCGATCAACTCAGAGGTGGCTTTGCCGAGACGATGGCCCGGGCACTCGATGCGATGTGGGCCAGCAAGCTCGGGCTCAGCAGCTACGACGCCGGGCTGGTGAATGAACTGCTTGAGCTGATGATGCTCACCAAAGCCGACTACACGATCTTCTTCCGCAGGCTCTCGGAGATTCCCGAGCAGTCCGCTGCACTGCAGCAGAGCTTTTATGAACCAAGCTCAGAGCAGCTCGATGCGCGCTGGGATCAATGGCTCAGGCGCTGGCACGGACGACTGAGCGCCAACGGCAACCTGGCCGAGACATCGGCAGCCATGAAACGCGTCAATCCCTGCATCACCTGGCGTGAATGGTTGATCGCACCGGCATACACACGCGCGGCACAGGGCGACACCAGCCTGATTGCAGAGTTGCAACAGGTGTTCAGCGATCCCTACAACGAACCACCGGCTGAGCTGGCGGCCACCTACGACCGCCTCAAGCCCCAACCATTCTTTGGTGCAGGTGGCATCTCGCACTACAGCTGCTCGTCATGAGCGCCACAACTGCAGTCCATCGGTGAAACCGCTGAAGCCCTGGTCGTAACGGCGCGCCGCAAAGCATCCGCGCCAGGGGGTGGGCAGTTCCGCCAGCAAGGCCTCGGCATAGGGATGGGGCTCGGCCGGCATGGACTGGGTGTGACCTGGATAGAGGCGAATCTCGCTGCAGCTCACCCGCCTGAGCTCAGCCAGGGCGCGGCGGTGCCAGTCCAGATCAAAGCCGGCTCCCGCCATCAGGCCTCCCGCTGCGAGCGGCGCATAACTGAACAACAGATGGCCGCTCAACACCAGATCAAAGCTGGCGCTGGCAAACGGCAACTCGGGGAGTGAGGCTGCCACGTAGCGCTCGGGAGCGGCCTCACGGTCAGCCAGAAACACCTCCAGGCCCTCAAGGTGATGGCGGCGCACCTGCTCGAGATCGAAGCCCCGGCGAAGCATGGGGCTGTTGATCGACTTGGCGATCGACAACTCCAGATCAGCGATGCTGCGCTGCCGTAGCTCGGCGATGCTGAGGCCATAGAGCGGATCGCAGGCCACCACCTCAACCCCGGCCCTCGCCAGCAGAGCCGCCAGGGAACTGGGCCCTCCGGGACAATCGAGCACCCGGGCACCGCGCCAGCGCGAGAGCTCGCCATCGAGGCCATACATCTGCAAGGCCAGATGACCCAGCCGGCCGTAGAACACCACGCCATCCAGTTCCATGCGCAGTGCTCAGGGCGTGCAGGGTCCGTTGGCGCTGATCAGCACCTCATCGCCGAGCTTCACCACAGCCAGCAGCTGCCTGAGAACCGGTTCGGTCACGTTCAGGCAGCCACCGGTGACGCGCATGCCGATGCGCCTGTCGTTGTTGCTGCCGTGAATGGCGAAGCTGTACCAGCGAAACTTGCCGTCGTAGGTGTTGAAGGCGAACGGCTGCTTGACAGAGCCAACAGGCGCCAGGCTGATGTAGCCGATCCCATATTCACCAATCTCATGATCGCCATCAAAATCGATGGCATTCATGCTCTTGAACAGAGTCTGTTTCAACTCGGCTTCGCTCTTGCCTGATTGCGCAACCAAGGCCGGATCCATCGAGAAGCGATCGTTGCTGAGAATCGCGTTCACCTTGAAGCGACCCAAGGGGGTGTAGCCCTCCTCAAAACGGGTGCCAGCACAGGTGACCCCGTTGCGGCCATAGCCAACCTTGAATGTTGTGGTGCTGCCCTCTCGTGTGGTCAAGACAGCTGTGCTCTTGGCGGGATCTTTGAGATCCAGAGCCACCTGAACCGGCTGCTTCAACAGCGACGCTTGAGATGGGGCACTGGCTCGAGAGCCGCAGGCCTGCAGCACCAGGCCAGCTGCAGTCACCGCAAGCACAAGGAGACGACGCACAGGGCCTTGGCAACATTGAGCCCATGATGACGGGGGCCTGATGCAGCACAAGCTTGATCGGGTTGCCCAGATCCTTAACTTGATCTCGATGATCGCCCCAGAGCACCATGGCCCACTGGCTCGTCACCGGCAGCAACCGCGGCATCGGGCTTGAGCTCTGCCGCCAGCTCGCCGCACGAGGCGAGACGGTGATCGCCGTGTGCCGCAGCACATCAGAGGAGCTCGAGCACTTGGGCGTGCGCGTCGAAAGCGGTATCGAATTGACTGATGAAGCCGCCATCGCCGATCTGGTGCAGCGACTTGCAGGCATCGAGTTGGCGGGGATGATCCTCAATGCCGGCATCCTTGAGGGTGATGGACTCGACAGCGTCAGCGCAGCCAGTGTGCGCCGTCAATTTGACGTCAATGCCCTGGCACCCCTGCTGCTGAGCCGCGCCCTGCTGGGCAACCTGAGCCGTGGCTCGAAGCTGGCGCTGATCACCAGCCGCATGGGCTCCATCGACGACAACGGCTCTGGCGGCTACTACGGCTACCGGATGTCGAAGACGGCCCTGAACATGGCGGGACGTTCACTGGCCATCGACCTGCAGCCGCGCGGCATTGCCGTGGCGATCCTGCACCCGGGCATGGTGGCCACGCGCATGGTGGGCTTCACAGGGATTCCACCGGCTGAAGCCGCCAGGGGGTTGCTGACGCGCATCGATGCGCTGAGCCTGGCGACCAGCGGCAGCTTCTGGCACGCCAATGGTGAGCCGCTGCCGTGGTGATGCCTCAGGGGCAGGGCGCCGCTGCGTCTGATCGAGCACAATGCAGTGAACGGAGCGTCTGTGGTGAAGGAAGTCAGCTTCATGACGGTGGTGGTTCGCAGCCTGGGGCGCTTTGCGGCAGGCAGTGGTGTGCTCGCCCTGGTGCTCTGGCTCACCTGGGTGATGCTGGATCTCAAGCACCTGCAGTCAGGGTTCACGCTGCCCTGAGAGCATCAAACGGGGCCGAGCGCTGATGGACGTGTTCAGCCCACAAAACGGCCGTACAACCAACGCACAAAGCTCCCCAGCAGCGGCACCGGGCCAAAGGTGGGCCCCACAAAGTCGAAATAGTCGCGGTGATCGACGATCAGCCCCTGGTCGTTGAAGCGCAGCCGGGTGGCACCGGGATAGATGAACTCGATCCCCTTGATCTTGAGGCCCATCGTCCACTCGACAAAGGCGGTCTCGCCGTCGATGGCGATCGCGCCGGGGGTGAGAAACACGTCATCGCAGCGCTTCAGCAGACCCTCCTGGGCCTTGAGATAGGCGTCAATGCCGTGGTGCTCCTGGGTGGGGTCCTGGAAGTGGACAGTGTCTGCATAGGCGGCGCGCCACTGGGCCTCACTTGGGGCAGGGGCGCCGTAGGGCTTGGTGAACAGGGCCCCAAGGGCAGCGGCATTCATCGCTCAGCGCTCAGCACGAACGTCAGCCTATGGAGCGCAACGGCCCGCCGTAGCCTCAGCCCAGCTCCCATCGGCCCATGACCCAGGCGCACCCAGCCCTGCGCACGATTGACGTGGCTCTGGCCGCAAACCCCTATCCGGTGGTGATCGGCGCCGGGGCGCTGGCCAATCTGGGCGAGCTGGTGAGGTCGCGGGGCTTCCAATCGGGCACCAAGGTGCTGGTTGTGACCAACCCGGTGGTGCAACAGCACTACGGCGAGCCGGCGCTGTCCAGCCTCGACGCCGCCGGATTGGACGCCACCACCCTGGTGATCGAGGCCGGCGAAGACCAGAAGACCCCGGCCACCGTGGCGCAGATCCATGACGCCGCCTTTGCGCGCAAGCTCGAGCGCGGCTCGTTGATCGTGGCCCTGGGCGGCGGCGTGGTCGGTGACATGGCCGGTTTTGC
>VGQS01000115.1 GCA_016882285.1 Cyanobacteria bacterium K_DeepCast_35m_m2_155 | reverse complement strand
TCCATGTTAGCGCGCGTGCTAACACCCCGTGGTGCTTGCACCTTCGGAGTGAAGCGGCGGATCGGCTTGGTCTGGCGGTTGCGAGAGCGGCATGACAGCAAGGCGTCTCCTCTACAAGTGCCACCCCCGTCACACCCCGCCAGCCCCAGCTGCTGGCCTGGGCTACAACAGAGGCACCGCCGCCGAGGCATGGCCTTCTGGTGGGTCAATCACAAGCAGACTTACCGGCAGGAAACCGACGGCGGCTACGTGTGGTCGCCCAAGGCCAATGCCAATGGCGCCCGCAATGTGAGCTACGACAACCTCACACGCTGCCAGCGGGGAGACGTGGTGTTCAGCTACGCCTACGGCCGCATCAGCCAGATCGGGCTGGTGGAAAGGGCGCCGGTCACGGCGGCCAAGCCGCCGGAGTTCGGAGCGGTGGGCGACAACTGAGGGCCGGAGGGTTGGCTGGTGCGCGTGAACTGGCAGCCTTTGCGGGAAGCGCTGGTGCCGCTGCCCTTCTTTGCGTTGCTGCAGCCGCTGATACCCGAGCGCCACAGCCCGATCAGCACCAGCAGCGGGCGGGGCAATCAGGGGGTGTATTTGGCGGGTTTGAGCGAAACGCGCCCTGGTTAACCAGGCTGGAGCGGGCGCTGGAAACCGAGCGCTTCAGCAGCTTCTGGATCGACGTGTTTGGCAACGATGAGATAGGCGCGCCTGCCGATGTGGTTGACACCGGGCAGCACTCCGGATCAGACCCAGGTGCTTCATGACGAGCTCTGGATCCTGGCTGGTGAGCAGCAGGCACCAGCACGCAGCCTGAGGAACTCTGGCGTCAGCGCTGATTGGCCACAGGCATGTGCTCATGCGGCCAATGCATGACGCTTGCGCCCCAGTGGCTCAATCCACTCGTTCAGGATCTGGCGGTGCTGCAGGCGCTGGCTTGGGAGCCGGCATCCCAACTGGATGGCGCCTTGATCAAGCAGACGCCCAAGCCGTTGCGCAACCGCCTGCTCCTGACGGTTGAGCCGGCCGCTCTGGGCGAGCAGCCAATCAATGTCTGCCTCGGTGATCACACCACTGCCGAGTGACTCGAGGAAGAGTTGCCCGAGGGTCATTGCCATGTAACAAAGTCGTTACATTATGCAGGCGTCGCGGCCCGGCCGCGGCCTGCCCGCCAGCGCGGCAATCTCTGAGAACGCTTTGTGGGCAGCATGTCTGGCCAATGAGAGGGCTGCTTCACGTTTCTTCATCAGAGTTGCCAGGATTCTCAGGATTGTTGTCTTGCTTCCCGTGACCACGCCAGTTGTGCTCGAAATCTTCGGAGGCTTCACAGCGGCTTGTCTTGCCCTGTGGATGACCACGCTCAGCCTGCGCTCTGAGCCGTGGACGCCGCTGTCACGTGTGTCGTCCTTAGCTCCAGCGCTGCTGGCTTACCTCCAGCGCCCCGGCTTTCTGGGATCCATCGGCTTGCTGCTGCTGCGCCTGAGCATCGGCGTGATGATGATTCACCACGGCCAGGAGAAGCTCGCCGATCCGCAGCAGTTTGCCAACACCTATGTGGCCTCGCTGCACCTGCCTTTCCCGCTGTTCTTTGCCTACGTGGCTGGGCTTTCAGAAGTGATCGGCAGCTGGCTGGTGATCCTTGGGTTGCTGACGCCTCTGGGTGCGCTGGCGCTCAGCAGCACCATGGCCATGGCTGCCTATCAACACATCCTCACGGCTGGGTTGAACATCTACGTGCTCGAGCTGGTGGTGCTTTACCTGGGCGGCAGCCTCGCCCTTCTGTTCAACGGTCCCGGTCGCTTCTCCTTCGATGCCGGCATCGTGCCTGCGTTGCTCGACAACCGCAGCGCTGCTGATGACTCCGGGCTTGCAGTTTCCTCAGCTGACGCTGGCGAGCTGCGTACCATCCCGGTGACCGTCAACTCCAGCACCCGGGGATGAGCGGGGGCGCATCGTTGTTTTGAACCTCTTCCTCTGGACTTGGCTGTCTCGTTCCAGGGGTCTTCACGGCTGTCGCCATGAACCCATCGCTGATTTTCGTGGTGGCTCCAGCCCCACACCTACCTGCTGCGACCACCTCACTGGAGGAGCTTCAGAGGGCGCAGGCCGCAGGGCCCTCCACCGGTTTCGCTCTGCGGATTTTCAGTCGTGGTGCAGCGCATCCCGATTTGGGGCTGCTCCCCGTGGATGGTCGTCTGACCGGAGAGCAACGCCGCAGCAGTGATGGCACCCAGTTGCTGTGCGACGCCTTGGTGGTTCGAATCGACCCCCAGCACCACTGGCTTGGGGTCTACCAGGGTGATCCGGAGGATCCCACCTGCTTGCAGTGCCTCGATCGCGTCGCGCTGAGCGAACTGAGCAATGCCACCTGCTGGTTCTATCCCACGCACGACGGTACCTATCTGAGCTGGGAGCGCGGCCTGCGCCTCCGCCTTCAGTTGGGCTCGATCGTCGATTGTCCTGAGGGGTTGGGTTCGGCGCCTTACGAGCGCAGCCGGATCTCCGTGCTCTGGAGCCTGCTGGGCGACGACGCCAGCCTCACCTGTGTGGGGATCACCTACGGCGGCCAACGCCTCGAATGGCCGCCCCTATCGCTCAGCTCCGAACCGATGGCGACCTGGGGACGGTTCCGGGTCGACAACCAGGCCGATCACAGCCTTGCGGTCGAGGATTGCCTCACGGTTTTCTCCGTTCCGCCTTCAGCGTCCTGAAGTGCTCGTCTCGCCCTTTGATAACCGCTCCACGTCTTTGGCGGTATGAGCGTTTTGGCCCCAGCCATTGCCCCCAGTCCCGAGAACACTGGGTGAGATCAGGTGCATTCAGCAGGTCCTCTATGGCCTAATTGCATGTGAGCGACGCCTATCACCGGCATAGCCACTGATCCAGAGCTCAAAGGCCCTCGCAGTGCTTCACGGCCTTGAGGTAGATCAGCTTGCCGGGCCCGTCCTGGCCGATCAGGTTGGTGGCCTGCCGCAACCGAACCTGCTCATCGATGCAGAGGTTGTAGCGATGGACCTTGACGGCTCCAGGGACTTGCAACACGGCGATGGCGACCAGTGACAGGGTGCTGATGGCCGCCAGCACGGGGTAGGCGTGGGCCCTGACCATCTCCCTGGGCGTGAGCTTCTGACCGTCGTGATTGCTCATGACCACACTGTCACTCAGGCCAGCTTGACTGACGATCTCATCGAGTCGCAAGGGCGAGGGGACTGTCCCTGATGCCCCCCGCCCGCAGCCGGCCGCAACCGCGCCAACAGGGCCGGTTGGCGCTTTGCCTGCAGATCAAAGCCGCTGGAGCTCACCCAGAACCGCTGCCCCACGCTCGCATCGAAGCCGCCCTGGCCCTGGGTGCGTCGCTGCTCGATCCAGAGGGCAACCGCTTGCTGCTGCTGGTGTCGCCATGAGGGTCGGGCAAGGCTGTGACGCAAGACCCGACAAACGTCGGTTGATGACGCCGCTCAGCCTGCAGAGGATGGGTTCACAACCAACGGAGCAATCCAATGAGCGAGGAAATGTGGGGCTTCAGCGTTATCCCCAACGTCCCCAACGCCTGGAACCCGAATCCCAACCGCGGTAATCCGCTGTGGTGGCAGCTGCAACAGGCGATCCAGAGCCGTTCGAACCAGACCCCCAATCCCACAGGCTTTCCCCGCCCGTTCTGATCGGCTCTACAGCTCTTGGCCCCTGCTTTGGCGGGGGCTTTTTCATGCTCGGCTATCCCAATCGCCAGGCTCAGGCTCCTGAGCCGTCAGGCCCAAGCGAGGCTGGCAGGTGACCGGTTTTGACCCAAATGGTGCAACCGGCCTCGCTCCAGGGCCGGTGCACGCTTCCAGGCGGATTGCGCAGCCAGCTGCCGGCTGAATAGTCGCCGTGCTCGT
>VGQS01000114.1 GCA_016882285.1 Cyanobacteria bacterium K_DeepCast_35m_m2_155 | reverse complement strand
TGACGTTGAAGCTGAACTGGCCCACCTGGTAGCCGCGGGCCTTGGCTTCGACCGTGGCGGCAAACACCTGACGAATCGGATCAAAGGCGCCGGTGTAGGTGGCCGGGTTGGAGCGGGGGGTGCGGCCAATCGGCGACTGGTCGATCACGATCACCTTGTCGATCGCCTTGATGCCGCGCAGCTCCTCCAGGCCCGCCGGGAACGGCACCTTGAGCCCCAGCTGGTGCTCCAGCGCCGGGTGCAGCAGCTCATTGACCAGGGTGCTCTTGCCGCTGCCGCTCACCCCGGTCACGCACACCAGGCGGCCCAGTGGGATCTCGACAGACACGTCGCGCAGGTTGTTGCGGGCGCAGCCGAGCAGGCTCAGCCGGCGCGAACCGGCGCTGCGACGCTCGGCCGGTGTGGGGATGGTGCGGCGACCGCTCAGGTAGGCACCGGTGAGGGAGTCTTCAGCGCTCAGCAGCGCCTGCAGATCACCCTCGGCGACGATGTGGCCGCCGTGGACTCCAGCCCCCGGGCCGATGTCGACGATGTAATCGGCAGCCCGGATCGTGTCTTCGTCGTGCTCGACCACGATCAGCGTGTTGCCCAGATCCCGCAGCTTGGTGAGGGTGGCCAGCAGGCGGTCGTTGTCGCGCTGGTGCAGGCCGATGCTCGGTTCATCGAGCACATACAGGACCCCGGTGAGGCCGGCGCCGATCTGGGTGGCCAGGCGAATGCGCTGGGCTTCCCCACCGCTCAGGGTCATGGCGGGCCGATCGAGGCTCAGGTAGTCGAGCCCCACATCGAGCAAGAAGCGCAGCCGCATGCGAATCTCGCGCAGCACCAGATCACCGATCTGGATCTGCCGCGCCGTGAGCTGGGGCTCGTTGCCTTCACTGGCACCCACACCCATGAGCGCCTCGATGCGCGCCAGCGTCTCACCCACGCTCACCGCCGTGAGCTCGTGGATGCGATAGGGACCCACCCGCACCGCCAGGGCCTCGGGCTTGAGCCGCAGCCCCTGGCAGCTGGCGCAGGGCACCAGCTCGAGATACTTCTCGAGCTTCTGGCGCATCGATTCGCCGCTGGCGTCGCGCAGCTGGCGCTCGAGGATCGGCAACACCCCCTCAAACGGGCGCACGTAGGTCTCGCTCTTGCGGTAGCGGCTGTCAGCCTTAATCGCGATCGGCTCGCGTGAGCCATTGAGCAGCACATCGCGTTGCTCGTCACTCAGCTGGTTCCAGGGGGTCTTGAGCTCGAAGCCGAACGCTTCGCCCACCGAAAACAGCAGCGAGAAGTAATAGGAGTTGTCCTTTTCGGCCCAGGGGGCGACCGCCGCGTACACCGGCAGGGTGGGATCGGGGATCACCCGCTCGCAGGTGAACTTGCGCAGAAAACCAATGCCATGGCAGTCAGCGCAGGCTCCGTAGGGGCTGTTGAAGGAGAACAGCCGCGGCGACAGCTCCTCCATGACGGCGCCATGGACCGGGCAGGCAAAGTTCTCCGAATAGAGCCGCTCGCGCTCGAGGCCCTCGGCCAGCTCTTCGCCGCTCTTGGGCACGATCTCGACCAGAGCCAGGCCTTCACCGCGTTTGAGCGCCGTGCGGAGCGAGTCGGTGAGCCGCTCCTGGATGCCCTCGCGGGCCACCAGCCGATCGACCACCACTTCAATGTTGTGGGCGTGGTTCTTGTCGAGCTCGATGTTGTCAGCCAGCTCCCGCACCTCGCCATTGATGCGCACGCGGGCAAAGCCCTCGGCCACCAGGCCGCTGAGGAGTTTGACGTGGGTGCCCTTCTTGCCGCGCACCACCGGCGCAAGCAGCTGGTAGCGGGTGCCCTCGGGCAGGGTGAGGATCTGATCGACCATCTCGTCGATCGACATCGGCCTGATCGAGCGCTCGCACTGGGGGCAGTGGGGCTCACCGGCGCGGCCGAACAGCAGGCGCAGGTAGTCCTGGATCTCGGTGACCGTGCCCACGGTCGAGCGCGGGTTGTGGCTGGTCGACTTCTGGTCGATCGAGATCGCCGGCGAAAGTCCCTCGATCGCATCGACGTCAGGCTTGTCGACCTGGCCCAGAAACTGGCGCGCATAGGCCGAGAGGCTCTCGACATAGCGGCGCTGGCCCTCGGCAAAGATCGTGTCGAAGGCCAGCGAGCTCTTGCCGCTGCCACTGACGCCGGTGAACACCACCAGCCGGTTGCGCGGAATGGTGAGATCGACGTTCTTGAGGTTGTGCTGGCGGGCGCCCCGCACCCGGATCACATCCTCCAGCGAGCCACCACTGAGCATGCGGCTGCCAGCGAGCTGGGCCACCTTCTCGTGCAGGGTGAGAGCTGGCTTGTCCTGGCTGCTCTTGGCGCGGGGCATCCAGTCGTCTCGGGAACGGCAGAGTCTACGGGGGGTGGCTGCTCAGCTGGGCTCAGCGGGGACAACAGGTCTGCCAGACACCCTGATGCTCGTAACCATGGTCATGACCATGGTCCTGTTGAGAAGAGATCACCGGCGCGCTTGAGCCAGCTGCAGCTCCTCACTCACCTGCCACAGCCGCGCACCCTGGGCAGGATCCAACGCCGCCTTGGCCATCGGGACAGCCTTGGGCCAGCCCTTCATGCCGCCGAGCTCGCTGGGGCCGTAGTGGCCGCCAGGCTGAGCTTCAGGTGCCGTGAGCGCAAACAACTGGGGCAGTGCACCCTGGGCTGCACTCTGAAACAGCGGACCCATGAGCCTGTACGCCAGCCGCTCCAGCTTGGAGCCGTTGGCTGCCACCGAGGTGGGCTGCAGGTTGGTGCGGGCCAGGCCGGGGTGCGCCGCGGCCGAGAGCAGCTGCGGATGACGCCGCTGCAGCTCTTGGGCAAACACGACATTGGCCAGCTTGCTCTGGCCGTAGGCTTTCCAGCGGTCGTAGTGGCGCTCACCCTGCAGATCGTCAAAGTCAAGCTGGCCGAAGTACTGCGCCCCCGAGGTGACCTGCACCACCCGCGCTGAAGCGCTGGCCAACAGCAACGGCAGCAGCAGCTGGGTCAGCGCAAAGTGGCCCAGGTGGTTGACGCCGAACTGCAGCTCGAATCCCTGGGCCGTCAGCGTGCGGGGCGGCGCCATCACTCCGGCATTGTTGAGCAACAGGTCGAGACGGCTATGGCTGGCAGCCAGTTGTTGGGCGGCCCGACGCACGCTCCCAAGGTCAGCGAGATCGAGTTCAAGCAGGGCGATGCGGTCCTCGCTTGAAGTGTTCATGGAATCCAAACCGGCCGTGACCTCTGCGGCCTGTAGATCCCGCCGCGCCTGTTCGGCCTTAGCCAGCGTGCGGCAGGCCAGCACCACCTGGGCACCCTTCGCCAGCAGGGCACGAGCGCTCTCCAGGCCCAGGCCGCTGTTGGCGCCAGTGACCAGGGCGATGCGACCGCTCTGGTCGGGCATGTCTGCCACTGTCCAGCGCTGGGCTGCTGTTGAAGCCATGTCTGGTCAAATCGAGGTCACGTTAACGAGAACGCCCAGACGACATTGCTGATCCAGGGCGCGGATCCAGCAAAAAATGCAGAAATCTGCATTGCGCTCACTCGTGCGCACCACCAGAGGGCCATCGGGTGGCTGGAAACCACCCTTGATGCCTGTGCCAATGGTGAAAGGCTGCGATTGCTGCCCATGGTGAGCGCAGGCTTCTTGTGCTTGGTCACCCATCCGCGTGTCTTCGTTGAGCCAACCCCTCTGGAAACGGCCCAGTCCTTTATGAGCGGCAATGCCACCAGTGATGGATGGATTGCCGCAGCGGTCCTCAGCCGCGATGAATGCCTGGCGACGTTTGACAGGGATTTCGTGAACCAGTTGCCCTCCAGGCAACTGGTTCTGTTGGACGGCTGAACCGTCGCATTCAGGCCGCCCGCTTGAGCAGGCTGGTGGCATAGCTCTGGGCTTCGCCCAGGTCACCCCCGGCCAGCTCGGCCAGCTCGGCCGCTCGTGCCTGAGTGTCCCGCAGGTGGGACACTCGCGTGTGGGTTGCGCCGGCTTGGACGACCTTGCTGACGCGGTAGTGGTGGTCGGCCGCGGC
>VGQS01000113.1 GCA_016882285.1 Cyanobacteria bacterium K_DeepCast_35m_m2_155 | reverse complement strand
AAAAGGGGCCTTCCAGCCCCCGCGAGTCATTTGGGTGATAAGGCTGACTTCACCCCATCTCCCTTAAGAGTGTCAGGCGGCCACAGGGGCGGTCTGACGGGAGAAACGAACGATGTTGTTCGCTGTTACGTGTGTGCTCTGACCGAGCAGGCTTCAGTCACCCTCCTCATACCCCGTCGAAACCATTGCAGCCCCGTGGGTGGGGGGAATGGAGCTGAGCGGAATCGAACCGCTGTCCGAAGCACTGGTGTGAGCCACCTAGTCCGGCCGAAACCGGACCTGTTCAGTGTGGCAGAAAACCAATGGAATGATCGGGGTGGGCAATCCCGTACAGCCAGACAAGGTTGAGGTTGACTGAAGCGATGCGCCCGCTGCTCCACACCATCGCCGTCGTGCCGCCCGGGCTGGAAGAGGCCGCCGCGGCCGAACTGGTGGAGCTGGGGGCTGAACAACCGAGACTGCTGCGAAGGGCGGTTGGGTTCGACTGCGACAAGGCCACCTTCTACCGGGTGCACCTACGGGCGCGGCTGCCGTTTCGGCTTCTGCGGGAGCTCGCCAGCTTTCCCTGCCACAGCCGCGATGAGCTGTACGACGGGATCCAGCGGGCCATCGACTGGGAGCACTGGCTACCGCCCGAGCACAGCTTCCGGGTCGATGCCACGGGCAGCGCACCTGGCCTCAACCACAGCCACTACTGCGCCCTGCAGGTCAAGAACGCACTGGTCGACTGGCAGCGCAGCCGCTGGGGGGCGCGCTCCTCGGTTGATCTCGAGCAGCCCGATCTGAGCCTGCACCTGCACCTGGGTGGGGGCATGGCCAGCCTGAGCGTCGACGGCGCAGGGGCCAGCCTGCACCGTCGCGGCTACCGGCCCGCCATGGGGCTGGCCCCCTTGAAGGAGAACCTGGCAGCCGGGCTGATCCGGCTGACGGGCTGGGATGGCACGGTGCCCCTGGCCGACCCGATGTGCGGCAGCGGAACCCTGTTGATCGAAGCCGCCGCCATGGCCCTGGGCCGCGCCACAGGCCTCGATGCCAGTGGCCAGCCCCGCGATCTTGCCCTGCGGCGGTGGCACGATTTCGAGAGCGGGGTGTGGCAGCAGGAGCTCGAGGCAGCCAACCGCGAGCGCCGCGACGCCCTCCCAGACGGCCGCTCCCTGAACGCTGTGGTGGGAAGCGATGCCGATTCAGCGGTGATCGAGCAGGCCCGGGCCAATGCCGATGCCGCCGGAGTGCGCCCCTGGTTGACGCTGCACAACGGCCACTGCCGCGACTTTGAACCCCCGCCGGGCCAGGGAATCCTGGTCTGCAATCCGCCCTATGGCGAACGCATCGGCAGTGGTGACGATCTCGAGCAGCTCTACGGCGATCTTGGCGCCATGGCCAAAGAGCGCTGCAGCGGTTGGACCCTGTGGCTGCTGAGCGGCAACCCCGAGCTCACCGGCGCCCTGCGCATGAAAGCCAGCCGCCGCATCCCCGTGAGCAATGGCGGCATCGACTGCCGCTGGCTGCGCTACGAGATTCGCTGAACCCAGGCTCAGCGCCCCAGCAGCGCTCGGGTGGTTTTGCTGATGCCGGCCGTGGTCTGGGGCAGATAGGGCCCCTTGAGCAGCTGGCCGCCGACGCGCACGAACACACCGGCCAGCACCAGATCAAGGGCCGCCAGCACCAGGGCTGAAACGATCCAGCTCAGGCCCTGGTGCTGGTGCAGCCACAGCAGCAGCGCCAACTCGGCGCTGATCAGGGCCAGGGTCAGCAGGGCCAAGGCGCCGCTCACAAACAGGGCACCGCTGATCAAGCGACGCTTTTCGCGATCGGCTTCCTGCAAGGCCATGCGCACGTGCAGGTCCATGACCGAGGTCATCAACGCCCCGACACGGCCTGCCGCCCCTCGGGCCACACCCGAGGCCGTTGCCGCAGGCCTGGGGCTGGCAGGAGTGTTGGCTGAATCGGATTCGGCGCTCATCGGTTCGGATCGCTCAGGTCAGGTGCGCAGACAGAGGGTGTCAACCCGAACGCCGGCCCGAGGCCAGCATCAGACCCAGCAGCACGCCGACGCTGCCGGCCAGACCGATCGCCAGCAGTGGGCGCTCGCGCACGGGTTGTTCGATGCGGGGCCGCAGATTGGCATTGAGCTCATCGAGCAGGTCTTCGAGCTGCTGCTCGAGCGGCTCGAGCACATCGGCAAGGCGATGGGTCTGTTGGCCGGCCACCTGCAGCAGGTCCTGCAGCTGCAGGGTGACCGCAGACACGGTCTTACCGGTCTGCTCGGCGATCACCTCGGCCACGTCATCGAGGCTGCCTCTGGTGGCCTCCAGGGTCTGCCGGGCCACCTCGGGCCACTCGCGCTGAATGGTGGGAAGGAGGGCCTCGAAGCGCTCCCTGAATTGCTGCTGGGCAGTGCTAGATGCGGTGGCGGTATGCGGGTCCATTGGCAGCCCCTGGTGCACACAAGTTAAGGAGGGACTTGAAGTGGGGAAACCCTCCGCTACATTTCTGCTGCTCGGCGTTCGGGCCTGTTGGTTCACATCAATCAGGTCGAACTCAGCCACTTCAAGTCGTTCGGCGGATCGATGTCGATCCCGCTCGAGCAGGGCTTCACGGTGGTGACAGGGCCCAACGGCTCGGGCAAGAGCAACATCCTCGATGCCGTGCTGTTCTGCCTGGGCCTGGCCAGCAGCCGCGGCATGCGGGCTGAGCGCCTGCCCGACCTGATCAACAGCGCCGTGCTCAAGAGCGGCCGCGCTGCCGAAACGGTCGTGAGCGTGCGCTTCGACCTGAGCGACTGGCAGCCCGATGAGGCCGAAGCAGGCCTCGAGCCCCCCAGCGAAGGGCCCTGGATCAAACCAGGGCAAACCGAATGGACCGTGAGCCGCAAGCTGCGGGTGGCACCCGGCGGCACCTACGCCAGCAGCTTCAGCGCCGACGGCGAACCCTGCAACCTGCAGCAGCTGCAGACCCAGCTGCGGCGTCTGCGGGTCGACCCCGAGGGCAGCAACGTGGTGATGCAGGGGGATGTGACCCGCATCGTCTCGATGAGCGCCCGCGATCGGCGCGGCATCATCGACGAATTGGCCGGCGTGGCCCTGTTCGATAGCCGCATCGAGCAGACCCGCGGCAAGCTCGACGCCGTGTACGAGTCGCAGGAGCGCTGCGGCATCGTGCAGCAGGAGCTGCTGGCCTCGCGCGCCAAGCTCGAGCGCGACTGTGCCCGCGCCCGCACCTACCAGGAGCTCAGGCAGCGCCACAGCACCGGCCGGCTGCAGGAGCAGGTGCTGGTGTTTGAAGAGGCCCGCCGCCAGCTTGAGCAGCTGGGGCGCCGCCAGCTGGCCCTCAGCCAACAGCAGAGCAGCACCCGCAGCGCCATCGAAACCGCTGAAGCACAGCTCGGCGAGGCCAACCAAACGCTGGAGGCGCTGCAGGCCGAGGTGCGCGCCCTGGGCGAAGACCAGCTGATCGCCGTGCAGGCCGAGCTGGCCGGGCTTGAGGCCAGCGGCCGCGAACTGGCCCGCCAGGCCGACAAGCACCAACGTGATGCCGAAGAGCTGCAGCGCCAGCGCCATGAACTGGCCCGCCAGCAGGGCGAGCTGCGCAGCCAGCAGCAGGCCCTGAGCACGGCCGATGACGCCGCTGACCTGCAACACGCCGAAGCGGCCTGCACAACGGCTGAGGCGGCCGTTGAGCTGTCGCGCCGCCGCCTGGGCGAGGTGGCCGGCCGCTCAGGCAGCTGGCTCGAAGCGCAAAAACAGCGCAGCCAACAGCGTCAGCAGATCGCCGAGCAGCTGAGCCCCCTTGAGGCCGAACAGCAGCAGCTGCTCGAGCGCCTGCGCCAGCAGCACGAGCGCCTGGCCGAGCTCAGCGACGAGGCCAGCAGCGAACTGAGCAGCAACCAGAGCGCCCAGGAGCAGCTGGCCAGCGTCGATGGCGAATGGCAGAGCGTGCTGCAGGCCCTGCAGAGCGCCCAGCAGCAGGTGCAGGAGCTGGCCGAAGAGCTGGCCCTGCAGCAGCGCACCCGCAGCCGGCTCGAGCAGGAGCAGGCCAC
>VGQS01000112.1 GCA_016882285.1 Cyanobacteria bacterium K_DeepCast_35m_m2_155 | reverse complement strand
CGGCTGCCAGCATCCCTGCTCTGCTGAGACACTGGCGCTATGGCAGTCAACGGCTACCGCGATTATTTCCAGGTGCT
Source organism: Cyanobacteria bacterium K_DeepCast_35m_m2_155 (assembly GCA_016882285.1). GTDB lineage: Bacteria > Cyanobacteriota > Cyanobacteriia > PCC-6307 > Cyanobiaceae > RGUW01. Next base: position 3,986 of record VGQS01000112.1, on the reverse strand, counting down.
CGGTGTCGAGCGCGGTGCCGATGCCGACACCATTAAGCGTGCCTTTCGCAAGCTGGCCCGCCAGTACCACCCCGACGTCAATCCCAACGACCAAAACGCCGAAGCCAAGTTCAAGGACATCAGCGAGGCCTATGAGGTCCTCTCTGATCCTCAGAAACGGCAGCGCTACGAGCAGTTTGGCCAGTACTGGAACCAGAGCGGTGGGGCTGGCCCAGCAGGATTTGACGTCGATTTTGGCCGTTATGGCAATTTCGACGACTTCATCAATGATCTTCTGGGCCGCTTCGGTGGCCCCGGCGGTCCCGCTGGTTCTGGTTTCGGGGCTGCCCCCGGTGGGTTCGGGTTTGCCTCAGGTTTCCCGGGCGGGTTTGGCGGCGGCTTCCCGGGAGCAGCGGCTCAGGGTGGACGCACAGCAGCCATCAACCTGGATGCTGAGGCCACGATCACGTTGACCTTTGCCGAAGCCTTCCATGGCTGCGAGCGCACCTTGGCGGTCAATGACGAGCGTGTTCAGGTGCGGATTCCGCCAGGGGTCAAGAGCGGCAGCAGGCTGCGCCTCAAGGACAAGGGCAATTTGCAGCCCGGTACGGGCCGTCGCGGCGATCTCTACCTCAACCTGCAGCTGCAGGACCATGCCGTCTGGAAACTCGATGGTGAGCAGCTGAGGGCTGATCTGCCCTTGAGCCTTGATGAGCTCGCCCTGGGCGGGGAGGTGCAGGTGGCCACGCCCGATGGTGTGGCATCGGTGCAGGTTCCGCCTGGCATGACGCCTGGCCGCAGCTTGCGGCTCAAGGGCAAGGGCTGGCCCCTCAAGGGCGGGCGCGGCGATCTGCTGCTCACCCCTGTGCTCAAGCTGCCTGAACGCTTCAGCGATCAGGAGCGTGATTTGCTCGAGCAGCTGCGCGTCAGCCGCAGCCATGATCCGCGAGTCGATTGGCTCAGCGCAGCCCGGCTTTAAGCCAGGCTGGGCGCGGCACTCCGTAGGATCCGCCAAGCTTTTTGGGCCCCATGGAGCTCACCTACCGCCCGCGCCGGCTGCGCCGCACCCCTGCCCTGCGGGCGCTGGTTCGCGAGACCTGCCTGGCTCCGACAGATTTCATCTATCCCCTGTTTGTGCATGAAGGGGCCGGCAATGAGCCGATTGGCGCCATGCCCGGTGCCCAGCGCTGGAGCCTCGAAGGCCTCATCGATGAGGTCGGCCGCGCCTGGGATCTCGGCATCCGCTGCGTGGTGCTCTTCCCCAAGGTGGCTGATGGCCTCAAAACAGAAGACGGCGCCGAGTGCTTCAACGAGCACGGGCTGATCCCGCGGGCCATTCGCCGGCTCAAGGAGGTGCATCCCGGCATGGCGATCATGACCGATGTCGCGCTTGATCCCTACAGCTGTGATGGCCATGACGGCCTCGTCAGCGACGAGGGCATCGTGCTCAACGATGAGACCGTCGCGATCCTGTGCAAGCAGGCGGTGGCCCAGGCCAGGGCCGGCGCCGATCTGATCGGCCCCAGCGACATGATGGATGGCCGTGTTGGGGCGATCCGTGAAGCCCTCGATGAGGAGGGCTTCGAGCACGTCGGGATCATCAGCTACACGGCCAAATACGCCAGCGCCTACTACGGCCCCTTTCGGGAGGCGCTCGATTCAGCGCCCCGCGCGGCTGCCGGCAAGCCGATCCCCAAGGACAAGAGCACCTATCAGATGGATCCGGCCAATGCCCGTGAGGCCATCACCGAAGCCCAGCTGGATGAGCAGGAAGGCTCGGACATCCTGATGGTCAAGCCGGGCCTGGCCTATCTCGACATCATTCACCGCCTGCGCGGCGAGACGGAGTTGCCCATCGCCGCCTACAACGTCAGCGGCGAGTACGCCATGGTCAAGGCCGCCGCCCAGAACGGCTGGATCGACGAGCGTGCTGTGGTGCTCGAGACCCTACTGAGCTTCAGGCGCGCCGGGGCTGATCTGATCCTCACGTATCACGCCTGTGATGCCGCGGCCTGGCTGAAGCAGGGATGATGTTGCAGAACTGATCGATGGGCATGGCTCGGCGTCACCTGCCCATCGCGATCACTGCGCTGCTGTGGGCCTCCGCAGGAGCCAGGGCTCAAACGCCTCCGCCTCCTGCGCTCAAACCCTTGATGCGCAGTTTTGCGGCCTATGCCCGCGACGTTGATCGCCTGGATCAGCTCTGGCTTGAACCCGGCCGCGCGCAGCAGCCGGAGCCGTTGCCACAACTGCCTGCGCCAGCTGCTTCGGCACTGCCGCAACAACCCGGCGAGGTCACCATTGAGCAACGGCTTCGGGTCAACCTCGAGCAGGCACTGTCCCTGGCCGTACAAAACGACCCTGAGCTTCAGCAGCAGATCGCCGGGGTCAAGGAGCAAGAGGGCTGGCTTCGGTCGGTGCGCGGACGGTTGTATCCCGTCTTCGGCCTTGATCTGGGGGCCAGCTACAGCCAACTGGCTACAGCCAACTGGGCCTGGCAGGGCAATGGCGCAATCCCTGCCTATGGGCCAACCTCGCCCTTCTACGTACCCACGGGCGGTTGGAGCCGTGCGCAGACCAATGTCGGCTCTGGTTTTGGCCAGCTGCGCCTGGATTATGAACTGCTCAGTTTTGAGCGCTCCGCAGCTCTTGCCGAGGTCAATGCACAGTTGGATCAGTCGCGTCAGGCCTATGGCAACCGGCTGAGGCAGCTCCAGCTGGATGTCAGCGAGGCCTACTACCGGCTGCAACTGGCTGACCAGCTGCGGCGCATTCGCCAGGTGGTGGTTGAGAACGACACGATCATTCTCGATCAGGTGCAGGCCATGAAAACGGTTGGTCTGGTTCCAAGGGTTGATCGGTTGCGCGCTCAGGCCCGCTTGCAGCAGGAGCGGTTTCGCCTGCAACAGGCCGAAGCCCTGCGGCTCAGCGCCCAGCGCCGCCTGAGCAACCTGGTCAATGTGCCGTTTGCTGTGACGATCGAGTCGGCCCAGGGGGTGATGCTGCAGCCCCCCTGGCCGCTCGATCTTGAGCAGACGATCGTGCGTGGTTTCAAGGACAATCCCCAACTGCAGGCGCTGCAGGCAGCCCGCAAGGCTTTGTTGCGCCAGGCTGATCGCAGCGCCGCCCAACTGCTGCCGCGCATTGGCCTGTTTGCCACCGGGGGGTATCAGGCCGAGCAAATCACCTCACCGGTGATTGATCTCAACGGCTGTTGCAAAGGTCCGGCGTTGATCCCTGGCCTCAACGGCCAGGCGACGGACTGGAGTGCCGGAGTCCTGCTCAACTGGCGGGTGTTTGATGCCGGCATCACCGCAGGGGCGGTGGCTGCCACACGGGCTGCCGCAGAACGCACCCTGCAACAGGAGGCCAGCACGCGCAACACAATTCGCCAGCGGCTGGAGAGCGCCTACTACGACCACCGGGCAGCATTGAGCCAGATCATTGCCGCCAATGCCTCGTATCTGGCGGCACGTGAGGCCTATCGCGATTCGCGAGCGCGCTACGAGTTTGGTCTGGCCGATTACACCGATCTTGTGGACACGATCCAATCGCTCACCACAGCCATGGAGCAGCGCGCTGAGGCGATGACCCTGACCAATCTCAGTTATGCCCAGCTCCTGCGTGAGCTCATGCCCGTGCCAAGGCAACCTGGGGGTGTGGTCGCGTTGCCTGTCACCCTCGCCGACTGAGCGGTGTCTACAGGGTGTTCACCGTCGCGCGGGCGGTGGCGCCTGCCCGCAGAGGATGGCTGGGGTTTTGCTCGAGCCGAATCCGCACCGGAAAGCGTTGAGGCACCTTGACCCAGTTGCCGGTCGCGTTCTGCGGGGGCAGCAGCGATTCATAGGCGCCGCTGCCTTGGCTGATGTTGATCACCCTGCCTTGAAAGGTCACGCCCGGGTACATATCGAGCTTGATCTTGGCTTGCATGCCATCACGTATTCGATGAATCTGTGATTCGAGATAGTTGGCGTCAACCCACCATTTTCTGTTGTCAACGAGCTTGA
>VGQS01000111.1 GCA_016882285.1 Cyanobacteria bacterium K_DeepCast_35m_m2_155 | reverse complement strand
GGGTCTGCCAGCTCCCACGTGCCTATGGCGCCTCCGGCGAGAAGCGCGCCTGGTGCATCGATCTGGAGCACTTGATCGACGGCCTACGCGCCAAACCGCGGGCGCTGCTCCATTGCCGCTACCAGCGCCACCTCTTCCCCGACCAGCGCTGGTGGGACTTCTGGCAGCACCTGCTCGCTGGCGGTGACCGTGACGGCGCTGCTCGCTTGATGGTTGAGGCGCTGCCCGGTGTCAACTACGTAGGCGGCTCGCGTCAATTACGTAGGCGGGTAGGGACCCCATCCCCCTGCCATGGCAGGGGGATGGCCACGCCGGTTTTTTGGGGTTGGTTGGCTGGTAATTGACGCCCGGTCAAGGCGCTGAACGCCGTGCCCGTTTGCGGCGGTAGCTCTCGCCATGGATCTGAACGATGGTGCTGTGATCCACCAGGCGATCCACCGCCGCCACGGTCATGGCGCTGGTGGAGAAGACGTTCTCCCACTCGCTGAATGGCTGGTTGCTGGTCACCAGAAGTGAACGGCGCTCGTAGCGGTGCATCACCAGCTCAAACAGCACGGAGGTCTCGGCCTCGTCCTTGCGGACGTAGCCGATGTCATCAATGACGAGCAGGGCGTAGCGATCGAGCTTGTTGAGCGCCTTGGCCAGGGCGTAGTCCGCCTTGGCCTGCTGCAGCTGCTGCACCAGGGCTGTGCCGGTGAAAAAGCGGGCTGAGTGATCCAGGGCCACCAAGCTGCGGCAGATCCCGGAGGCCAGATGGGTCTTGCCCACACCGCTGGGGCCAAACAGCAGCAGGTTTTCAGCCCGGTCAACCCAACCGGTGTCATGGGCCAGCTGCTCGATCTGGCTGCGATCGAGATCGGGAATGGCTCCCCAGTCGTAGTCCGCCAGGGTTTTGGGCCAGGGGAGCTGCGCCTCATGCAACAACCGCCGTAGCCGCGCCTGGTGGCGTTGCTGGTGCTCCTGCTCCGCCAGCACATAGAGGTAGCTGGCTGGACTCCAACCGTCGGTCTGTGCCTGTTGTTCGGCCGCTTGCCACTGGCTGCGGAACTGCGCCAGCCGCAGCTGTTTCAACAGCGATGGCAGGGCACTCTCCAGTGCCGGCCGGCTGGGAGGTTCGACCCAGGAGTTCGTCATAGCTGCTCAGGTGGTGTTCAGGGATTTCGAGTTGGGGCAGGGCCATCAGGCCCCGTGGTGGCCGCAGGCTGTAGTGCTCCCGCAAGGCGCTGAGGCTGAGGTCGCCGCTGCTCAGCTGCCGGCGCAGATAACGCTCCACACCGGCCAGATCGCTGGTTCTGGCGGCGACGTGGAGGGCATCGACCATCACCTTGGCTGCCTCATCCGGCGGCAAGGTCGCCAGAAGCTGACGCCATAACTGCCGCCAGCGTTCAGTCGGGAGCAGGTCGTTCTGCAGCTGCGCCCGCAGCAACGCCCGTGGTTTGCGGCGCAGGCTTTCGATCACATGGCGGAAATCGATCCGCCGCCATGACCCGCTCACCCCGGCGCGCCGATACAACCGCGGCAGGGTCTCCACCAACTGGCTGCGCAGGAACAGATCCAGCCGGTCATGGCGCAGGTGCACGGTGAGTTGCTGGCCGATCAGCCGTGAGGGGACGCTGTAGGTGACCGAGCGCACCTCGATCGTGCTGGTGCTCCGCACCCGCACCACCAGCGGCTCGTAGTCGGCAAAGCGCTCCACCGGCAGGGGTTGCAGGTGCAGCCGCTCGATCTCCAGCCTTCCGGCCACCTCGTAGCGGCTGTTGAAACTGGCGGTGACGTCTGCCACCAGCTGCCGGTACTCCGGCTCGCTTGCAAAGTCGCGGCTACTGCGTTGGATCAGCTGCTGCTCCAGCCGGTGTTTCCAGTGCCGGTGCGGGCCCTCGATCGCACCGTTCTCGTGGGCCACGCCGCGGTTGTTGCGGCTGGCGATCACGCCCAGGTGAGCGCAGAGCTCGCGGTAACGGCTGGTGTAGTCACCGGCGTAGCTGCCGTCGCGGTTGCGGAAACAGGCACTGAGGCTGTCGGTGCGGTGCTCAGCCGGCACCCCGCCGCAGAGCTCCAGAGCGTTCTGGAGCGCTTCTGAGAGGGCAACAAAGCTCTCGCCGCCGTGGATCACCTCCACATGGCACCAACCGGAATACGGCAGGCGGAAGTGAAACAGCCGGTGCTCAAGCACCTCCCCGCTGATCGTGATCGGTTCACCCTTGAGCAGGGTGAAATCGGAGATCCCGAGCACGCCGGGGCCGTGCTCCTGCAGGAAGATCACCTCACGGCTCGGCCCATGCAGAGCCTTCCACTGCCCAACGCGGCGCTGCAGCGTGCGCTTGCGCCGGTACCACTCCTGGCCGGGGAAGCTGCGCTCCAGGTGGAGCAGCAGCGTCTGGGGTTCGAGCTGCGGTGCCTTCTCCAACATCGGCACCAACACGCTCTCCCACACATCGGCCAGGGGATCAGCGCGCGTGCGCCATTGGCGCCGGCCCTGGTGCTGTTGGCCCTGGCTCTGCAATTCACCGCGGTCAATGCGCTGAGCACTGCGCACCGAGATGCCAACCGCATCAGCAGCGATCTGCTGGCTCAGGCCACGGGCCCGTCTGGCCATGTACTGCTCCTTGATCCGCAACGACAGAGGGGCGGGCATCGCGGCGGCTCCTGAGCGCATTCGGAGCCCTGTTGTCGCGATCTGAGACCCGCCTATCTAGTTGACGCGTCCCGCCTATCTAATCGTCGCCGAACAAGGCGCTGTATGTCGCCGTGCGGGTGGCGTCCTTTGAGCTGGTGCTCACCTTCCTGCAGCAAGCCCACCAACGCAACGCCCTGTCTCTCTCGCTGTTGCAGCAGCGCTTCCGGCTGCCTCCGCGTCGCAGCGCCCTGCCTGATCCCGTGATCCCCCAACACCTGCTGGCCTCCTATGACCACCTCCTCTCCGGTTCCTCGCTCCCAGGCAGTGGAAGCGGCCTTGCCACTCCTGCTCAAACAGCTGAAACTCGCGCGCTTTCGCAGCCACTGGCAGCCGCTCAGCCAGCAAGCTGAGGCAGAAGCCTGGAGCCCGGCACAGTTCCTCTACGCCCTCTGTGAGCAGGAGGTTGACCACCGCCTGATTGCCCGGCGCCAACGCCTACTGCGCGAGGCTCATCTCCCGTGGCAGAAGGGGTTGGATGGCTTTGATCACCAGCACCTCGAACCCAAGCACTGGCAGGAGCTCCAGGTCCTCTCCCGCAGCCACACCTGGCTGCTGCAGGCGGAGAACCTGTTGCTATTTGGTCCTAGCGGTGTGGGCAAAACCCACCTGGCCATTGCGATCACGATGGCGATGATCGAGCAGGACCAGGCCTGCCGCTTCTTTCCGGCCACGGCCCTGGTGCAGCTGCTGCAGAAGGCCAAGGCCAGCTATGAGCTGCCGGCGCTGATCCAGAAGCTGGATCGCTACGCCTTGCTGGTGATCGACGACATCTCCTACGTGCGTCGCAACGAGCTGGAGACCTCGGTGCTGTTTGAGCTGATCTGCCATCGCTACGAACGCAAATCACTGCTGGTGACCTCGAACCAGCCGTTCCGGGAGTGGGACGAGATCTTCCCCAGTGGATCGATGACGGTGGCAGCTGTGGACCGGCTGGTGCACCACTGCCACATCGTGGGCATCAAGGGGGATAGCTACCGGCAGAAAGCAGCTGCAGCAAGGATTTCCGACGATCAGAGCAACCCGCCTACGTAATTGACGCGGGCCTGATCGCGGTCACGATCAACACCAGCAACGCTGCAGCCCAGCAGAAGCAAGGCGTCGACACGAAAACGGGAGCACCTGGAGTGAGATTGACGCCGGAACCACAACTTGATTGACGCGTCGCGACAGCCTGGTCACGACCTCCATCCCAACTGCGTTCTCACCGTCCACCAACACTCAGAACAACCGATTGAACCGGTCAACCAGATTGACGCCACACGTCAACCTGATTGACACGGGACACCGGCCAGCCATTAGAGCACTCCAGCAGCCTTTAGGCGTTCGATTAGGGCTTGGCGTTGCTGCACGGACAAGTCAACTTCTGCAATGGCCTCCAGCACCTTTTG
>VGQS01000110.1 GCA_016882285.1 Cyanobacteria bacterium K_DeepCast_35m_m2_155 | reverse complement strand
ATGGTGTTGGCCGCCGCGGTGTTGCCGCTGCGTTGGCCCGCCAGGTCGACCAGATACACAAACGCCAGATAGAAGATCACGTTGGCAAAGCTCACCAGGCCGATCACCTGCAGCACCAGCCGCCATTGGCCTGTGACCTCGCCAAGCCGCGCCAGCACAGCCCTGCCGACAGCGCCAAGATCGCGCGCAACCGGGGCGTCCTCCTGCGGGCTCAGGGTTTCGGGCATGCCGCGCCGCATCCACAGCCCCAGCACCGCCACCGCAGCCCCCAGCAGAAACGGCAGCCGCCAGCCCCAGCTGGCCATGGCGGTTTCGCCCAGAGTCCACGCGGCCAGCGCCGCGGTCAGCGAGCCACAGCTGAAACCCAGCAGCCCCCCGGCGACCGCCAGGCTTGAGAGGTAGCCGGCGCGGCCCTTGGCGGCGGCTTCGGTGGCGTAGGTGATGCTGCCCGTGAACTCGGCCCCCACCGAAAAGCCCTGCACCATGCGCAGCAGCACCAGCAGCAGCCCAGCGGCCACGCCGATCTGGCTGTGGGTGGGCAGCAGGCCGATCAGCAGGCTCGAGAGCCCCATGATCACGATGCTGAGGCTCAGCATCAGCCGCCGTCCCAGCAGATCACCCAGCGGCCCCAGCACCAGGCTGCCGATCGGGCGCATCAGGTAGCCGACCGCAAACACCCCGAAGGCCGCCAGGGTCTGCAGGCCGGGCACCTCGGCCGGGAAGAAGGCCCGGCCGAGATCGCTGGCGACATAGCCGTAGACAGCAAAGTCGTACCACTCGAGCGCATTGCCCAGCAGCGCGGCCAGGGCGGCGCGGTGCCGCTGGCGTGGGGTCAGATCAAGCTCCATCGGGCGCATCCTCGCTGCTGTTGGCCTCGTTGTCGCTGCGTTCGGTGGCAAAGGCGCCATCGAGCGGTTCGGCGGCGATGCTCTCGACCTCGCGCAGGTAGCGCGCCAGGCCGTCGCTGTTGCCGTGGGTCACATAGACCTGCCGGGCGCCCGACTCGCGCACGCTGCTGAGCAGGCCGTTCCAGTCGGCGTGGTCGCTCAGCACAAAGCCGCGCTCGTAGCCCCGGCGGCGGCGGGCCCCGCGCACGGCCATCCAGCCGCTGACAAAGGCGGTCTGGGGCGCCTTGAAGCGTTTCATCCAGACCGAACGGTGCGCCGAAGGCGGTGCGATCACAAGCCGTCCGGCCAGCTCGGCGTGGCGATCCAGGCTGCTCATGGCGCGGGTGGGCGGAAGCTGCACCCCCGCCTCGCGGTACGGCTCCATCAGCGCTTCAACGGCGCCATGCAGCAGGATCTCGTCGCTGATCCCAAGCTGCGCCAGCTCGGCCAGCACCCGCTGCGCCTTGCCGAAGGCGTAGCAGAACAGCAGCGAGGGCCGCTCGGGCGCCGATTGCCACCAGCTGACGATCTCGCGGGCCACGGCCGCACCGCTCTGCCAGCGGTAGATCGGTAGGCCGAAGGTGGCTTCGGTGATGAACACATCGGCGCCCACCGGCTCAAACGGCGCGCAGCTCGGATCGGCGCAGCGCTTGTAGTCGCCGCTCACGAGCCAGCTTTCGCCACCGGCCTCCAGGCGGACTTGGGCGCTGCCCAGAACATGGCCGGCACTGTGAAACGACACCCGCGCCCCGCCGATGCGGTGCAGCTGCCCGTAATCCACCGGGATCAGGTTGATGCCAGCCCCCAGGCGCTGGCGCAGGATGCCCTCGCTGGCGCCGGTGGCCCAGTACTCGCCGCAGCCCGGCCGGGCGTGGTCGGCGTGGGCATGGGTGATCAGGGCCCGCGGCACCGGCCGCCAGGGATCGATCCACGCCTGCGCCGCGCGGCAGTAGAGCCCCTGGGGGGTGAGCTCCAGCAGACCGCCGGCGGGAAGCATGCGATGGGCTGCAGTTTGCGCAGCAGATTGTGGCGGTTGTTGACGGCGCCTGCTGGCGTCTTTAGTCAGGGTTAGACCGCCTGCCTGTTGCCGCCATGGGCCTCGACGACTTTCGCGACGAGCTCGCCGCCACGGCAGCGGCCCTGGCGGCGCCCGGCACCGGCCTGCTGGCGGCCGATGAGTCGACCGGCACGATCGGCAAACGCTTCGAGGCGATCGGCCTGGAGAACAGCGAGGCCAACCGCCGCGCCTACCGCACCCTGCTGGCGACCACCCCCGGACTGGCCGAGCACATCAGTGGTGTGATCCTGTTTGAGGAGACCCTCTTTCAGGACAGCGATCCAGCGGTGCTGGCCGCTGCCGCCGCCGATGCCGCCCCTGAGCCTGGCAGCGGCGATCCCAAACCGATCGTTGCCCTGTTTCAGGACAAGGGCATCGTGCCCGGGATCAAAGTCGACCAGGGCGTCGAGCCGCTGGCCGGCGGCCTGGCGGGTGAGAGCTGGTGCACCGGGCTCAAGGGGCTGGGCGAGCGCGCTGCGCGCTACTACGCCCGTGGGGCGCGTTTTGCCAAGTGGCGCGCTGTGCTGCAGATCCGCGCCGATGGCTGCCCCAGCGAGCTGGCGATGCGAGAGAACGCCTGGGGCCTGGCCCGCTACGCCCGCACCTGTCAGGAGTATGGGCTGGTGCCGATCGTCGAGCCCGAGATCCTGATGGACGGCGAGCACGACATTGTCACGACCGCATCGGTGCAGGAGTGGGTGCTGCGGACGGTGTACGAGGCCCTGGCTGTCAACGGGGTGTTTCTCGAGGGCAGCCTGCTCAAACCCTCGATGACCACGGCCGGTGCCGATTGCGCCAACCGTCCCAGCGTCGACGAGGTGGGCGAGTTCACAGTGCGCACCCTGGGGCGCACCGTGCCGGCGGCGGTGCCGGCGATTCTGTTTTTGAGCGGTGGCCTCAGCGAGGAGGACGCCAGCCTCTGCCTCAACGCGGTCAACGAGGCCGCTGCCATGGGCTTTGCCCCCTGGCACCTGGGCTTTTCGTTTGGCCGGGCCTTGCAGCACTCGTGCCTCAAGCACTGGGGAGGGCGCGATGTGGCGGCGGGCCAGACCGCCCTGCTGGCCAGGGCGCGGGCCAACGGTGCCGCCAGCCGCGGCGCCTATGTGGCCGGCAGTGAGCCCTCTGACGACGAGAGCCTGTTTGTCTCGAACTACAGCTATTAAGCGCTGAGCTCCAGCATCCGCTGGATGGGCGCCAGGGCCCGCTGGCGAATCTCTTCGTCAAGCTCGATCGCCGGGCTCAGGGTTTCCAGACACTGGTGCAGCTTCTCAAGGGTGTTGAGGCGCATGTAAGGGCAGGCATTGCAGCTGCAGCCGTCGGTGCCGGGCACCTCGATGAAGGTTTTGCCCGGCACCTTCAAGCGCATCTGGTGCAGGATCCCAGGCTCAGTCAGGACGATGAAGCTGGTGGCCTCGCTTTCACTGGCGCGGCGCAGCAGCTTGCTGGTCGAGCCGATGAAATCGGCCAGATCCAACAGGTGCGGCAGGCATTCGGGGTGGGCCAGCACCTCGGCATTCGGGTGCTCGGCCTTCAGCCGCAGCAGGGCCTGTTCGCTGAAGCTCTCGTGCACGATGCAGCTGCCGGGCCACAGGGTGAGTTCGCGGCCGCTCTGGGCCTGCACCCAGCGCCCCAGGTTCTGGTCGGGGGCAAACAGCACCGGCCGATCGGCGGGCAGTTGTCTGACCAGATCGACGGCGTTGCTGCTGGTGCAGATCAGATCGCTCTGGGCCTTGATCGCCGCTGAGCAGTTGATGTAGCTAACGACGATGTGATCGGGGTGCTCGGCCCTGAAGGCCGCAAAGGGCCCTGGCGGACAGGCATCGGCCAGGCTGCAACCGGCGGCCAGATCGGGGATCAGCACCGTTTTGCCTGGGCTGAGGATCTTGGCCGTCTCGGCCATGAAGTGCACGCCGCAGAAGACGATCACCTCGGCGTCGGTGGCAGCGGCCTGGCGCGAGAGCTCGAGCGAATCACCGATGAAATCGGCGATGTCCTGAATCTCTGGCTCCTGGTAGTAGTGCGCCAGGATCACGGCCCTGCGCTCGCGCCTGAGCCGCTCAATGGCTGCGGCGTGCTCAGCGTCGCTGGCGGCTGTGCTCTGGGATGCCGCAAAAACCACGCCGAAGCGCCCTGGGCGAGAATGATCGCCCACCCTAGGTGTGGTTGTGCCCCTGCAAGGCGAGTCAGCCCCGTTGCGCCTCGCGATTGCTGGAGATCTGCATGGGCA
>VGQS01000109.1 GCA_016882285.1 Cyanobacteria bacterium K_DeepCast_35m_m2_155 | reverse complement strand
GCACCCTGCCGGGCCTGGAGCAGTGCGTGATGCTGCGACCGGCCTATGCGGTGGACTACGACTACCTTCCCGCCACCCAGCTCAAAGCCAGCCTGGAAACCAAGCGCGTGGCGGGGCTCTATGCCGCCGGCCAGCTCAACGGCACCACCGGCTACGAGGAAGCGGCCGCCCAGGGGCTGGTGGCCGGCCTCAACGCCGCCCGGCAGGTGAGCGGCCAGACCCCGGTGCACTTCCCACGGGAGGGCAGCTACATCGGCACCATGATCGACGACCTGATCACCAAGGATCTGCGCGAGCCCTACCGGGTGCTCACCAGCCGCAGTGAATATCGTCTGGTGCTGCGGGGTGACAACGCCGACCGGCGCCTCACCCCTCTAGGCCGCGAGCTGGGGCTGATCGACGACCGGCGCTGGGAGATCTACAACCGCAAACAGAAGGCCATTGGGGCCGAAAAACAGCGGCTCGAAACGGTGCGCCTCAAGGCCAGCAATCCAGCGGCCTCGGCCGTGGAAGCCGCCACCGGCGCGCCCATCAGGGGCTCGATCACCCTGGCCGACCTGCTCCGCCGCTCCCGCTTCCACAGCAGCGATCTGGTGCAGCACGGCCTGGCTGATGCCGAGCTGCCGGCCGATGTGCGGGAAGGCGCCGAGATCGACATCAAATACAGCGGCTACCTGGCCCGCCAGCAGCAGCAGATCGACCAGGTGAAAAAGCAAGCACACCGGCCGATTCCCGCCGGCGTCGATTACGCCAGCATCGGCACCCTCTCGAAGGAAGCCCGCGAAAAGCTCACCGCCGTGCAGCCGAGCAGCCTGGGCCAGGCCTCACGGGTGCCGGGCGTCAGCCCGGCCGATATCACCGCCCTGATGCTGTGGCTGGAGATCCGCAGGCGCCAAGACTCGTCAAGCCCCAAAAGCCTCAGTACCTTGAATGCCAGCACGTGAGCAGGGGCGCCAGGTGAGTCCGGTACGCGGGATCCCCACCTCGAGGGCCTACTGGGAGCTCAAGGCCGAACAGATGCTCAACCGCGTGTTTGAGCCGGAAAAACCGATCGACGTGGAGGTCTGCGACGCCCCCAGCATCCCCCTCGAGCCGCAGGATCTGACGACCACGCCGAAGCCAGCAGCCCCAGCCCCGCAAGCAAACCCTCGCTCCCAAGCCTGGATCAACCAGCTCGGCCGCCAGCCGAGTTGGTTGCTGGCCGGAGCCAGTGTCATGGTGATGGTGGTGGCCGGCATGGCCCTGGCTGTGGTGGGGGCCTGGAACCACAGCCAGCAAGCGATCCGCCAGGAGCGCAACATGCTGCTGATCGAGCGGCTGCGCGCCATGGGTCCCGGCACCACCGCCGCCGCGGACGCAGCCACCCAGGCAGCAGCCCCCAAGCCAACCCACCAAGTTGGCAACCTTCCACCGCCGCCGCCCGGTAGCGGCGAACCCTGGATGGAAGAACTGGCCACCCTGCCAGCCAGCAACGCCCCCGCGGCAGCAGTGCTCCAAGTGCCAATCAACAGCGGCATCACCAGCCCCGCTCCAGCCGCCACGGGCGGCACCAGCAGCGGAAGCAGCTCCAGCGGCGGGGGCGGCGGGAGCGCACCGCAACTGGTGGGTGTGGTGCAGGTGCCCGGCCAGAGCGGATCGGCCATCTTCCAGCTCGGCGGCAGCTCCACCAGCGCCGCCGTGGGCGAAAGCATCGGCAGCAGTGGCTGGCGCCTGCGCTCAGCCAGTGGCGACAGTGCGGTAATTGAAAAAGCCGGTGAGCAGCGGAGGGTGAGTATCAGTAATGGCTTCTGATCTGTGCTGATCTTGTTGTGAGTCGAACCAGCGTCATCAGCGTGAGCTTCAACAGCTCGGCCGTACTAGACAGACTGCTGCGCTCCATTCCAGCGACGGCGTCCATCATCCTTGTGGACAACGGATCTGAGGATCTTGACGCCACTCGGGCGCTAGCCCAAACCCACCATGCACAGCTGGTGAGCAATCAAAGCAATGCCGGCTTTGGCGCCGCCTGCAACCAAGGCGCCAGGCTCAGCAACACAGAATTCCTCTTCTTTGTCAACCCAGATAGCACACTGGGTGCAACAACGATCGCCCAATTAGAGGCCGCAGCCGACAGCCATCCTGAGGCATCTTGCTTTAACCCCCGCATTGTGAATCGCCATGGAACAACGACATTCAAACGCCGCAGCTGTTTACTGCAAGCAGCGCAAACCATGCGCTGGGGAGCTCCGACTCAGGACAGCGAAGTGCCCGTGCTCTCAGGCGCAGCGTTGTTCGTCAGGAAAACAGCTTTTGACCAAGTTGGCGGCTTTGATGACAACATTTTTCTTTATCACGAAGACGATGACATCACGCTAAGACTGGGTCAACAAGTAGGGGCAGCCTGGTTCATCTCCGAAGCACAGGTGATGCACCAGGGCGGACACTCCAGTGGGCGCTCAGGAGCGGTGGCGGCACTCAAGGCATGGCACATGGGCCGGTCTTTGGTGTACACCACAACAAAACACAGGATCCAAAGTGCCTACCGGAGAGCCCTCTGGTCAGCTCTCAAGCAATTGCTCTCTCCTGCAACCATTATGAGCAAACGCAAGTTCTACAAGAATCGTGCCTTCCTTCAAGGCGTTTTAAGCGCGCACGACGACCAAGGCTCTGGCCACCAGCCCTGCCCTTACGCCATCATCCGACCATAAAGCGTATTGATCCGGTCGGCTTCACGCTGCAGCGAATGACACTCGATTGCACGATGACGCCCTCGCTGACCCATCTGCCACAACTGAACAGGACTGGACAACAACTGACGCAGAGACGCTGCCAGCGACAACGCAGATCCCGTCTCAAACTTAGCTCCAACCTCCGCATCGACGACCTGGGGCCACACCCCTGCTCCAGAGACCAGCACCGCACGGCCGCAGGCCATAGCTTCCAATGGTGTCAAACCAAATCCCTCGGCTCGAGAGGCCGCCACGCAGAGAATGACGCGGCGGTAGCAGGAACGCACCACGTCCCGCTCAAGATCGCCCAGAAAAACAATCCGCTCCCCGAGGTCAGCGGCCTGAATCTTATCTTGCATGGCCTGAAAAAAATCAAGGTCTTTGGCCTGACACAGCCCCGTCAACACGGCCGCGTAGTCGGGAAAATCTGGCAGCACCTCAATCAAGGCATCAACCAATAGATCGGTCCCCTTGCTGGGCCGGATTCGCCCGAACGCCCCAATCCAATAGCGGTGCTGGAGTGCCGGCGGGATCACAACACCAGGCCACTGAACAGACTCACGCAACTTGGCCATCCCATCACCAGACGGCGGTGAATAGTCTTCCAGATCCACACCGTGATGAATGATTTCTGCAGAGCACTGCAAGAACGCAGCCGATCGCTCAGAAGTGGCAATCACCGCATCGCAGTAGCGCAGCAAGGCTGCCAGCCATCGGCCGGGGGGCTTGGGTGCCGCCGAAGTGAACACAATCTTCCACGGTTGGCGAAGCACGTTTTTGAGCCACAACCCAAGAACGATTTCGCTATCGCGACGAGCATGCCAAATCCGATAGCGGCCCCGTACAGGCCGCGACCAGCCTTGCCACAACAACTGCCACCAGTGCAACTGACTAGGGAGGCCAAGGTTGCCCCAATCCAACAGGCCAATGGACATCGCTTGGCGCTGAAGGGGCACCAGCGCCCGCACCGTGGCAGAGACCCCGGTGTAGCGGCGATGCAGGTTGGTCACGACCACATCCGGCAACGCGACCGGCCGCTGGGACGAACCCAAAGACACCCCGAAGCTTGGCTTCTTAGCGTACCCAGCACTGGCCAGAGATCTCTCGACATGTCGGCCAACCAGCTGTTGAGCTCACCCGCGCTGATCTGGCAGGCGACCAAGGCTGATGTGCTGGGGGGCCAAGCCGGCAGGCCGCTCTCGGGCGCATGGAGGCTGATGCTGCTGGGAGATGGCAGCCCAACCCGCCACTTTCAATTGCTCACGGGCGAGCCGGTGGAGATCGAGTTGATCGCCATGGCGCCCGAACCCACCACCCCTCCGGGAGATGACACCCAGCAGCCCACCAGCGCCCCGCCACCGCCGGAGATCGCCGAACTGGATGGGCCGCTGCTGCGGCGTCAGGTGTGGCTGCGCTGCGGCAGCCGAACCCTGGCCTGGGCGGAGAGCTGGTGGAATCAGCAGCAGGCCGATGCCTATCTCCAGC
>VGQS01000108.1 GCA_016882285.1 Cyanobacteria bacterium K_DeepCast_35m_m2_155 | reverse complement strand
ACGACTGAACAGGGTCCCATCCGAGGGGTGAGGCGCCACGGGGCCGATGAGTATCGCGGCATTCCCTACGCCGCAGCACCAACAGGTCAACGGCGCTGGCAACTGCCCCGTGCCCCGCAGCGCTGGCAGGGGATTCGTGACGGCAGCAGCTTTGGTCCAGCCTGCCCCCAGGAAGCCCGTTATGGCATCACCGAGCGCAGCGACAGCGAAGACTGCCTGAGCCTCAATGTGAGTGTGCCTGCTGATCGCAAGCCAGGCGAGCGCCTGCCCGTGTTCGTTTTCATCCACGGCGGCGCCTTTGTCGGTGGATCGAGCCGGCTGTATCGCCTCGACAAGCTGGCACGGGAGGGGCGCATGGTGGTTGTGACCCCGAACTACCGGGTCGGCGTCCTCGGATTCATGGCCCACCCCGCCCTCGCCACTGGGGGGGTCAACGGCAACCTCGGCCTCGAAGATCAGCGTTTTGCCCTGGCGTGGGTGCAGCGCAACATCGCCGCCTTCGGTGGTGATCCAGCCAACGTGACGGTCGGCGGCGAGTCAGCCGGGGCTGGCTCGATCTGCATGCATCTGGCTGCGACAGAGCGCAGCCATGGACTGTTCCACAAGGCCTTCATCCTCAGTTCCGGCTGCTTTTCGCGGCTCAAGACCACTGCCGAAGCCGAGCAGGTGGGCCTTGAGCTGGCCCGCTCTGCCGGATGCGGAAGCGCGCGCGATCCGGCTCGCTGCATGCGCAGCAAACCCGTGAGCACCTGGTTGCGTGTTCAGGGTCAGTGGTCCCGGCGCAATCCGAACGATCTGATCGCCATTAGCCCCAGCGTTGGCGATCGGGCCCTGCCGCGCTATCCGCGGCAGGCCGCCCGCAGCGGGGGGTCGATGCTTGAGGTGCCGCTGATGATGGGCGGGGCACGCCATGAACTGCGGTTGTATGTGGCGTACGCGATCCAGGCAGGGCAAACCATCACGGCCGCCAACTACAGCAAGGCGCTTGCGCTGTTCTATGGCGACAAGGCAGCTCAGGTGGCCAAGCGGTTTCCACCAGGGGCATCACCCGCAGCCACGTTGGGGGCTGTGATCTCGAGCTACAACCCGGACCTGTACATCAACAACTGCGCGTTCCTGAACGCAGCTGCCTGGTTCAGATCGCGCATGCCCGTTTTCGCCTTTGAGTTTGCAGACAACAACGCGCCCGTGCTTGGCATTGGCATCGCCCCGCCAGACCCTGGCATCGAGCTTGGGGCCGTTCACTCTGCAGCACTGAATTATTTCTTTCCCAAGTTCTCCAACAACAGCCGCATCAATGCAGCCGATCTCAACCCGGCTTCCCAGCAGCTGGCCGATGCAATGGTGACAAGCCTGGCTGCCTTTGCGCGCAGCGGCCGCCCTGACGCCAGCGGAGGTGCCACCTGGCCGCCCTATGCGGGCCAGAGCACGGTGATGCTCTGGGACGCCCAGGGCCCGCGGCTGTATGACGCCAGCCGTCAGCACCAATGCAACTTCTGGGCGCAGCTCTATCCCGAACGGCTGAGCGAGCCGGCACCAGCACTGACAGGTGGTTGACAACGGGTCAATCCGCGATTAGTACAGGTGTACTCAACGTACTCGTCATGGCTGTCGCCTCGCCCTATGCGGTTTTCAAAGCTGGAGATCTGAACTGGTTTGCTCAGCCACCGGCTCAGCATCCGCCAAACCGATGGCCGCTGGCCACGTGCAGCACAGGCGAGCAGCAGCGCGTGCGCAGCAAGCGCCAGGCGAACGCGCTGATGGCTCGCCAAGCCATGGTGCAAGGTGAGCTCTTTCAGCTGGCCTGATCCCTGCGCAGCGCCAGCCAACTGGCCGAGCTCCAGGCTCCGCTGGCGTCGTAATCACGAATCAGGAGATCGAGGTGGCCTGGATCACGCAACCAACCGGCCTGGACCATGAACGCCTGCCGATGCGTGATGCAGTTGGGAGCCAAGTGGTAGCCGCCATCCGGCAACCACTGCAGCGTGAGCATGCCGTGCTGGCCGCTGATGCTCTGCGGCGGTGCACTGCCATGGCTCAGCTCAAACGCCCAGGGGCCAGGGCCAACCGCATCCACACGCAGGGCGGCTTCGCTGCATTCGGGCTCAGGCCAATCAGCCGTGATCGTGGCCGCCGTACCGCGCCAGGTGCCCTGCAGCTGATCAGGCGTCAGGGCAGGACAATCGGCCTCTGGCGTTCCAGCACGGTGCTCGCGGATCAGCACCAACCGTTCAAACTGACCGTCGCCGCTGTGCAGCTGCACCAGCCTGTGGCGCCGGTCAGCGTGAATGAACCCGAACTCGGCCCCAAACGGTGTACCGGGGGCAACCTGCAAGCTGCCCTTGCAGAAGCTGCCTGAGGCAAAGAACACCACCTGGCGCCCCAGCGTGCGGTACTCCTGCTGGGTTTCGCTGATTGGAGCACCGCTGCGGCCTTCAGGCCCAAAGCGCTTGAGGCTGAAATGCACCAGGGTGTTGTTGTCAGCGGCCTCGAGCCTCAGCACAGAAGGGGTGCTGCTGAGCACGGCACCACTGGCATCAAGAGCATCAAAGCTGCCGTGCCACTCGCCCAGGTTGCCCAGAAAGTTGTCCCATTGGCTGGCCATGGCGCAAGGCTGTACCCGCCATCAGCGGGATGGCGGCAGGTTTGTGGACGCTATCAAGCTCAGAGCCGGGTCGGTTTCCTGCCCACCGCCCCCCCTTGGCGCCAGCACCCAGCGCAGGTGAGGCTGAGGACCGTGTTGCCTTGAGATCCGTGGTGCTGCAAGCCGAACAGGGCCAGATCCAGATCCATACCGAAAACATCTTCCCGATCATCAAGAAGGCCGTCTACAGCGGCCATGAGGTGTTCCTGCGGGAACTGGTGAGCAACGGCGTCGATGCCATCAGCAAGCGGCGCATGGCCGCCATGGCCGGCGACTGCAGCGAGGGCCCTGAAGGCAAGATCTCCATCCGCATCGACCGCGAGGCCAAGACCCTCACGATCAGCGACAACGGCATCGGCATGAGCGCCGATGAGGTCAAGCGCTACATCAACCAGGTGGCCTTCTCGAGCGCCGAAGACTTTCTCGAGAAGTACAAGAGCGAAAGCGACGCGATCATCGGCCACTTCGGCCTGGGCTTTTACTCGAGCTTCATGGTCGCCAAGCAAGTGGAGCTGGTGACCCTCAGCGCACGTGAGGGCAGCGAGGCGGTGTGCTGGAGCTGCGACGGCTCCCCGAGCTTCAACCTAGAAGGCGCCGAGCGCAGCGAGCCCGGCACCGATGTGGTCCTGCACCTCATGGAGGAGGAGCTCGAATACATCGAGCCGGCACGCATCAAAACGCTGATCACCACCTATTGCGACTTCATGCCGGTGGAGGTGCAGCTGGAGGGCGAGACGGTCAACAAGCGCGAAGCTCCCTGGCGCAAGAGCGCCCGTGATCTCAAGGATGAGGACTACATCGAGCTCTACCGCTATCTGTACCCCTTCCAGGGCGACCCGCTGCTGTGGGTGCACCTGAACACCGACTACCCCTACAACCTGCAGGGCATCCTCTATTTCCCCAAATTCACTGGCCGCGCCGACTGGGAGAAGGGCGAGATCCGCCTGTACTGCAACCAGGTGTTTGTCAGCGACTCGATCAAGGAGGTCGTGCCCCGCTACCTGCTGCCGCTGCGGGGCGTGATCGACTCGCCCGACATACCTTTGAATGTGAGCCGTTCAGCCCTGCAAACCGATCGCCGTGTGCGCTCGATCGGCGGCTTTGTGGCCAAGAAGGTGGGCGACCGACTCAAGGAGCTGCACCGAGACGATCCCAAGCGCTACGCCGAAATCTGGGAGTCGTTGGCTCCGTTCATCAAGATCGGCGCCATGGAAGACGAGAAGTTCGCCGATCAGGTGGCCGAGCTGGTGCTCTTCGGCACGACTGCGCCAGCAAAGGAACAGCCCGCCGGCGATCAGGACGGCGATGCCTGGTCTGATGTGAGCAAGGTCATCGATCCGATTCCGGGTGAAGGGGGCAAGGCCTACACCACCTTGAGCGGCTACCGCGCGCGCCTGGATGCGGCCCATGACAAGCGGATTCTTTACTGCACCGACGAAGCCGCCCAGGCCGGAGCCCTGGCCCTATGGAAGAGCCAGGGAGCTGAGGTGCTGCTGGCCGACACGTTCATTGATTCGCAGTTCATCCCCTGGCTTGAGTACCGCCATGAAGAGCTCAAGTTTCAGCGGGTTGATGCTGAGCTCGATGACTCGCTGCAGGAGAAGGACAGCGAGCTGGCCGATGCCGAAGGCAAGGACGCCAGTGAAAAGCTGCGCGAGCTGTTCAAGGCCGCCCTGGCCAACGACAAGGTGACGATCCAGGTGCAATCGCTCAA
>VGQS01000107.1 GCA_016882285.1 Cyanobacteria bacterium K_DeepCast_35m_m2_155 | reverse complement strand
ATCGCCGTGCCCGCCGGGATGTCGAGCCTTTGGCCGCGGGCGGCTTCGCGGTCAAACTTCAGCGCCGCATTGGCCTCAAAAAAGTGAAAGTGCGAGCCCACCTGCACGGGCCGATCACCGCTGTTGGCGACCTCGATGGTGGTTACCGGCCTGCCGGCATTGAGTTCCAGCTCGCCGTCTTCAGGAAGGAGTTCGCCGGGGATCAGGGGGCTCATGCTCAGACGTGGTTCAGGTGCTCAGCGAATGGGGTCGTGCAGGGTGACCAACTTGGTGCCATCGGGGAAGACCGCCTCGATCTGCACCTCGTGCACCAGCTCGGGCACCCCCTCCATCACCTGCTCGCGGCTGAGCCAGGTGCTGCCCTCGGCCATGAGCTGGGCCACGCTTTTGCCGTCGCGGGCGCCTTCGAGCACCATGAAGCTCAGCCAGGCCACCGCCTCGGGGTGATTGAGCTTGAGGCCCCGTCCCAGGCGGCGCTCGGCCAAGAGCGCTGCCGTCACGATCAGCAGCTTGTCCTTTTCCTGGGGGCTTAGGTGCATGGTTTCACTGTGGCAGCGGCCAGCGCAATCGGTGGTTCAGGCTGAACCGCGCTGGTGGCCCAGGGTTGCTCCTGAAAGGGCCACAGCCGCGGCAGTTCGGGTGGCGCCAGCCCCTGCTGCCGCCGCAGCAGGGCCCAGATGCGGCTGAACCAAAAGCGTGCCGCCTGGCTCGATGGGCCCCGGTAGCGGGCGATCAGGCCCTGGTTCAAGGGGCCGCAGGCCATGGCGCCTGCAAGGCCTGCGCGGGCGCTGCGGCAGTGCTCCAGCAGTGCAGCCATCACCGTGGCGTCGAGGGGTTGGGGCGCCGCCCAAACCAACGAGCCGAACACCGGTTCGCCTGCCATGCCGTGGGCGCTGCTGAGGGCCTCGCCCCCCAGCTCGAGCCGGTCGACCAGTTCGAAGCGCGCTGTGGCATCGAGCTGACGCCGAATCTCAAGGGCTGAGCGCCAGCAGCCGCTGCCCAGAGCCTCGCCGGCCGCGGTGCGGCCCAGGCGCACCACCTCGGCCCCCAAAAAGGCCGCATTGGCCTCCAGGTTGACCTGAACCGTCTGCTCAAACAGGGCGCCTGCGTAGAGCACCAGCTCCTGCGGCAGCCATTCGAGGTTGCTGCCTGACGCAAGCGTGAGCACAACCTGTTGGCGGGCCCACTGGCCGCCAGGGTGCAGGCGCGAGCGCCCCACGCTGCCGTAGGCCTTCTGGGCGGCCACGGTGGTGATCAGGGCCCGGCTGTCGGGTCCGGCGGCGATGTCAAAACAAAGTTGGTCGCCGCCCACCAGCCCACCGGCGGTGTGCAGCAGGGGCAGTGCGCAATGGCCGCTGGCCTGGCCAAAGCCGCGCTGCAGCTTCAGCGGCGCACTCGCCTGACCCTGGAAGACGGTGCGCGCGCCAACGCGGCTGAAGCGCAGGCAGGCTTGGCTGCTCCAGTTCTCCAGTGCGAACCTGCAGGAGGTGTCTCCACTTTGCTGCAGTGGCTTCGGTGGTGCTGGTTGATCGATTGCGGGCGCCGCTGACGCCGCCCGGTTCGGCCTTGCGGCGCCTGCGGCTGTCGCTCAGTGCTGAGCAGCGCACCAGCCTGCGGGGACACCGCCGCAGTTGCTGCGGGACCGATCTGGTCCTGCAACTGCCTCGCGGTGATGCCCTGCAGCCCGGCGACTGGTTGCTCAGCGATGACGCCGCCGTTGCCGTTGAGGTGGTGGCGGCATCCGAGCCGTTGCTGCGGGTCAGCGCTGCTGATCCGCTGGCGTTGCTGCAGGCGGCCTATCACCTGGGCAATCGCCATGTGGCCCTCGAGCTGCATGACGATCACCTGCTGCTGCAGGCCGACAGCGTGCTGCAGGATCTGTTGCAGCACCGGGGCCTGCAGGTCCAGGCCCTTGAGGCGCCCTTTCTGCCTGAAGCCGGGGCCTATGCCGCCATGGGAGGCCATGGTCACCATCACTGATGCGACGGCCGAGCCGGGCCTGTTGCGGCTGCTGCAACTCGTCAGTCCGGCGCTGCCGGTGGGAGCGTTCAGCTATTCCGAAGGCCTCGAAGTGCTGCAGCAGGCGGGCTCGCTGGATTCGGCCGCAGAGCTCCAGCAGTGGTTGATCGCTGAGCTGCAGCGCGGTGCTGTGGCCATCGAGACTGCGGCCCTCGCCGAGTTGATGGCGTTGATCAAGCGGTTGCGCGCGGGCGATGACGCGGCAGCCCAGGCCTTGACTGGACTCGATGGCTGGTTGCTGGCCCAGCGTGAAGCCGCTGAAGTGCGCGCCCAGCAGCGTCAGATGGGCCAGTCGTTGCTGCAGTTGCTGGGCGATCTGCAGGGCCCGCTGCTGCAGCAGCCCATGGCGACCACCGTTGATCTAGAAGCCCTGAGCTGGCCGGCCGCCTTTGCCTGGGCCGGGGTGTGCAGCGAGCTCAGCTCACCCCAGCTCGAGCAGGCCTATCTCTATGGCTGGAGTGCCAATCAGATCAGTGCCGCTGTGCGCCTGGTGCCGCTTGGCCCCACCGAGGGTCAGCGGCTGCAATGGCAGCTGGCACCGCTGCTGTTGCAGCGCGGGACGGCGCTGGCCGCTGCCGATCCCCGCGGGCTCTGGAGCGGTGGGGTGGGCGCGGGCTTGGCCCAGCTCCAGCACGCCGAGCTTTATTCGCGCTTGTTCCGCAGCTGATCCTCGCTGCCAAGCTGCGGCGCGCTTGTTGGTTGCAGCAGCTGCATCAGCCAGCTGCGGCTGATGCTCTGCAACAGGGCGTTGCTGCTGCGGGCCAGCAGTTGAATCTCGCCCAGGGTGCTCTGCACTGAGCTCAGCGTGCGCTCGAGGTTGTCGGCGGCAGCACCCACCCGGCCCTGCAGGTTGCCGGAGTTGCCGACCAGTTCGCGCTCGACGCTGCCAGCCAGGCGCTGGCCGCTGATCAGGGTCTGATCCAGCTGGTCCAGGGAGCGCGGCAAGCGTTGATCCACCAGGGTCGCCGTGCTGGTGATCACCTTCTCGAGGGGCACCCGGTTGGCGGCCAGCTTGCGGATCAGCACCGCCAGGCTGGGGCGTGCTTCGTAGCTGATGCTGCGGATGTCACCGCTGGGGGCCTCTGGTCTGGCATGGCCCACATCCGGATTGATGGCGATGTAGGCCTGATCGAGCAGGTTGTCCTGGGTCAGGGTGGCCCTGCTGCGCCGGCCGATCATGTGGGCCTGCTCGGCCCCCACGCTCAAGCTGACCTGCACCCGGGCGTTGTTCAGCAGGCGCACCTGACGCACCCGGCCCACCGGGTAGCCCGCGATCATGACCTGCATGCCAGGGCTGATACCTGCGCCATTGCTGGTTTCGAAGCGCAACCGGATGTTGTTGCTCCACCAGTTGCGCGGCGCCCCCATGCCGAGCACGATCAGGCCGCCCAGCAGCACGCTGCCGCCCAGCAGGCCGAGGCGCTCAGGGTTGAGCCGTCTTTGGTGGCGGTGTTGAGCAGATCCCATGGCTCAACCTCCCAGGTTGTTGACGATCGACTCGATGGTCAGCGCCCACAGCAGATCGAGCCCCAGCACCACCGCCAGCGTCATCGAAATCGCCCGTGACAGACCCGTGGTTTGGCTGAAGCCCCGTAGCTCAGCCCGCGCGCCCTGTTGCAGCGCGATCCACAGGGTCGCCAGGGCAAACACCACGGTTTTGACCAGGCTGAAGCCCAGCATGCGCGGGTTCAGGCCGCCCAGCAGCAGCAGCAGATCGCTGATGCTGTCGAGTTCGGGCCTGGTGGCCATCGCCGCCAGCAACGCCGCTGCCAGCACATAGGGCACCAGGGCCATCATGTTGAGGCCCAAGGGCCAGGCCACCTGAAGCCACAGCTGGCGCCGCCAGCGCGGATGCCGCCCGGCCAGCCTCGCCCCCTGCCTGACCATGCGCGGGCCCTCGCGCAACAGCAGCAGCAGGCTGATCAGCAGTGGTGACGTCAGCAGTGTGGTTTGCACAGCCACGTCTTGGACGTCGATCGACGCGACCTGATCGAGCGGTTCGGCCAGCAGCTGGATCAGACCCATGCAGATCGATGCACCCCCCAGAGCGGCCAGGGCGGTGCCGCCCAGATCGAGCCGTCCCAGCTGTTGCGCCATTGCCGCGTGAACCGTTGGCGTCAGGATGGCAGCACGGAGTTGCCATCGCACGAGAGTTGCCGAAATGAGTCGTCTGCGTGTGGGCGTGGCTGGCCCGGTGGGCTCGGGTAAAACCGCACTGGTCGAAGCCCTCTGCCGGCGCCTGCGCGAGCGTCTTCAGCTGGCGGTCGTGACCAACGACATCTACACCCAGGAAGATGCCCAGTTCCTCACCCACTCAGGGGCACTGGAGCCCGAGCGCATCCG
>VGQS01000106.1 GCA_016882285.1 Cyanobacteria bacterium K_DeepCast_35m_m2_155 | reverse complement strand
GGCCCAATCGCGGTCTATCTCGAGATTCGCGCGTTTTTCTGCCCCGGGACAGCCTGTCCTGTGCCACTGCCCTGGGGAGCCCCTCCTGCATGAGCGAAGCCAGCAAAGTTCAGGCCGCCTACGGTGCCGAGCAGATCCAGGTGCTGGAAGGCCTGGAGCCGGTGCGCAAGCGCCCTGGCATGTACATCGGCTCGACCGGGCCGCGCGGCTTGCACCATCTGGTGTATGAGGTCGTCGACAACTCTGTTGACGAAGCTCTCGCCGGCCATTGCGACCAGATCCTGGTTGTGCTGAATGCCGATGGCTCCTGCAGCGTGACCGACAACGGCCGCGGCATTCCCACCGACATCCATCCGCGCACGGGCAAGAGCGCCCTGGAAACGGTGCTCACTGTGCTGCACGCCGGCGGCAAATTTGGCGCCGGGGGATACAAGGTCTCCGGCGGTCTGCACGGCGTGGGCGTCTCGGTTGTCAATGCCCTCAGTGAGTGGGTCGAGGTCACCGTGCACCGCCAGCAGCAGGTGCATGTTCAGCGGTTTGAGCGGGGCCAGCCCATCGGCAGCCTGGCGTCCAGCCCGGCCGCATCCGGCGAAACAGACCGCACCGGTACCTCGGTGTGTTTCAAGCCTGATCTCGAGATCTTCAGCACGGGGATCGAGTTCGATTACCAGACGCTTTCCTCCCGTCTGCGCGAGCTGGCCTATCTCAATGGCGGGGTTCGCATCGTCTTCCGTGACGACCGCGCCGCGGCCCGCAACGAAGCGGGTGAACCCCATGAGGAGACCTATCACTACGTCGGCGGCATCAAGGAGTACGTCGCGTACATGAATGCGGAGAAGGATCCGCTTCATCCCGACATCATTTATGTCAATTCCGAGAAGGAAGGGGTTCAAGTGGAGGCCGCACTGCAGTGGTGCGTGGATGCCTACTCCGACAGCATTCTCGGTTTTGCCAACAACATTCGTACCGTCGATGGCGGCACCCACATTGAGGGTCTCAAAACGGTGCTCACCCGCACCCTCAATGCCTTTGCCAAGAAGCGCGGCAAGCGTAAGGACGCCGATGCCAACCTGGCCGGTGAAAACATTCGCGAGGGTTTGACCGCTGTTCTCTCGGTCAAGGTGCCTGAACCTGAATTTGAGGGTCAGACCAAGACCAAGCTCGGTAACACCGAGGTGCGTGGCATCGTCGACACGCTGGTCGGCGAGGCCCTGGGTGAATTCCTTGAGTTCAACCCCTCGGTGATCGATCTGATCCTCGAAAAGGCCATTCAGGCGTTCAACGCTGCCGAGGCGGCACGCCGCGCCCGAGAGCTGGTGCGCCGCAAAAGCGTGCTGGAAAGTTCAACCCTTCCCGGCAAACTGGCTGACTGCAGTTCCAGAGATCCTGGCGAATCTGAGATCTACATCGTCGAGGGGGATTCGGCAGGAGGTTCAGCCAAGCAGGGCCGTGATCGACGTTTTCAGGCAATCTTGCCGCTGCGCGGCAAGATCTTGAACATTGAGAAAACTGATGATGCCAAGATCTACAAAAACTCTGAAATTCAGGCGCTGATCACGGCTCTTGGTTTAGGCATCAAAGGCGAAGACTTTGATGAGAAGAATCTTCGTTATCACCGCATCGTCATCATGACTGATGCTGATGTGGATGGTGCGCACATTCGCACTCTGCTGTTGACCTTCTTCTACCGCTACCAAAAAGCTTTGGTTGAAGGCGGTTACATCTACATCGCCTGCCCTCCCCTCTACAAAGTGGAGCGAGGCAAGAACCACAGCTATTGCTACAACGAAGCCGATCTCAAAACGACACTCGAGGCCTTTGGTGAAAAGGCCAATTACACCATCCAGCGCTTCAAGGGTCTCGGTGAAATGATGCCCAAACAGCTCTGGGAAACCACCATGGATCCCACCACGCGCACTATGAAGCGTGTGGAAATTGAAGATGCGCTGGAAGCTGACCGCATCTTCACCATTCTCATGGGCGACAAAGTGGCGCCCCGCCGTGAGTTCATCGAAACCCACAGCGCCGAGCTCGATCTTGCCCAGCTCGACATCTGATGTTGCGCTGGCGCTGGGCAGCTCTGTTGAGCTTTGCATTGGTCGCCCCTGCCGCACTGCCCGCCGGCGGCGGCGAGCGCCGGATGCCAGAGCTCAGGCGTCGTCAGGGCATGGCTGAACCCCTGTTGGCTCCAACTCGCTTGTCTCTGCAGTGCGCTCCACAGCAGCAGGCTCCGGTGATTGGACCGGTGGCTCTTGGCGAGCCACTGCGCGTCCTGCGCCACTGGTGCGCAGCCAACGGCGAACGCTGGCTGCAGGTGCAACAGCTGGGCAGCGGCCGCCGCGGCTGGCTGCTCGGTTAGTGCTCGATTCGCCGATCAGGCAGCGAGGGCTGTTTCGATCGCGCTGGTCAGCTCGGTGGAATCGGGTTCGATATTGCTTTTGAAGCGGGCCACGACGGTGCCGTCTTTGCCAACCAGAAACTTCTCGAAATTCCAGGCCACATCGCCAGCGGGTTCCGTCTGGGTGAGGGTCGTATAGGGCTCGGTCTTGGCACCGGTGGCGTGAACCTTCTCAAACAGTTCAAAGCTGGCTCCGTAGGTGGTGGAGCAGAACTGCTGGATCTCACTCAGCGTGCCGGGTTCCTGGCCGCCAAAGTCGTTGCAGGGGAAGCCCAACACGGCCAGGCCCTGGGGCCCGTAGGTCTCCTGGAGCTTCTGCAGTCCGGCGTACTGGCGGGTGAAGCCGCAGCGGCTGGCCACGTTGACGATCAACAGCACCTGGCCGCTCCAGTCGCCCAGCTTGCGCTCGCTTCCCTTGGCATCGCGCACGGTGACATTGCTGATGGAGACGGCCATGGTTGAACGATCACAACGGCCGCGACCTTAGCGATTGCTGCTGCTGGCTGAGCCGCCCCATAAACTCAGGTTGACGCAGGCCGGGCCATGAGCGAGACCAATGGCGTCGTGCTGGCCGAGATGGTGGCCCAGCAACTGCAGACCCTGCTGGAGGCCGGCAACTACGACGGCGCCAAGCTGCTGCTCAAGCCCGTTCAGGAGGTGGATGCGGCCGAGGCGATCGGCAGCCTGCCGCGCACCCTGCAGGCGTTGGCGTTTCGCCTGTTGCCCAAGAACGAGGCGATCGAGGTCTACGAATACCTCGACCCCGCCGTGCAGCAGACCCTGCTCGATCGGCTGCGCAGCGGGGAGGTGCTTGAGCTGGTCGAAGAGATGTCACCGGACGATCGGGTGCGTCTGTTTGATGAACTGCCCGCCAAGGTGGTGCGCCGGTTGCTGGCCGAGCTCAGCCCCGCTGAGCGGCGTGTGACGGCCCAGTTGCTCGGTTACGAGGCCGAGACCGCCGGTCGTCTGATGACGACTGAATACATCGACCTCAAGGAGTTTCACAGTGCCAGCCAGGCGTTGGACATCGTGCGGCGCCGCGCCCGTGACACCGAGACGGTGTATTCGCTGTATGTGACCGATGGGTCACGCCATTTGACCGGCATCCTCTCGCTGCGTGATCTGGTGACAGCCGAGCCCGAAGCGCGCATCGGCGATGTCATGACCCGCGAGGTGGTCAGCGTCGCCACCGACACCGACCAGGAGGAGGTGGCCCGCGCCATTCAGCGTTACGACTTTCTGGCTGTGCCCGTGGTCGATCGCGAGCAGCGACTGGTCGGCATCGTCACGGTCGATGACGTGATCGACGTGATCGAGCAGGAGGCGACCCGCGATCTGTACGCCGCCGGCGCTGTGCAGGCCGGTGATGAGGACGATTATTTCCAGAGCAACCTGTTCACCGTGGCCCGCCGGCGGGTGGTCTGGCTGCTGGTGCTGCTGCTGGCCAACAGCGGCACGGCGGCGGTGATCGCCTCGATGGATGGGGTGTTGAAGCAGGTGGTGGTGCTGGCGGCCTTCATCCCGCTGCTGATCGGCACCGGCGGCAATGTGGGTGCCCAGAGCTCCACCGTGGTGATCCGCGGTCTGAGCACCCAGCGCATGGCGGGCTTGGGACCTGCCATGGCCATCGTGCGCGAGGCCGTCGCCGGGGCTCTGCTGGGTCTGTTGATGATGCTGGTGGTGGTGCCCTGGGCCGGCTACGTCTCGCAGGGCAACTGGCTGGTGGCCTGGGCTGCCGGACTGGCCTTGGTGGCGATCACGACGTTGGCTGCCACGGCCGGTGCCGCGTTGCCGCTGCTGTTTGACCGGTTGGGGCTGGATCCGGCACTCATGTCAGCCCCGTTCATCGCCACCGCCACTGACGTGGTGGGCGTGTTCATCTACCTCAACATCGCTTCGGCGCTGCTGAACCGCGTCGCGTGAGCCGACCGGTTTCGGGCTTTATGAGAGGCCTTCACACTTCTTCAGGTTAGGCTTTACACATCTTCAAGTGTTTGGCCGTGGTGGTCTCAGCCGAACTCGCCCCTGCAGCCG
>VGQS01000105.1 GCA_016882285.1 Cyanobacteria bacterium K_DeepCast_35m_m2_155 | reverse complement strand
TTTGCCCTGGGCCGCGCCGGCGAGCGCTTTGCGGTGCGTAACAGCGGCTGCCGCACGGTGGTTGAGGGCACAGGCGATCACTGCTGCGAGTACATGACAGGCGGTGTGGTGGTGGTGCTGGGCAGCACCGGCCGCAACGTTGCCGCCGGCATGACCGGCGGGGTGGCCTTCATGCTCGATGACAACGGAGCTCTGGCTGCGTGCGTGAACCCAGAGATCGTGGCGATTGAGCCATTGACGACACCCGAGCAAGAAGCCGTGCTCAAACCCCTGCTCGAGGCTCATGTGGCGGCCACCGGCAGCAGCAAGGCGGCTGCACTGCTGGCCGACTGGCCAGCGGCGCAAGCTCGCTTCAAGCTGCTGGTGCCTCCCAGCGAAAAGGCCGCTATGGGTCTGGCGGACAAGGCTGCGGTGGCTGTCTGAGCGCAGCCGCGTGGCCTGGTTCATCAAAACCGAGACCCTGAGCGCTGCGTTTGAGGCCCTGCCTGGTCCAGAGCGCGCTGCTCTGCTGCAGGAGCATCGCGCCTGGGTGGCGGCCAGGCAGGCCGCCGGCGTGGCTATCGCCAGCGGTTTTCTGGTTGATGCGCAGCGCTGCCCCGGCGGCGGCGGCTTGCTGGTGCTGCAGGCCGGCAGCTACAGCGAGGCCCTGGCGCTGATCCGCCAGGACCCGCTGATCGCTGCGGGTTGGGTGAGGTGGCAGCTGCACGAATGGATCGCCGCAACAGGCGATCTGGCCGTCAGCGCGGAAACTCGCGCATGAGCCGCTGCACCTCGCCGGCGTGGTAGCTGCTGCGGGTCAGCGGGCTGCTGACCACCTGCAGAAAACCCAGCTCAGCTTCGCCGTGGTAGCGGTAGCTGGCGAACTGATCGGGCGTCACGAAGCGATCGACGCTCAGGTGCTTGGGCCCTGGCGAGAGGTACTGGCCGATGGTGACGATGTCGACGTGGTGGCGGCGAAGATCAGCCATCACCTCACCCACCTCGCTGTCGCTCTCACCCAGGCCCACCATCAAGCCTGATTTGGTGTAACAGCGCGGCCAGCCGTTGTGCACCCGAGCCAGCAGCTCCAGGCTGCGCTGGTAGATCGCCTGGGGCCGGGCCTTCTTGTAGAGCCGCGGCACGGTCTCAATGTTGTGGTTGAGCACATCTGGCGCGGCGGCCATCACCGCCGAAAGGGCATCCCAGTCACCGCAAAAGTCAGGAACCAGCAGCTCAATGGTCGTCAGCGGGCTGCGCTCGCGCACCGCTTCAATGCAGGCCACAAACTGGCTGGCGCCGCCATCGGCCAGGTCATCGCGGTTGACCGCGGTGATCACCACATGGCTCAGAGCCAGGCGAGCCACCGCCTCGCCCAGGCGCTCGGGCTCGGTCGGATCGAGCGGCCGCACGCTCTTGTCAAAGTCGATGTCGCAATAGGGGCACGCCCGCGTGCAGCCAGGCCCCATGATCAAAAAGGTGGCCGTGCCGCCGGCAAAGCACTCGCCGATGTTGGGGCAGCTGGCCTCCTGGCAGACGGTGTTGAGCTTGAGATCGAGCAGCAGATCGGCCACCGCGCCGATGCGCTCGCGCTGGGGCGCTTTGACCCGCAGCCACTCGGGTTTGCTGTTCGCTGAATTGCTGGTCACCATGGGCGATCTTCTACAGTCGCTGCCATCGGGATGTAGCGCAGCTTGGTAGCGCACTTCGTTCGGGACGAAGGGGCCGCAGGTTCGAATCCTGTCATCCCGACTTGACTCACCGGGGTCGGTTGTTCAGCTGAGCTCAGCGCCGGGGTACCCGCGCGGTGTCACCAGCTTGCCGGCTTCAGCTCTGGTGCTGCTGTTGCCCA
Organism: Cyanobacteria bacterium K_DeepCast_35m_m2_155; assembly: GCA_016882285.1. GTDB lineage: Bacteria > Cyanobacteriota > Cyanobacteriia > PCC-6307 > Cyanobiaceae > RGUW01. The sequence goes on along the minus strand of VGQS01000105.1, from coordinate 2,606 downwards.
CCAGCACCAGGGTGAGCATGTCGACCTGCTCGATCGGCAGCGACCCCAGGGTGTGCAGGCTGATCTGTTCATCGGCGCGTCCCAACTGGCGTGCCATGGCCACAGGAATCGAACGCTCCCGGCCCTGTTGCAGCAGCTCCATGGCCCGCTCAAGCTGCCAGCTGCGCCCCTGCGAGCGTGGGTTGTAGAGCGCCACCACAAAATCACCGGCAGCGGCGGCGATCAGGCGGCGTTCGATCACCTCCCAAGGGGTCAGGCGATCGCTCAGGCTGATGCTGCAGAAATCGTGCATCAGCGGCGCCCCGCAGCGGGCTGCGGCCAGCTGCACTGCCGAGATGCCCGGATGCACTGCAAACGGGGGGCGCTCGCTCTCAGCCAGGTTCAGCCACAGTTCGAGCGCCAGACCCGCCATGCCATAGATGCCACTGTCTCCCGAGGAGATCAAGGCCACCTCGATGCCCTGGCAGGCCAGCTCGAGGGCCTGGGCGCAGCGCTCGCGCTCACGGGTGAGCTCGCCATCGAGGCGCACCTGGTCGCTGCGGCGCAGGGGTTCCAGCAGATCCAGGTAGAGCCCGTAGCCCACCCAGACGCTGCAGCGGCTCAAGGCTTCGCGCGCTTCGGGCGTCAACAGGGTCAGGCTGCCTGGGCCGCTGCCGATCAGCTGCAGCGCGCCGCGTTGCGGTGCCCATGACTGCTGGGCAGCGGCCACCGCCAGGGTGGCTGCCCCACGCTGATCGTCGCTGCCGTGCAGCACCGTTTTGGGGACCAGCAGTTTGCCTTGGGGCCCTGCAGCCAGCAGGCTCGCTGCTTCAGCCACGCTGGCTGTTCCCATGTCCTTGCGCACAACCTCTGACGGGTTGGGCACGGTCACGGCAGCCAGCGCGGCGGCGCCGTACAGCCGCAGCGGCCAGTGACGCTCTGCTGCAAGGGCCAGCAGAGCCTCTTCATCTCCTTTGCGATCGATGCTGGCCAGTCCAGCGACGGCGGCTTCGGCCAGGCCATGGGCGGCCAGGATCTGCTCCAACAATTTCTGGAGCACCGCCAAGCTTGTGCCGCGTTCACAACCCATGCCCAGCCACAGCTGGGGCGGGTGCCAGCGGCACCCTGTGCCCAGTGAGGCGCTGATCACCAGCGCAGCAGGCTCACCTGCTGCCGGCGAGGGCTCGGCATGGCCAAGGCCGGCAGCGCTCTGGCGCCACAGGGGGGTGCCGCACTGTTGCTCGACGGCGAGCAGATCCTCTCTGGCGCTGCGTTTCATCAGGGCATCCCAATCGCCGCTGCCGCGCCGCCAGCCCCAGCGGTTGCCAAAGCTGTCGAGGGCCAGTCGGCCGGCGCTGCTGCTGCCCCCGGTGAGCACGGCGCTGCCGCCGAGCAGGGCGGCGACGCGCTCGCTCAGCGCCTCGGCGCCGCCGCTGTGTCCGCTCAACAGCGGCACGGCAAAACGCCCTTTGGGGTCAAGCACCACCACCGCAGGATCAGTGGTTTTGCTGATGAGCAGTGGAGCGATCAGCCTGCTCACCAGTCCGCAGGCCCCGACAATCACAAACCCGCCAGCTTGCAGCCAGTGCCGTTGCAGCAGCTCGCTGGGCTTGGCTTCAGAGCTGCTGCTGCTGAGGATGCCATCGAGCAGGCAGGCTTGCTCCAGTTGCTTAAGCACAGCCTCGGCTGCTGGGCTGAAGCCAAGCCCCCAGATCGGCGCTGGCTCCCTCATGAACCGCCCAGCAGTTGGCGCAGCCCCGCCAGTGGGCCGTTAGGCGATGGCTGGATCAGGGAGCCATCGGGGTTGACCTGATCGCGCGCCGATCCACCCAGGGGTGTGCTGCTGCTGATGCGCTCAGGCGGAGCGATCTGCAGTGGCAGCGCAGCGCTGGTGGCCTCGGTAGCCTCGGGCTCGTTTGCGCTCAGCTCCAGACCAGAGTTGTCCTGGGTTGGGCCCTCTGCGACGGGCACCGCGCTCACGCTGTCTGAGCTCTCAACGGGTTCGCCGATCGCCAGCTGGGTCTCAAGGTTGTGCTGGTCGCTGGGGGTTGGTTCGAGCTCTGGGGCTGCTTCTGTCTCCGGTTCTGCCGGTGACGCCAGCGGCTGGTTGGCGTCCTGCTGCTCGCTCTCGGCTGATGACGCGGCGGTGTCAGCCGTCGTCGGTTCGCTGCGCGCTTCAGGTTCGTTGAGTTGCTGCTGCTCAGACGTGTCCTGTTGCTCTGGCGAGGGCGCTGCTTGTTCCTGGCTGGTTGATCCTTCCGGGCCTGCGGGTTGCTGCGTTGTTGGTTCGTTCCGATCGTCTGGCTCGCCCTGCGCCAGGGGCTGCTCCAGGCCCTCTGGCTGCTGGCGTGGATCGACGACCGGTGCGATCTCTGATTGTGCGCTGGTTGCCAATGGAGACTCCTGCTCTGGAGCCTCTGGCGCTTCGGGCGGGCTGGGCGGTTGCTCGCCCAGCAGGATCGCCAGTTCATCGCCACTGAGGCGCCCCTGCTGCCAGCGTGGCTTGGCAGCGGCTTGTTCGCTGCCGGGGGCTGCCAGTTCAATCGCCCTGACAAAGCTGTTGAACGGGGCATTGAGCGCAGCGCCGCTGCCATCGAGCAGCTCAAGCTGAAGACTGTTGCGTCCGC
>VGQS01000104.1 GCA_016882285.1 Cyanobacteria bacterium K_DeepCast_35m_m2_155 | reverse complement strand
GACAAGGGCAGCGGCAAGGAGCAGAGCATCTCGATCACCGGGGCCTCGACCCTCAGCGAGACCGAGGTCGAGAAGATGGTCAAGGACGCCGAGTCCAACGCCGCCGTTGACAAGGAGAAGCGCGAGAAGATCGACCTGAAGAACCAGGCTGAAACCCTCGTGTACCAAGCCGACAAGCAGCTTGGTGAGCTGGGCGACAAGGTGGGCGCCGAAGACAAGGCCAAGGTGGAGGCCTCGTCGGCCAAGCTCAAGGAGGCGATCGAGAAAGAGGACTTCGACACCATGAAGTCCGAGCTCGAGACCCTGCAGCAGGCCCTCTATGCCGCTGGTGCTGCTGTGTATCAGCAGGCCGGTGCGGCCGGTGGTGCCACCCCGGGTGGCAATGGTGAAGGCGCCGCCGCTGCTGGCAGCAGCAGCGGTGCCGACGATGTCATCGACGCCGAGTTCACCGAGAGCAAATAACGCCTAACGCAAAGCCCCCGTTCAGGGGGCTTTGTCGTTGGTGGCGGTGGCGCGCTCAAGCGGCTCGATGGCAGCCTTTTTTGGTTGTCTTTGGCTTTGTGACCATGGTCATGACCATGGTCTGATCCGCGCAGGGTTCAGGGACCGACGCTCGTTAGGGCTTGGCGGGCCTGTTGCAGAACTGGCGCCGGCAGGCTGATGTAGCCCAGCTCCGGCGCTTCGGCTTGCGCCTGTTCACTCAGCGCGTAGCCAAAGGCTTTTTGCAGCGCCGGCAGTTTGGCGCCATTGCCACTCTTGTACAGCAGCACCCAGGTGAAGGTGACAATCGGGTAGCCGGCGCTGGGGTTGGGGTCGCTGCCGGTCAGGTCGGGGCCCAGGTTGATGCTGGCCAGGGCGCGACTGGCGCTGGCGGCATCGGGTGAGGCGAGTTGTCCGCCGCGGTTGGCAATCGCTGCGGCCTGCAGGGGCCCACGCACATAGGAGGCTTCGACGTAGCCGATTGCCCCTTTGGTTTGCAGCAGGTTGGCGGCGATGCCTTCGTTGCCCTTGGCGCCAATGCCCGTGGGCCAGTTCACCGATTTGCCGCTGCCGGGGCCTTGGGCCCAGCTGGGGCTGAAGGCCGACAGTGAACGGGTGAAGTTGTAGGTGGTGCCCGATCCGTCGGAGCGGAACACCACCTGCACCTTCTGATCAGCGCAGCCGAGCTGCTTGAAGTTGGTGATCTTGCCCAGAAACACATCGACCAGTTGGGCCTGGCTCAGCTTGAGGGTGCATCCCGGCAGGTTGTAGGCCACGGCGATGGCGCCGGCGGTCAGCGGCAACTGCACCACGCCACGCTGGCTTGCCTTGATGTCATCGGCTTTCAGCGGCGCATCACTGGCGCCGAAGTCGACCGTGCCCGCCAGAAACTGGCGTACACCTGCGCCGGATCCGACCGACTGGTAGTTGACGCGCACTCCCTGGCCTGCCAGATCGCTGAACCAGCGCTGGTAGATGCCCGCCGGAAAGCTGGCGCCGGCACCTTGCAGCGAGGCAGACGGTCCCCCGCAGGCCGCTAGCGCCAGCAGCCCAGCAGTGCTGCCCAGAGCCAGAGCAGCTTTGGCCAGAGCAGGGCTGGTTGTGGTAATCGATCGGCGGGCAGCGGGTAGCGCCATGAGGTGGGGACCGGTTTCCGCAGGTTAGGGGTCCGTTAAGGCCATGCCATCCAGTCTCTGCCTTCAGCCCGTTTCAACCTGTGCGCTGATCCATTCGGCGGTGGCGGGTGCCAGCAACAGGCCATTGCGGTAGTGACCTGCTGCCAGCAGCAGTCCTGGAGCCAACTGCTCCAGCCAGGGTGCCGGGCGGCCCTGGGGTCGCAGGCGCAGACCCTGCCATTGCCGCAGCCTCTGGCTCTGCTGCAACCAGCCCGGCGCCTGGCCGTTGAGGCTGGCCATGGTCTCGAGGGCAGCGGCGCCGGCTTGGTGACCGGGCTCAAGGGTGGCTCCCAGCCACAGCCGGCCGTCGGGCCTGGGCACCAGGTTGATGCCCTGCCAAACGGCCGCGGCAGGCCAGTTGGGGCTCCAGCTCCAGGCCGGCTGCCGCGGGGCATGACCCAGCTCTAGGGCCTGACCGAGCACCGGCTCCAGCGGGGCGGCCATGCCCAGCGACCGCAGCAGGGTTGGCGTGCCGGCGCCGGCGCAGATCACCACCACAGGGCTGCTCAGGTCGCTGCCATCGCGCAAGTGCACGCGCCACTGACCATCGCCCTGGGCCTGCAGCGCCGTTGCGGCTTCGCGGTGCAGCTGCGTGCCGAGCCGCTCCAGCTCGACCCGTAGCGCCTGCAGCACCGGCTGCGGGTCGAGCTGAGCATCGGCTGGCGACCACAGTGCCCCCAGCGCCGGGGGCAGCAGCGGTTGCAGGGTGGTCAGGCGTTCAGCCGGCCACAACTCCAGCGGAAGCCCCATGGCCTGCCGCTCCCGCACCAGGAGCTGCTGACGCTGCAGTTCTTCGGGGCTGCTGGCCAGCAGCAGCAGGCCGCGCCTGAGCTCAACCGGATGGCCCTGGGCCTGCAGTTGCGCGATCCATTGCTCCCACAAGGCAAGGCTGCGTTGGCGCAGGCGCCAGGACCGGCCACTGGCGCGGTGAAACACCTGCGCCATCAGCACCCCCAGGGCCGCCATGCTGCCGGCCCTGGGGTCATGCCCAGCAGGATCAGGATCGACCAGGCTGACCTGGTGCCCCCGCTGCTGCAGGTGCCAGGCGGCGCTGCGGCCGATGATGCCGCCTCCGATGATCAGGACCTGGCGGCTGGTGGTGCTGCTCAGGATCAGGTCTGCTTGAGATCTTCCTGAACCTGGGCGGGCAGCATCTGGGCATAGAGGCCGAAGCCGCTGGCGACCTTGATGTAGCCCTTGCGCAATTTGTCGGCGTCCTGAAGGACGGCGGCCTCATCGAGCTGGGCGAGAGCCGTTTTGAGGTTGTTGGCCCGTTGGGAGGCTTCGGCACGGTCGGCGGGCAGCAGATGCTCGTTGATCACGTACATCTGACGACCCACCTCCTGCATCGGCCCGCGAATCAGGTTGCGGGTGAAGGTCCAGTCCTTCTCGTTGACCAGCGCCGCGAGTTCAGGCAGGCGGTCGCGAGCAGCCAGAAAGCCTTCAGCCTGGCGCTCAATGATGGCGATGTCAGCGGCGCTGAGCACCGGGGTTTTGGCCTTGGCCTCGCCACAGGCGGTGAGCCCGAAGCACAGCACAGCCCCGACCAGCAGAAGGGCCAGGCGGCGCAGCTGCTGCAGCACGGTGGTCGAAACGGCGGTCATGGTCAACGGGGGTTGGGTCGCGCGTGGGCGTGACTGTATCGGCCCCTGGGCTGGTTGCTGACGCTCTGTAGCCGCTTGCAATCACGCCAGCTCTCGCCGCACGGCGCCTCAGGTGCTACGCATGCAGTTGCGGTGGACCTGTGGCATGAGCACCCCTACGGCGATCCTGCAGCTGATCTGTCCTGATCGCCCCGGGCTGGTCAGCGAGCTGTCGGGCTGGGTGGCGGCCAACGGCGGCAACATCCGCCACGCCGATCACCACACCGACGTCGGCGCGGGCCTGTTTTTGAGCCGCATCGAGTGGTTGCTGGAGGGTTTTGGCCTGCCGCGGCAGGCGATCACACCAGCGGTAGCGGCGCTGGCCGAGCGCCTCGGGGGCGAGGGTCAGGTGCACTTCTCTGACGTGCCACCGCGGGTGGCCATCTTTGTGAGCAAGCAGGCCCACTGCCTGCTGGACCTGTTGTGGCGCACCAAGGCGGGCGAGCTACCCATGCAGGTGCCGCTGGTGATCAGCAATCACAGCGATCTGCAGGTTGAGGCAGAAGCTTTTGGTGCGCAGTTCGAGTATTTGCCGATTGATCAGGCAACCAAGGCTCAGGTCGAAGCGCGGCAGCTGCAGCTGCTGGCCGAGCACCGCATCGAGCTGGTGGTGCTGGCCAAATACATGCAGGTGCTCAGCGGTGATTTTCTGAAGGGCTTCCAGAGCGGCGGCCCCCAGGACCACCGGGTGATCAACATTCACCACTCGTTTCTGCCGGCCTTCAAGGGTGCCCAGCCGTACCACCGCGCCTGGGAGCGTGGGGTGAAGTTGATCGGCGCCACGGCGCACTACGTCACCGAAGATCTCGATGACGGGCCGATCATTCAGCAGAGCACCGTGGCGGTGAGCCATCGCGATGAGATTGATGACCTCATTCGCAAGGGGCGCGACTGTGAGCGTCTGGCCCTGGCACGGGCTCTGCGGCTGCACCTGCGCCGTGAGGTGATGGTTTACCGCGGGCGCACGGCCGTGTTCGATTAGGCCAGGGCCTCGCCCCGGTGTCTGGCCAGCGTCGCCGGCGGTAGGGGTCCCTGCAGGTGCTGCCACGGCAGCACCTGCTCGCTGCTCCAGCAGCTGTGAATGACCTCCTCCCAAGGGGGCGGGAGCTGGGCTTGCCAGATGCGGGACACCTGGGTGCTCAGGCTGGCTGCCTCGCCCTTGAGCACGGCCTTGTAGGC
>VGQS01000103.1 GCA_016882285.1 Cyanobacteria bacterium K_DeepCast_35m_m2_155 | reverse complement strand
GGCTGCTTAGAAGGCAGCAAGTTGCGCCCTGGATCCGCTGCTGTAACTGGCTTTCTATTGAGACTGAGGATTGCCGGGTGAAATCTGGGTGAAATCTCACCCCTCCCGCATCCAAGCCGCGAGCAGCCGGCAGCAACCCGTAAGCATTTCTCCGGGCAGTGCATCGTCTGCGCCCCTCGACGGCATCAGCAGCCGCGCCACCATCGGCGGGCTGGCGGGCGCGTAAGCGCACGCAGAGGACGACACCCTGACACCGCCGGCACCTCAACTGGTAGCTGATTGCCCGCTAGCCAGAGGCCCCATGACGTCAGCGATCTGTCGTTGTAGCCGCTATTACACTAATACTGGTCATCATCAAGGCAAAGAAGATCAGTTCCATAGTTCAGACGTGCGTTTATCGCACGTTGCGCCATACCCCACCCCACTCCTTGGACTAGCCAAGTGGATGTAGCTAATAACACCAATAAATTAGTTTGAGTATTTTTACGCAGGTAAAATTATTTATTAGGCGTTGAGCAGTGGGCACCACCCCGCCAGCAGCCGTTGCAGGTCCAGCCACCGCTTGACGCCTGGTCGAGGATTTGCCATACCTGAAGAGCAGGGGCGCGCGTCGACGACACCGCAGCGCCACTGGCAGCGGCCTATGGGTTCGGTTGAGCGCCCAGGGCCCTGCTGTCGCATGCCTCCCCCCAGCAGCCGCTGATGACACAGGTCGGCGCCTCCCGTTTGGAACAGCTCGGCCGCTTTCTATTGCGAAGCCTGCGCATCGGCGCCAGCACGGTGTCGATCGTGGAGCTGCTGCGCAACGACTGGACCGGCGGCATCAGCGCCGGAGTGGCCTGGCTGGTGTTTCTGCAGGTGGAGCGGCGACTGCCGCTCCTCAGTCCGGAGCCTGAGGACTGATCTGCAGCTCGGCGTATCCAGTGGCCGGATCAAGCTTCCTATTGAATCGCCACTGCGGCAGCAGGCCGATAACCAGCTCCGCGGTGGTGCGCACTCGCGAACCCACGCAGAGGTGCCCACCGATCACGGCGCCCCTGCTGTCAGCCACGGCAATGTGCAGGTGGACGCCATCTGGCGCGAGGGTGCCCGAGAGGCTGAGGATCTCCAACTCACCGTGGATAGACGTGGCCTCGGACGCTCCGGCCAGGCGGAACTGGGCCACCGACAGGCTGCCGACGGCGCTGATCACGCAGCCGGCCTGCTCCTGCTGCTCGGCCATCCAGGCCTCAAGCGCGCAGCGCAGGTCGGCACCGGGCTGCAGCCGCAACGGCACCACGTTCATGGGATTGGGCCCTCCACCAGGGCCTGGATCATCACCATGGCATCAGCTTTTATCTAGCAATTAGCACCTAGGGTCAACTCCAACACCACCCTGATCGTCTGCCACTGATCTGCCGTCCATGGCGGCGGTCCCCAGGCTGAGCAGTCCAGGTAGCTGTTGCATCGCTGCGCCCAGGCCTCCTGATCGCTCACGCCACGCCACCGCTGCACCAGGCGGTGGGGGTCCACCATCTTGCGGCCGTTGACCAGTTGATGCCGGACGATCCCCTTGCGCAGCCCCTGGTGCACCGCCTGCAGGCTGATGCCAAGGATCTCGGCTGCTTCGCCGCAGGTCATTAGGTCTCGGTCAACCGGTTTGCTCATCTGACCCTAGAGATAGCGGGGGGCATGGGACAACCCACGCTGCTTGGCCTAAGGAGGAGCCAAGCCCAGTGATTGCAACCGATCTCGGCGATCATAGTTATCACTTAAGCCCGCGAATGTGCGGCATGCATCGACGCAGCCGCCAGCATCTGCTGCTGTTGTTGTCAATAACAGCCTCAGGTGCGCGCTCGGCCAGGCTGATCAGGTGGTGAGGTTGTAGACCGCACAGGCGCGCCAGCTCGCTATCGGTCAGCTGAGCCGGAACCCAGAACTCAGCCCAGCAGCGTGCGATCAGTCGTCCCATGTCCACGGCCTCAAGATGGGGCGGCGGGCGATGGCATCAGGCCACGGGGTCGGGATGCCTTCCCGGGTGCGGATGCGGGCTTCCATGGCCGCACAGACGCCCTCAAGCGATGGCTGTGAGCTGTAGCCCTTAAGCCATGCAGGGATCGGTTTGCGGCGGTCGGTGCGCTTCATGGGGTGAAGAGAGAAGCCGGCGAACACCACACCCGCCGGCAGGACTGTGTGATGGCTCAGGAGCTACCCATCACGACATGGCCAGGGCGCAGCACCGCAAGATCGGCGAAGTTGAAAACCACCGCCTCAGCCGCGCCTGAGATCGCCTTGCCGTTGCTGTACTCATCCAGCAGCACCTGCGCCGGTCCGAAAAACACGGTCGCCACAGCTGACGGATCGAGCAGCAGGTGGCGGCCTTCTGTCAGGTGGCGGCTGGTGAACACGGGCAGGCCAGCGAACCGATGCGCGCCGTCTTGCCATTGCACGATCAGCTCGCCACCGTCGGCGTCAATTTGCGCCTTCAGCAGATCGGCCAGGTCGCTGGGATGCAGCAGCCAGCGCGCAGCGTCTGCCCTCCAGTCTGAACAATTCAATGGAGGCACCCCGGTCTTCCAGACCACCACCCAGGGATTGGGTGCTCCGGCACAGGCCAGATGGGTCACCTTTGTCAGGGAAACATTTGGCAGGACCAATCACCCAGATCCTTCCACATACATTGACCCTCAGGCTTTTGACAAACCCAATCCAAGTCAGATGTTCATCCCCTGATCCCTGTCAGGATCATGCATCATTGGCCTCTGCCACGGCGGCGAACCTGCTGAGGCCATGATGACCCGATGACGTTGATGCTGGTTTACGACGGCGGATGTCCGTTCTGCCGGCACTTTGCCGAGCGCTCAGAGCTAGCGGCCGGCTGCCCTGATCTGCACCTGCTCGATGGGCGCGCGCAGCAGGCGCAGGGGCTGCGGCAGCGGCTGCATGAGCGCGGCACGTCCCTCGCACGGGGGGCGATCTTGATCGAGGGTGAGAGCATCTGGCATGGCGCGGCTGCGATCGAGGAGCTGTGCCGCCGCATGCAGCCAGGCGATTCGTTGCTGGCCCTGCTCAAGCAGCTGTTTGCGGACCGCACCCGAGCGCAGCGGTTGTATCCGCTGCTGCTGCTGGCCCGCCGCTTGGCTTTGCGTCTCAAGGGGCTGCCAGAAGATCCGGATCAGCCTGATCGGCTCACGCTTTGACGTAGCGCCTGCGCCCCTTGGCGTCGATCGAATAACGACCGCCGCGCGGGCCTGTGTGCAGCTCCTCGATCGAATCGGTGCGCTGCTGGAGATCCACCTTCAACCGCGCCTCGGCAACGATCTTGTCGCTTTCGCGGTCGTGATGACGCCTGCCGCGAAACAGAGAGAACAGCCAATTCATGGAGAGTGAATCATGCTCACGCATTCATTGTCTGACTCTGTCAAGTTGTCTGACGCTGTCAAGCAGCACAGATCCAAACCGTGTGTGGAATCTGTGTTCAGCCCTCTGACAGAAACGGTGTCAGAAATCCGAGCGGATCACTCATGGTGGCTGAGAATCCGAGCAGGCCTTTCTCAAGGTGGCTGTAGAGCAGGGTGTTGTCTTCGGCTAGCAGGTAGGTGGCACCGCGCTGGGTCAGGAAGGCATCGTCTGGCACATAGGTGCGCCATGCGCCCAGCACCTCCACCATGTTCTGCAGGCGCACGGTGGCGAGCTCAAACGGCCGTTGATAGCCCTGCCCCAGACGGTTGAACAAACCGCCCCTGAGGGCGCCAAGTCCGGGTAGATCGATGGCTTGTTCGTCGCCAAAGCGTGGAGCGGCGCTGCGGTCTCCGCTGTAACCACGCCACACCTCGGCCAGGGTTCCGGGTGAACCCAGCCCGGCGCACATCAGCAGCAGGCTTGGCCAGGGGCCTCCGGGAGCCCTCAGGCCTGCGTAGAGATCCAGCTGCTGATGCAGCTTGTTGTCGGGCTGCAGGTGCAGCACGCTGCGCTCCAATCCGGTGAAGCGGCAGAAGCGCTCGCCCCCGGCTTCGGATCCGATGCCAAAGGCAGCCACGGCGATGCCGGCTTCTGCCAGGCGTGCCTTGGATCCGGCGAGGGCCTGGGCGTATTCGAGGCTGTCGAAATCACCCAGCTGTCCCATCACCACCACCAGCCGCCGCCGGCCCGAAGCCATGCTCGCGATGCCATCAAGCTCCTGCAGCAGAGCTGTAGGAGCTGCCTGTAGCGCCGATGGGTGGGTCATTGCAGCCGCTCAAAGCCCATGGGTGCCCGTGCTTCGATCGTGACGCACCAGATGCCCCCGGCGAGCCGACGCAGTCCGGCGAGCAGGGCTTCGGTGTCACCGCTGTTGAGCCAATCAGCCTTGAGCTGGGGCAGCTCAGCCAGCAGCAGACCGTTGCTGTTGCTGGCCCGGGCCAGCGCACCAGCATCACTGCGTTGCCACACCCGCGGCAGCAGCGCGAGCAATTGCTCGCGTCCCACCTCAGCTGGATCGGCATCGGCGGCGATGGCGCTGCGCAGCGACTTGCCCTGAAGCGGCATCGCCCGGCTGCCGTCTTGCTGCAGCAGGGCGATCGC
>VGQS01000102.1 GCA_016882285.1 Cyanobacteria bacterium K_DeepCast_35m_m2_155 | reverse complement strand
TGAGCTGGATGGCCCCCCACCCGGACTATCTGGTTGGCGACGATCCGCTGCAGGCGCGCGAGCAGGTGCGCCAGCTCGTGCGCGCCGCCCACCAGGCCGGCATCGAGGTGCTGCTCGATGTGGTCTACAACCACACCAGCGAAGGCAACCAGGCCGGCCCCAGCCTGAGCTGGCGGGGTCTGGCCGACAAGCTCTACTACCAGCAGAACAGCGCAGGCGACTACCTCGACGTCAGTGGCTGCGGCAACACGATCGCCGCCAACCGGCCCCTGGTGCGGCGGCTGATTCTCGAATCGCTGCGCTGCTGGGCCGTCGAGCTGGGCATCGACGGCTTTCGCTTCGACCTGGGCATTGCCCTGAGCCGCGGCGAGGAGCTCGCCCCGCTTGAGCAACCGCCGTTGTTTGAAGAGATGGAAGCCGACCCCGACCTGGCTGACCTCAAGCTGATCAGCGAGCCCTGGGACTGCGGCGGCCTCTACCGGCTCGCCGACTTTCCGGCGCGCCGGATCGCCCCCTGGAACGGTCGCTGGCGCGACGACGTGCGCCGCTTCTGGAAGGGCGATGAGCGCAGCTGCTGGGCCATGGGCCAGAGGCTCTCGGGGAGTCCTGATCTGTTCAACGGCAACAACAGCACCTGCATCACCTTCCTCACCGCCCACGACGGGTTCACCCTCGCCGATCTGGTGAGCTACGGGCGCAAGCACAACCTGGCCAACGGCGAAGACAACCGCGACGGCGACAACCACAACAACAGCTGGAACCACGGCATCGAAGGCCCCAGCAGCGACAACGCGATCATCGCCCTGCGCAACCGCCAGCTGCGCAATTTCCTGGCCACCCTGCTGCTCTCACCCGGCGTGCCGATGCTGCTGATGGGCGATGAGGTGCGCCGCAGCCAGGGAGGCAACAACAACACCTGGTGCCAGAACAACCCGCTGGGCTGGATGCACTGGCAACCCGATGACGACGACCAGGCCCTGCGCACCTACCTGCAGCGTCTGCTGAGCCTCAGGCGGCAGCTGGCCCCGCTGCTCAACCCCGAGCACCCGATGCCCCACTGGCACGGCGTCGAGCTCAACAAGCCCGACTGGGCGGCCTGGTCGCACACCCTGGCCTGGACCCTGCATGCTCCCGGCGGGCAGGCCCTGCTGTGGTGCGGCATGAACGCCTACAGCCGCGCCATGCACTTCGATCTACCCGATTCAGCCAGCGGCTGGCTGCGTGTCATCGACACAGCGCTACCGCCGGGAGACGATCTACCGGCAACGCCAACACGCTGGGAGCCATCGGGCGCCCCACTGGAGAGCCGCAGCCTGATGATGCTGCTGGTGCCAGAGGTGCTGCACAACGCTCAGATGTAGAACATCGGCTGGGGTTGCCTGAGGCTGTCGCTGTCGTGCAGCAGATCAGCCAGCGACAACCCTGACAGCACGGCTCGTCTGGCCCCATCGACGCGCTCACCGAGCTGGTGCAGCACCACAAACTCGGGCGAATCGCGCTCGAGCTGCCGCTCCCCCTGGCCGGCCCCTTCAAGGGCATCCTCGACATCGGCCACGCTGATCAAGGCCGGATCGCGCGCCAGGGCAAACCCCCCGCGGGGTCCGCGAATGCTGCGCAGCAGACCGTCCTTGCGCAGGGCGGTGAGCATCTGCTCGAGGTAGCGCTCCGGGATCCCATGGCGCCGGCAGATCTCGGCGGTCTGCAGCAGCTCGCCCGAGCCATAGGCAGCGGCCAGCTCGATCAGCGCCACCAGGCCGTATTCGGTCTTGGCACTAAAGCCCATGCCCCGCCGCTGCCTGGGCCATTGTGGCAGATAAACAACGGTTAACCGGTAGGAAATAGCGTGCCAGGCAGCAAGCACCCTGTCCCCAGCCTGAACGCCACGGCCCCAGAACCGGTCAGCCTTGGCCAGGCCGCGCTGTTCTGGGCGCGGCTTGGCTGGGTGAGCTTTGGCGGACCGGCCGGTCAGATCGCGCTGCTGCAGCAGGAGCTGGTGGTGCAGCGCCGCTGGCTGAGCGAGGGACGCTTTCTGCATGCACTCAGCTACTGCATGCTGCTGCCCGGGCCGGAGGCCACCCAACTGGCCACCTACCTGGGCTGGCTCATGCACGGCGCGGCGGGCGGCCTGCTGGCGGGTGTGCTGTTTCTGGCGCCGTCGGTGCTGGTGCTCACCGGACTCGCCACGCTGTATGCCCTGTGGGGGCAACTGCCCCTGTTGAGCGCCGTCTTTGCAGTGCTCAAGCCCGTCGTGTTGGCCGTGGTGCTGGTGGCGGCGTGGCGGCTGGGGCGCCGCACCTTGCACACAGCGCTGCAGCGGGCGCTGGCACTCGGGGCCTTTGCCGCCCTGACGCTGTTCCAGATGCCCTACCCATGGGTGCTGGCCCTGGCCGCCATCGCGGGCGGGGTGGCAGCCAAGCTGCGGCCCAAGGCGCTGCAAGGGCAGCCAGGCGCGCAGGCCACACCCGAAGCCACGCCAGCGCAGGCTGCGCTGGCGCCGGCCTATCTGCATGGCGATGCCACAGCGACACCGGCCCACGCCGTTGTCAGCAGCCGCAGGCTGGCGCTCACCGTGCTGGCCTGGGGGTGCGCCACCCTGCTGCCCCTGGCGGCCCTCAGCCACTGGGGCGGCTGGAACGGCACGCTGGCGCTGATGGCCCGTTTCTTCAGCCGCGTGGCCCTGCTGAGCTTTGGCGGGGCTTATGCGGTGTTGCCCTATGTGGCCCAGGGAGCGGTCGAGCAGTTCGGCTGGTTGAGCGCCGCGCAGATGCTCGATGGTCTGGCGCTCGGCGAGACCACCCCCGGGCCGTTGATCATGGTGGTGGCGTTTGTGGGCTTCATGGGCGGCTGGAGCAGCCCCTTGCTGCAGGGGCCCGGCAGCTGGCCCGCCGCTGCAGCAGCCACCCTGGTCACCGTGTGGTTCAGCTTTGTGCCGAGCTTTGCCCTGATCCTGGCGGGAGCCCCCCTCGTGGAAGCCAGCCGCAATGACCTGCGGCTGGGGGCTCCCTTGCGGGCCATCAGCTGCGCTGTGGTGGGCGTCATCGTCAGCCTGGCTGTTCTGCTGGCGCGGCCTGTGCTGTGGCCAGCCGGGCAGGTCTCGCCTGGCGGCGCTCTGGTGCTGGTGCTGGCGCTCTGGGCGCAGCTCAGAGCGGGCTGGGGCGTGCTCCCCTTGATTGGCGCCGCCGCCGCGGCCGGTGCGGCGGCGGCGATCGTGCAGCTGGCTTAAACAGGAGCGCCAAACGCTCTGCCAGCAGGCAGTGAGGTGAATCTCCAGTAAATTGGAAAAAATTGAGGCCGATTTCTCTCTTTGGCGCTGGAGATTCTGTTCATCCTGATCTTGATCCTGGCCAACGGAGTCTTCTCTGGAGCTGAAATCGCGATCGTCTCCTCACGCAGGCACCGGCTTGAGCAGTTGGCCGAGAAAGGCCGGCGCTCTGCCAGAGCTGCGTTGCGCCTGGCGGAATCGCCGAACGAATTTCTCTCCACCGTTCAGATCGGCATCACCCTGATCGGCATCCTCAGCGGTGCGGTCGGCGGGGCCACCCTGACGCGGCGCCTCGAGAGCGTGCTTGCGCAGATCCCCTGGATCGACGGCTATAGCGAAGCGTTGAGCTTTGCCCTGGTGGTGGGAGCGATCACCTATCTCTCCCTGCTCATTGGTGAGCTGGTGCCCAAGCGCATTGCGCTGGCCAACCCCGAGGAGCTGGCCTGCCAGACCGCACCCTCGATGCGCTGGCTGTCGCGCTGGAGCGCACCAGTGGTGCATCTGCTGAGCCGCTCCACCGACACCCTGCTGCGGCTCATGGGGGTCACAACCGAAGCCAGCTCCGACGTCTCAGAAGACGAGATCAAGGCAATGATCCGCCAGGGCGCCGAAACCGGCGTCTTCGAAGAAGCCGAGCACGACATGATGCAGCGCGTCATGCGGCTGGGCGATCGGGCCATCAAGACGTTGATGACCCCGCGCACCGAGATCTGCTGGCTTGATCTCGATGAGCCGATCGACGAAAACCTCAAAGAGGTGCTCGAAAGCACCCACTCCCAGTTCCCCGTGGCGCGCGAAAGCCTCGATGACTGCCTCGGCTTTGTGCGCGTGCGCCATCTGCTTTCAGCCCGGGTGAGCCAGCAACCGATCGACCTCGAAGCCCTGATCCAGCCACCCCTGTTTTTGGCCGAGAGCACCCGCGCCCTCTCGGTGCTGGAAGAGTTCAAACGCACCGGCATTCACTTTGCTCTGGTCACCGACGAATTCGGCGGTGTTTCGGGTCTGGTCACCCTCAACGACCTGATGGAGGGGATCGTGGGCGATCTGCCTTCGATCGACGACCAGGAGGAGCCGCTGGTCACCCAGCGCGATGACGGCTCCTGGCTGATCGATGGGGCACTCGATCTCGAAGCCTTCGCCGAGGTGATCGACGAAGACATCTTCGATATTGAGCAGGAACGTCGCTACCACACCATGGCGGGCTTCGTGATGCACATTCTCGAGCGCATCCCCCAGGAAGCCGACAGCTTCGAGTGGCAGGGCTACCGCTTTGAGGTGGTCGACATGGACGGCAAACGCATCGACAAGCTGCTGATC
>VGQS01000101.1 GCA_016882285.1 Cyanobacteria bacterium K_DeepCast_35m_m2_155 | reverse complement strand
AGCTCCTGCTGCTGCCTGAGGGTGGGATGCTCACGGATCAGCCGATCGTGCTCCCTGTAGAACCGCTGGCAATCAGGGCATTGGCAGGGCTCTTCTGGCACCGCAGTCCCTTGCTGAATCAATCAGCATCATGACACCGCAGCAGCTTCAGGCGGCGAGGGCGTCGTCGCCGTCATTGCTGCCGTCCTGGTTGAAACCGTCCTGATCGAACAGATCACCCTGCTCAGAGGCGGCCGGCAGCGGAATTTCGATCGAGGTGACCACATTGATCACGTCGCGCAGGCGCATCGAATCGGCAAACCAGCCCATCGCCTGCTCGGTGTCACCGCGGCGCTCGGCATCGGTGGCCTGCTCCTCATGGGCTTCAGCCAGCAGGGCCAGCCAGCAGAGGCAGCGGGCCTGCACCACCGAGAGATCCAGCTCATCGGGCTGGCTGTCGGCAATGCGCTCACTCTCCTGCTGAACCAGCAGACGCAGGCGCAGATCGTGCAGCTGTGTCATCGCAGTTGGGCGACTGGCAACACGCTAGCCCCGGTGGCTGATTTGGGAAGACCACCAGATGTAGTGGTCGCTACGGCTTGCAGAACGGGGCTGGCGGGACTCGAACCCACGACCTACGGTTTAGGAAACCGTCGCTCTATCCGGCTGAGCTACAGCCCCCGGTGCAGCGTTGGGCTGCTCGCTTCATTATCGACGGCCGCCCCAGCCTGGCAAAGCTGTGACTGGCGGCTTGCCTAAACTTGAAGCGAAAGCAGGCGAGGTGATCGCAATCGGGACACGCCCAGGCCTTCGGGCTGGTGGAGGTAACCGGTTGAGGAAAGTCCGGGCTCCCGAATGGCCAGGCTTGCTGGGTAACGCCCAGTGCGGGTGACCGTGAGGAGAGTGCCACAGAAACACACCGCCGATGGCTCCCTCGGGAGCACAGGCAAGGGTGCAAAGGTGCGGTAAGAGCGCACCAGCAGCATCGAGAGGTGCTGGCTCGGTAAACCCCGGCCGGGAGCAAGGCCCAGGGACAACGGTTGGCCATGACACCCGTCCCGACACACGTGCGCCGCTCGAGGCCGCCGGTAACGGCGGTCCCAGACAGATGCTCACCCCCCAGCTTGCTGGGGAACAGAACCCGGCTTACGTCCTGCTTTCACCCCTTTGGCTGCGCAGCTCTTGGCAGGCTCGATCTCACCGCAACGCATCTCAGCGCAACGTCAACAGCAGCTGCTGGCCTTCCTGGCAAGCCTGGGGCTCGATCCCGAGGAGCTCACCGCGCCACACGTGCAGCCTGGGGCGAACTCTGAGCTACGGCCAAGACCAGCGCTCAGCGAGGTTCTCGCTCCGCTGGAGGAGGCCCTGAGCCACAGCTCAGCAGGCGCGCAGGTGAACCACGAAAAGCTCGAATTTCTCGGCGATGCCGTGCTGCGCCTTGCCGCATCTGAATTTTTGCGGCGCGAGCATGCGCAGCTGCCCGTGGGGCGCCAGGCGGCACTGCGGGCCCAGCTGGTGAGCGATCGCTGGCTGGCCGAACTGGGGGCCCGCTGCGGCATCGATCAGCTCTGGCACCTCGGTGCCATGGCGGCGGGCGATGCCGCCGGACGCGCCACCGTCCTGGCCGAAATCAGCGAGGCGCTGATCGGGGCGCTGTATCTGGCCTGGGGGCACAGCACCGGTGAGCCAGGTCGGCTTGAGCCCGTCTTGCAGTGGCTCACGCCCCACTGGCGGCTCAGCGCCGCGGCCTATCTGGTCAACCCCGACCTCGACAACTGGAAATCGGCCCTGCAGGAGTGGAGCCAGGGCCAGGGGCTTGGGCTACCTCACTACACCTGCCAGGAGCGCAGCCAGCGCCACGGCGATCCCGAACGCTTTCAGTGCCGGGTGTCGATCACAGGACAACCTGCGGGCGACCATCCCGTGATCGAAGGCGAAGGTCTGGGGCCCTCGCGTCGGGCCGCCCAGCAGGCCGCGGCCCGCGTCGCACTGGCTCAGATCAGACAACCAGCAGCGAACGCAACGCAGCCCTAGGCCAGTTCGAGCTGTTTGAGGGGCAGGGTGATCAGCTTGTCCCAGTTACCACCCTCAAACAGCACGGCCGCCCGCTGGTCGCTGATGCGCTGAACAAAGCCCTTGTAGCCGTTGTAGATGGAGCGCCCATCGCGCACCACCACAGTGGAGCCGGGCAGGATCGGTTGATCGGCCATGGCCTTGGGCTGAAGCATTGTGTGTTGATTATGGAGACTCCCCCAGAGCTGTTGGTTGTCGGCAAGGTCGTGGCGGCCCAGGGGTTGCAGGGCGAGCTGCGCATCCTGCCGCTCAGTGACTTTGCTGAGCGCTTCACCAGCCCCGGCCCGCGCTGGCTGCGGGGCCGAGGGCAAGCGGCTGCTCTGCCCGTGGAGCTGAGCGCCGGTCGACAGCTGCCTGGCAAGGAGCTGTACGTCTGCAGGTTGACGGGCATCAACGACCGCAATGCTGCAGAGGCCCTGGTGGGTCATGAGCTGCTGGTGGATGCCCACGACCGACCGCCGCTCGAGCCCGGTGAATTTCACCTGCTCGATCTGGTGGGGCTTGAGGTGCGCCTGCTGGGTGAGGCCAACCAGCCGATCGGCCGGGTCAGCGATCTGATTCACGCCGGCAATGACCTGCTCGAAGTGGAACTCGGCAACGCGGCAACCGCAGACCGCCAGGGCAACGGGCGCCGCATCCTGATCCCCTTTGTCGAGGCGATCGTGCCTGTGGTGGAGCTGGCCGAGGGTTGGATCGGCATCACCCCCCCGCCAGGGCTGCTGGATCTCTAGAGCCTGCCTTTGAATGGCAGGAGCAAATCTTGGCCATGAGCACGCGTCCTCTGGTTCCGGTGATCCTGTGCGGCGGCACCGGCACCCGCCTGTGGCCCCTGTCGCGGGCCACCTACCCGAAGCAGTACTGGGCGCTGGCTGGGGCGGGCGACGACACGCTGCTGCAGCAGACCCATCAACGCCTGGCGGGGCTGGCGGGCCTGGCCGCACCGCTGCTGATCTGCAACGAAGACCACCGCTTCATCGTGGCCGAGCAGATGCGCCAGATCGGCGTTGAGCCCGGGGCCATCCTGCTCGAGCCGATCGGCCGCAACACCGCCCCCGCCGTGGCGGTCGCTGCCCTCAAGGCGTCAAGCATGGGCGGCGATCCGCTGTTGCTGGTGCTGGCGGCTGATCATGTGATTCAAGACGCGGCGCACTTTCGCGCCACGGTCGAAGCCGGCTATGCGGCCGCTGAAGCAGGTCAGCTGGTCACCTTCGGCATCGTTCCCACCGCGCCAGAAACGGGGTACGGCTACATCGAAGCCACCGCAGTGGCAGACAGCAGCAGCACCCAACCGGTGCCCATTGCACGCTTTGTTGAAAAACCGGATCGGGCCACCGCCGAGCAGTTTGTTGCCAGCGGCCGCTTCACCTGGAACAGCGGCATGTTTCTGTTCAGGGCCAGCGCGATCCTGGCCGAGCTCCAGCAGCACGCCCCCGAGGTGCTGCGCGCCTGCCGCTCAGCCCTGGAGCACGATTCGGCCGATCTCGATTTTCTGCGGCTGGAGCGCGAAGCCTTTGCTGGCTGCCCCAACGTGGCCATCGATGTGGCGGTCATGGAGAAGACCCAGCGCGGCGCCGTGCTGCCGCTCGATGCCGGCTGGAGCGATGTGGGCAGCTGGAGTGCCCTGTGGGAGACCGCTTCGCGCGACGGCAGTGGCAACGTGCTGCGCGGCCGGGTGATCAGCGAAGACAGCCGCAACTGCTACCTGCGCAGCGAGCACCGGCTGGTGGTGGGTCTGGGCATCGACGATCTGGTGGTCGTCGAAACCGACGATGTGGTGCTGGTCGCCGGCCGCGACCGCGCCCAGGACGTCAAGGCGATCGTGGGGCGCCTCGAAGCCGAAGGCGCATCGGAAAGCAAGGCCCACCGGCGCATCTACCGCCCCTGGGGCCATTACGACGGCATCACCGAAGGCGAGCGCTGGCAGGTGAAAAAAATCGTCGTCAACCCTGGTGCTTCGCTCTCCTTGCAAATGCACCACCACCGCGCCGAGCACTGGATCGTGGTCAAAGGAACGGCGGTGGTCGAAAAAGATGGCAGCCAGGAGCTCGTCGGTGAAAACCAGAGCACCTACATCCCCCTGGGCTGCAAACACCGGCTCTCCAACCCAGGCCAGATCCCCGTGGAGATGATCGAGGTGCAGAGCGGGCCCTACCTAGGCGAAGACGACATCGTGCGCTTCGAAGACCGCTATGGCCGCAGCGATGCGGCCCTCACTCAACCGTGACGCTCTTGGCCAGGTTGCGCGGCTGATCGACATCGAGGCCGCGGTGGGCGGCGATGTGATAACTCAGCAGCTGCATCGGGATCACCGTGAGCAGCGGGCTCAGCAGCTGATCGACCTCGGGCACCGGCAGCAGCACATCAAACAGCTCGGTGTCTGGTCCTTCAGGGGCCACCCCCAGCAGCTGGGCATCGCGGGCCTTGGCCTCCTGGGCATTGCTGAGCACCTTGTCGAACACCGTGCCGGGCACGGCGATCGATACCACCGGCACCTGGGCATCGAGCAGGGCGATCGGCCCGTGCTTCATCTCGCCGGCGGGATAGCCCTCAGCGTGGATATAACTGATCTCCTTGAGCTTGAGGGCTCCCTCCAGCGCAATCGGATAGTTGATGCCGCGGCCCAGGAAGATCACATCCTGGGTGTCGGCAAAGCGGTGGGCCAGGGCTTCGCAGCGGCGGTCGTGGTCCTCGACCAG
>VGQS01000100.1 GCA_016882285.1 Cyanobacteria bacterium K_DeepCast_35m_m2_155 | reverse complement strand
GCTCCACGGCGCTGCCCCAGTAGCGGCCCCAGAGCTGATCACCACCGCGCACACACAGCGACATCGCCAGCGGGTCGGTGGGGTCATCGCCCACCGGGTGGGCTGCAAACAGCACCAGATGCTCCCTGAGTTCGCGGGCTGCCGCGAGAAAGAAGTCTTCACTCAGGTATTTGCTGCCCCAGGGGCCCCAGCGGGCGCAGTGCATGGCATAGAACGCATGCATGCGGGTCACCAGCACCGGCGGGATCGCTTCGCCTGCCAGGGGGGTGACGGTGAGGCCGGCCGCCGCCACGGCCCTGCGCTCACGCTTGATGTTGCGGCGCTGGTTGGCGTTGAAGCTGGCCAGGTAATCCTCGAAGCTGGCAAAGCCCGGGTTGCTCCAGGTGCCCTGCTGGTTGAGCCAGCGCGAGCAGCCCGCCGCTTCGGCCAGCGGGGCCCAGGCAGGATCGACGTAGAGCAGATTGACACTGAAGATGCCGTGCTGAGCGCAGAAGCGATCGATCTGCTCCAACAGCACCGCCGTGAGGGCGGCTTCGTCTTCTGCAGGGTCAATCCAGAAGCGGTAGCCCTCGATCGGACTCACCGGGCTCATGCCCACCAACTTGGGGTAGTAACGCTGGCCCAGGCGGGCGGCCAGCTCGGCAAAGCTCTGATCAAAGACGAATTCGCCATAGCTGTGGCCCTTGAGATACAAGGGCGCGACCGCCAACAGCTGCTCACCGCGCCACAAGCTCAGCGGGCAGCTCTGCCAGCCCTGCTCCGGCACGATGCTGCCGCTGGCTTCGAGCGCCGCCAACCAGCGCCAGCGGTAAAAGGGCAGCGGTTGCTCACGGCCAGATGCGCGCGCCAGCAAGCCGTCCCACTGGGCCTCGCTCAGCTCAGCGATGCCACGGTGCCAGCGGGCCTCCAATGCAGCCATGGCCAACCCTGTAGGCGACGGTGGTGGCGCAAAACTAACCAGAGGCTCCATGCGTCGGGGCCGCTTGGATGCCCATGCTGCGCGCGATCACCCTGGCCCTCCTGCTCACCGCGCTGGTTGAACCAGCTGCAGCTCGGGCGAGTCTGCTGCGGCCGTTGCGCGACCTGATGCGCCGTTATGCGGCGCGATCGCGCACATAGCGCAGCACCAGCTCATCACCCCCCAGGAGCTGGTGCTGCTCGTATCGCCAACCCGTCAGGCCATCGGGCAGCACAGCCGCAGCTGCAAGCCAGCTGTAGGGGCCACCGAGCAGGACCGGGCACACGGTGAGCTGCAGGGCATCGATGCAGTCAGCCTGCAGAAGGGCACCCGCCAGCTGGGCGCCACCCAGCACCACCAGGCGCTGCAGGCCTGCCTCAGCCAGCGCTTCTAATGCCACAGGCCAGCTGGTCAGCGGCAGGCAGCGGGCAAAACCAGCCACTGGATCCTGCTGGCGCGCCTGGGGCTCAAGTGCGGCATGCAGCAACCAGCGCTCCAGCGGCTGGCTGAAAAACGGCAGATCGATCGGCAGGTCGCCGCTGCGGCTGACGGCGATCGCCAGGGGCTGGGGCGAGCGGCCTTGGGCCTGCCTGCCTGCCAGCAGGTCCTGAGCGTGGATCAGGCAGGTGCTGCCATGCAGCCGCAGGGTGTTGGCACCGATCAGGCAGCCATCGGCCCAGGCCAGGGCCTCTTCGAGCACGCGGCGATCGCCAGGGCCGCCCAACTGGGCAGCGCCCCCTGATGCGGGCGCCAGGCGGCCATCAAGGCTGATGGCCAGCACCAGCCGCGTCTGTGGCCTCAACCGACCAGGGCAGCCTCCAAGGCCTGGGGAGCCAGGCCCAGCTGCGGGGTTTCAGCAAACACCTCGGCGGCGTTGTTGGGGCTCTCCTGCAGACGCACCTTGTGCAAGCGGGCACCGGTGGCGGCAATGGGCGCGCTCAGGATGTCGGCAATGTGCAGGGCGATGTTCTCGGCCGTCGGCACACAGGTGGCGAAATGGGCCACATCCTTGTTGAGGAAGGTGTGGTCAAACGGCTCGACGACCAGGTCCTCGACCAGCTGCTGCAGGGCCGCCAGGTCGCAGACCATGCCGGTGCGCGCGTCGATGCTGCCGCGCACGGTCACATCAAGCAGGTAATTGTGGCCGTGGCCGTTGGGGCGGGCGCACTTGCCGTAGATGGCCTCATTTTCGGCCATCGAGAGCTCCTCGCGGGCCAGGCGATGGGCGGCGGCGAAGTGAGTGCGGATTGAAACGAAGGCTTCCATGGTGTCGCCGAGCACGTCGGCCCAAAGGGATTCAGATTCGTAAAGGCGGATGCCGGCCAGGGGCAGCTGGGACGCCAGCCGGTTCCAGATCACCTGAGCCAGCGCTTCAGTCGTGGGCAGACGCCCGCCGGGCCGGCTCAGATCAAACTCGGGCCAGGTCTCATTGAGGCAGCGAAAGTCGAGCTGAGCCGTCACCTCAGCCTTGATGGCGTGCTTGACCTCAGAGAGGTTGAGCACCATGCCGTTGGCATCGAGCGGGCCGAGCATCGCCACCACCAGCTCGTAATTGTGACCGTGGCCGGGGGCCTGACTGCAGGGTCCGAAACGGGCCCTGTTGTCATCGGCTGAGAGCTCGGGCAACCAGTAGAGGTGACTGGCACTGAAGGTGGCTCGGCGTGTGATCAGGCAGGGCCGGCCATGGCCATGGCTGGAGGCATTGGCCGTCATGGCCCTGTTCAAGGAAGAGTCATCCTAGAAAGTGGCCGTTGCCCCCGACGATGACGCGGTGACTGCCGAGCCGAACGAACCCCTCAACACAGCAGCGCTGCGGCGCCGGCTCGCAGGGCTGAACCTCTACCTGGTGGGGATGATGGGCGCAGGCAAGAGTGCTGTGGCAGGCCCCCTGGCCGCAGCCCTGGGCTACCGCGTTGTCGATGCTGATCGCGCAATCGAGCAGGTGGCAGGCAAGCCCATCGCGGCGATCTTTGAGCAAGAGGGTGAAGACGCGTTCCGCAGTCTTGAAACGGCGGTACTGGGGCAGATCGCCAGCTGGCATTCGCTCGTGGTGGCTACCGGTGGCGGGGTGGTGAACCGCAGCGAAAACTGGGGCCACATGCAGCAGGGGGTGGTGATCTGGCTGGATGCCCCCGAAGCGTTGCTGCTGCAGCGCCTGCGCAACGACCCGACGCCGCGGCCCTTGCTGCAGGGCAGCGGCGCGGCCGAGCGGCTGCATGCGCTGCTGCAACAACGGCTGCCGCTGTATGGCCAGGCCGATCTGCGCATCGCGCAGCAGGGAGAAGCCCCTGAAGCGATTGCAGCCAGCGTGCTGAACGCATTGCCAGGTGTTCTCAAAACCCGTCAGGCCCCGCCGGCGAACCAGGCGGGTCTGCAGAACGCTGCTGGGCAGAGCGTGCCGAGCTTCAACTAGGCATGGCTGCCTGGCGGCTCGAGCCGCACGGCAAACCACTGCACCGCAACACCCGGTGAGAGTTCCAGCTCGCAGGCCGTCTCAAGCAGCCTCAGGGCCCGTTCGCCGTGACCATTGAGGGCGACAAGATCGGCAGGTAGATCTTGCAGAGCAGCGAGCTTGGCTTCCAGCCACTGCAGGGTCTCGGCGGCGCTGAGGATGCGCTCGCTTGCTGGCGGCTCAAGCACCACGTAATGATCGAGCTCGCGCAGCAAAGGATCCGACATGGGAGCCACCGTCCTGACAACCATGTTGACGCTGCTGTTGACCCTGCTGCCCGCCCGCGCCGAGCAATGGCCCAGCTGGCAGCTACCCGCGCCGCTGCGGCCCGCTGGCAACGGCGACCTGGTGTATCCGAGCTGGTTTGCCGGTGACTGGCAGCTGAGCAGCCAGGACGCCCAGGGGCAGGAGGCCGAACTCCGCTATCTGGTGCGGTTCGTCACGCCCCCAGGTTCGGCCGTGGTGGTGGGTGATCGCGCTTTTAATGCCGCAGCCGTCGGCCAGGCGCTGCTGGGGCCGGCGCTGCTGGAGGTCAGCAATGACCCGGCCAACCCCAACCGGCAACTCGGCAGGCTGGCGGGCGAACGCCTGCTCGAATCCACCGTGGTGGCGCGGCGCAGCGAGCAGGAGCCAGCCAGCTTCTGGGCCGATGAGCTGAGCCAACAGGTGATGCACCAGAGCGGCAGGACACCGCGGCTGAGCCAGGTGGAAACCCTGAGCCACTACAGCCGCAACGCCGATGGCAGCATCAGCGGCGAGCAATGGCAGGCGACCTACCCCCCGCCAGGCGAGGGATTGCGGCCGCGGCCGCTGCGCAGCGGCCATTGGCTGCTCAGGCTGGAGCCAAGGGCTCCAGGATCTGATCGCACCAGCTGAACAGCGGCTCGAGCAGCGGGTGATCACCCAACCCTGGCAGCGCTTTGGGTCTGCGCAACAGGGCCAGTTGGGCCGCCACGGCCAGATCAGCCAGATTCAGGCTGTCTGTGAGCAGATGGCTTCGGCCCTTGAGCAACGTTTGCAGCTGCTCAAGGTTGCGCTGCAGTTGCTGGCGCTCACCTGTGCCCATGAGCGTCGTGCCCAGGCTCTCGGCCCAGCTGCCCAGGCCAGAGGGAACCGCCGCCACCAACTGTTTGAGCGCTGCAGGTGTGGCTTCGGGCAACACCGCCGAACGCAGCTCGGGGTCAGCTGCGGCCGCCTGCAGCAAGGCACCACGCACGGCCGCCGCCAGGGCGGTGTCAGCCCAATCTTCCAGCAGCAGCACCTGGGCCCTGAGCTGGGGGTCGGCCGGCAACAGCGCTGGCTGCGGATGGCGCTGCTCCAGATGCAGGGCGATGGCGGTGGAATCGGCCA
>VGQS01000099.1 GCA_016882285.1 Cyanobacteria bacterium K_DeepCast_35m_m2_155 | reverse complement strand
CCTGGGATCCGGCCTCTGCGGCCGCCCACACGTGGTAGCGTCCGGCTCACGCAACCCTTGGACAATTGGGGATGGCTCTTTACGCCCTGCAGACCCTGGCCCAACTGCCCGAGGCCTATCAGGCCTTCGGACCGCTGGTCGACATCCTGCCGATCATCCCGCTGTTCTTTCTGCTGCTGGCCTTTGTGTGGCAGGCCTCGGTGGGTTTCCGCTGAGCACCGCCCAGGCAAACGCTGGCAGCGCCAGCATGCGGCGCCAGCGTTGCGGCTCCTGAAGCAGCCGGTACAGCCATTCGATCTGCAGCGTTCCCATCCAATGGGGAGCCCGCTGCTTGACGCCGGCCCAGACGTCAAAACTGCCGCCCACACCCATCCACAGGCCGCTGCGTCGCTGGCCGAGGCCGGCAATCCAGGTTTCCTGGCGCGGCACCCCCAGGGCCACCAGCACCAGATCGGGCCTGGCCACCAGCAGCTGGCGCTCGAGTTCGGGCCAGGCGTCGGCGTGCTGGTAGCCATGGGCATGAAAAACCAGCTGCAGGCGCGGCAACTGCTGTTTGAGCCGCTCCACGAGCGTCTCCATGACCGCAGGGGAGGCACCCACAAGCGCCACACGCCAGCCCAGCTGCTGTGCGGTCTCAAGCAGTGACCAGGCCAGCTCGATGCCGGGGCTGCGGCGCACCCGCAGGTGCTGACGGCCCAGGGCCCAGACCACGCCCGATCCATCGGGAATCACCAGGCCAGCCGCCTCGATGGCCGCGCCCAGCGCTGGATCAGCCAACGCTGCCATGGTCATTTCGGCGTTGAGCGTGACGATCTGGCCGCCACCGCTGCGGCTTAAAGCCAAAGCCGCCGCCTGAACATCGGCGCAGACATCGACCGGGACCCCCAGCACCCGGGTTCGCAGCGATTCTGTGGCGGATGTTGCCATTGGGGGGCCGGCGGGCAGAGAGAATCTATGGCTGTCCCGCTCTCAGCCATGCCGCCGATTCCTGGGACAGCCCATGCCAGCGACCGCGCCGCGGCGCAGCGCAGTCCAGGCCCTGTGGTGAACGATGGAGCTGGCGGCAGCCAACGGCTGAGCGAATCGGACAGCTGGCAACTGCTTGTCGCCATCGACGCGCAGATCGAGCAGGTGGTGCTCTCGCGCCAGCACCCCATCACCGGCCTCTTACCTGCCAGCACAGCCAACACCGTGCATGGCAACTACGGCGATGCCTGGGTGCGCGACTGCGTCTATTCGATCCAGTGTGTCTGGGGTCTGGCCCTGGCCCATCGCCGCATCGACGGCACCAGCACGCGCGCCTTTGAACTCGAGCAGCGGGTGGTGCAGCTGATGCGTGGCCTGCTGAACGCCATGCTGCGCCAGTCCCACAAGGTGGAGCGCTTCAAACACAGCCTCAGCCGGCTGGATGCGATCCACGCCAAGTTCGACACCGGCAGCGGCGAGCCGGTGGTGCCCGACGATGGCTGGGGGCACCTGCAGCTCGATGCCACCGCCCTGTACCTGCTGCAGCTGGCCCAGCTGACCCGCAGCGGCCTGGTGGTGATCCAGAGCAGCCACGAGCGCGATTTCATCCAGAACCTCGTCTATTACGTGGCCCGCGCCTACCGGGTGGCCGATTACGGCATCTGGGAGCGGGGCGACAAGGGCAACCACGGCCTGCCTGAGCGCAACGCCAGCTCGATCGGGCTGGTCAAGGCCGCACTTGAAGCGCTCGAGGGTCTCGATCTCTATGGCCCCCACGGCGATGGACGCGCCACCCTGGTGATACCCCACGATGCGATCGTGCGGCTGCGCCGGGCCCTGCGCGGCCTGCTGCCGCGCGAATCGGCCAGCAAGGAGGTCGATTCGGCCTGCCTGGCGGTGATCGGCTACCCCGCCTGGGCGGTCGAAGATCCCCAGTTGACCGAGCGCACCCGCGCCAAAATTCGCAGCGAACTTGGCGGCGCCTACGGTTACAAGCGCTTCCATCGCGACGGACACCAGACCGTCGTCGAAGACCACACCCGTCTGCATTACGAGCGCGAGGAGCTGGCCCAGTTCCAGCACATCGAGTGTGAATGGCCCCTGTTCTGGGCCTACGAGCTGATCACCGCCTGCTGCGAAGAGCGCTGGGCCGAAGCGCGCCAATGGCGCCAGCGTCTGGCGGGGGTGAGCGTGCTCGCAGGCTGCACAGCGCTGCTGCCCGAGCTGTACCGGGTCCCTGTGCAAGCGATCGAGGCCGAGCGGCGCCAGCCCGGCAGCCAGCCACGCGAGGCCAACGAAAACGTGCCGCTGCTGTGGACCCAGAGCCTGACCTGGCTGGCCGATCTGCTGCTGGCCGGGCTGATCACACCAGCAGATCTCGATCCCAGCGAGCGTCGCCACACCATCAGCCTGGGGGCCGATCAGGTGCTGGTGGCCCTGGTGCCGGCCAACGCCGGCATCGCCGCGGCCCTTGAACATGCCGGGCTGCCGACGGCTGGCACGGCGCTGACGGTGGCCAGCTCAGCTGAGCTGGCACAACGCATGGCGCGGGTGGGCGCCAATGGCCGGCTGGGGCTGAGTGGACACCCGCCGGTACGCATGGAAACCATGGCTACCGCACGGCTGTACTGCAGCGAAAGCGGTCAGCAGCGCTGGGCCTTCCTGCCGGCGGTGCTCGACGAGAGCACCTTCTACCTGGCCGACGATGCCGAGCAGCTGATTGACACGGTGGGTGCCGAGGTGCGGCTGCTGCAGCGGCACTGGCGCGGCCCGGGGGCGCCGCTGCTGCTGATCCCGATCGCAGCGGGGGCATTCAATGCCGACCCAGAGGCCTTTGTGCGGCTCGGCCACCAGCTGGCATCGGGTTGCTTTGACGGCGTGGCCGTGCAGCTGGCCAGCCTGGCCGAACTGCAGAGCCAGGCCTGCTGGCAGATCCTGCCGCGCGAGGCCTGCGGGGCCATCGAGGGCCTCAGCGAAGCGGTCACCGCCTCACCCCTGCTGGCCAGCACCGCCAGCACGCCGCTGACAGCCGAGCAGGAGCTCGAACTCGAAGACAGCTCAACCTGTGATCTGCTCGATCGCCTCTGGCAGAGCACATCCCTGTCTGAACAGGCGGAGGTGCTCGAGCAACTGGGCCTGCGGCTTGGGCTGGCGGCTCAACTGCAGGGTCCGCAAGCGGACATCGTGTTGCTACACGATTTGCTCAGCGAGGTTTACCAACGCGCCCTCGGCCAGGGCGCCTGGGGGGTTGTGCGGCGCGTGGCAGCGGCCCTCGATCTGGTGCACCCCCAACTTGAAGATGCCCTGACCGACCTGCTGCTGCGCCAGAAGCAGGTTGTTGTGGGCCGCAACTACACCCGCGACTCACGGATTGCAGAACCCCAGGGCAGCCGCACCATCGCCGCCATGATTCGCCGCTTCAGCGGTGAAGACGGCCGCGAATGGATGCTGCAGCAGGAGCTGCTGCTAGCCCTCGACAGCCTGGCGCGGCGTGAACCTGATCTGTTGAGCGGCAGCCTCACGCTGCAACTGGGCCAACTGCTGCTGCTGCTGACCGGTGAGCTGGCCGCCGAGCGTGAACTGAGCCCGATCGATGGCTTCGAGGCGCTGTGCAACCTGCCGCCGCACACCCTCAGGCGGCAGCTGCGCACCATGCTGAGCGATCTGGAGCACGCGCGCGATGCCCTGCAGCGCAAGGAGCACCTGCATCTCAGCGGCCGGGTGCGCTGGAGCGCCAGCGATCCCCTGGAGGAGCATCCCAAAGGAGGCTGCTGGCTGCGGCACCGCTCGCGGCTGGGGGCCATCGGCCGGGTGCCGCGCGATTTTTACCCGGGCATCTGGGCGCTGCTGCACCACTGCCGCGGCATCGTGATCGGCGACAAGCTCGACAAGCGCAACCGGCTCGACAGCAAGCCGCTGCTGCGCGAAAAGACCCCGGGCGAGCGCAACTTCGCCAGCCAGGTCGACCACCTGCTCAGCAAGATCGAGGCCCCCGAGTACCGGCAGCTCTGCAGCGAAACCCTGCTGACGCTGATCGCCTTTGTCGAAGCCAACCCGCAGGTGTACCTCGACGACGACCTCGCCCTCGACGTGGTGATCGGCCACGCCGTGCGCGTCGGCTGGCAGCAGCAGCATCCCCAGATCGCACCTGGTGAGTACGGCAGCCACAAAGCCGAAGCCTGGGACAGCTTCTACAGGGCATCGCCTGCTGATTGCAGGCGCTGGCAACTCGAAGCCCTCAGGCAGCTCACCGAGAGCTAAATCGGCTGATCGAGGCTCATGCAGAGGTTGGGCTGCTCGACGCACTGCTCGATCAGATCGGCCAGCTGCAGCGCCCGCGACGCTTGCAGGCCGTCAACTGCTGGTATCTCCTGACCGCGCACGCAGCGCAGGAAGTGCTCGAGCTCGGCATACAGCGGCTCGATCGAGGTGGTGCTGACCTCCTCGATGAAGCCGTCGTTGCGGTACACCAGCTCGCCGTGGTCGGCGCTGACCGACTCGTGCGAGCGGCGGTGAATGCGCAAGTTGTGGTTGAGAAAGTCCGTCTCCATCAGGCTGCTGCGGCAATGGCAGTACAGCCGTCTGATCTTGCGATGGGCCATCTTGCTGGCGGTGAGGCTGGCGACCACGCCATTGGCAAAGCCCAGGGTGGCGTTGACGTAATCGATCGGTCCCTCGGCACTGCGGCCACCGGCGGCGGCCAGGCGCACCACCGGTGAAGCGGCCAGCTCGAGCACCAGGTCGATGTCATGGATCATCAAATCCAGCACCACCGACACATCGTTGGCCCGATCGGCATTGGGGCTGTGGCGCCGCGCTTCGAGCACCACCACCTGCTCACCGGCGACCACCTTGACCAGCTCGCGAAACGCCGGGTTGAAGCGCTCGATGTGGCCCACCTGCAGCAGCCGGCCCGCGCTCTCGGCGGCGCGAATCAGATCGGCGGCCTCGTCCTGGCTGGCCGCGATCGGCT
>VGQS01000098.1 GCA_016882285.1 Cyanobacteria bacterium K_DeepCast_35m_m2_155 | reverse complement strand
CCCCCAAACACGATCAGGGCATAGAACTGGGCGCGGCCGGTGTTGAGGTACTTGAGGCCTTCGCCGCTGCCCAGGGTCAACAGGCCGGTGAGGTTGACGACGCCATCGACCACCTTGGAGTCGACATCGAGCACCTGTTTGGCCAGCTTGCGGCTGCCCTGCACGAACAGCTTGTCGTTGATGGCATCGAGATACCACTTGTTGGCCAGAAAGGCATTGACCGCCGGGAAGCGGGCCGCCACGGCCGTGCCCAGGTCGAGCTTGTGCAGCGCGTAGGCCAGCACCGCCACCGTGATGCCGGCGATCGAGATGCCCACCGAGGCCCCGGCCAGGGGCAGGAACTCGCCCCAGCTGAAGTGTTCAGCCGCCTCGATCGCCTCATGGGGATCGAGCAGCAGGCCGAACCTGCTGTTCCAGGGCACCCCCAGCAGCCCGATCAGCACCGACGGCACCGCCAGCACCACCAGTGGCATCGCCATCTGCCAGCCGCTCTCGTGGGGGTGCTCGGCGTGGTGGTGGCCATGGCCGTCGTCATCGCCACCGGCGCTTTTGCCGGCTGCCGCCATCAGCTGGGCCGCCATCGCCTTGTCGCCGCCCCTGAAATCTCCTTCAAACGTCAGGAAATAGAGGCGGAACATGTAGAAGGCGGTTAGGCCCGCGGTGGCAAAGCCCGCCACCCACAGCAGCGGGAACTGGCCAAAGGCCACCCCCAGAATCTCGTCCTTGCTCCAAAAACCGGCCAGCGGCGGGATGCCGCTGATCGCCACACAGCCGATGAAAAAGGTGCTGGCGGTGATCGGCATGTAACGGCGCAGCCCGCCCATCAGGCGCATGTCCTGGGCCAGGACGGGTTCGTGGCCCACCACCTCTTCCATGGCGTGGATGACCGAGCCGGAGCCCAGAAACAGCATCGCCTTGAAAAAGGCGTGGGTCACCAGGTGGAACATGCCCGCCACCGGGGCGCCGCAGCCCATGGCCAGCATCATGTAGCCCAGCTGGCTCACGGTGCTGTAGGCCAGACCCTTTTTGAGATCCATCTGGGTCAGGGCGATGCTGGCGCCCAGCACCAGGGTGATCGTGCCGATCACGGCAATGGTGGTCTGCACCTCGGGGA
This sequence comes from Cyanobacteria bacterium K_DeepCast_35m_m2_155, assembly GCA_016882285.1. Taxonomy (GTDB): domain Bacteria; phylum Cyanobacteriota; class Cyanobacteriia; order PCC-6307; family Cyanobiaceae; genus RGUW01. Next base: position 3,834 of record VGQS01000098.1, on the reverse strand, counting down.
AGGGCACATAGAGCGGCTGCAGCCGCGCCACCAGAAACACGCCCGCCGCCACCATCGTGGCGGCGTGAATCAATGCCGAAATCGGTGTGGGGCCTTCCATGGCATCGGGCAGCCACACATGCAGCGGGAACTGGGCCGACTTGGCCATCGGTCCCATGAACACAAACAGGCACAGGGCCACCGCAGCCCAGCCGGGCACGCTGCCACCGGCAACGGCGGCCTGCAGGCCCGTGCCGATCTCTTCAAACCCGAAGCTGCCTGTGGCCCAGAACAGGCCCAGGATCCCCAGCAACAGGCCGAAGTCGCCGACGCGGTTGGTCACAAACGCTTTCTGGGCGGCATTGGCGGCGCCATCGCGGTCGTACCAGAAGCCAACGAGCAGGTAGGAGCACATGCCCACCAGCTCCCAGAACACATAGATCTCGAGCAGGTTGGGACTGATCACCAGGCCCAGCATCGAGCTGCTGAACAGGGCCAGGTAGGTGAAAAAGCGCACATAGCCCTTGTCGTGGGCCATGTACCCGTCCGAATAGATCATCACCAGCAGGGCGATGGTGGTGACCAGGGCCAGCATCACCGCCGCCAGAGGATCCACGCGGAAGCCCATCTGCAGGTTGAAGCTGCCGGCGCTGGCCCAGTTGAACAGCACCTCAGTGGGGCCGGCTCCGGCCAGCTGCTGAGCCAGCACGGCATAGCTGAGTACCGCGGCAGCACCCACACAGGTGAGCAGCAGCACGGCGACCGGTTTGCGCAGTCTGTTGACCGTGCGGTTGAAACTGATCAGACCAAGCCCGGTGATCAGGGCGCCGATCAGGGGCAGCACCGGAATCAACCAGGCGATCTCTGCGGCTGATGGCATCCGGCGGGGCTCCCTAGACGAGGGCTGCGGGGAGTGTAGGAACCCCGGCGCCGTTGATTCGCCCTCTGTCTGCGGTCACGACCATGGACATGACCATGGTCACCTGCACAAGAGCTGAAGGAACCCTTCAGCTTGCCCCGCTGAGTGGACTGCGCTCAGCTCCGCGGGTTTCAACCCAACCAGTGGGCCAGAGCCGTACGCGAAAACGAGGTCGCGCCCAGGCCAATGAACCGGTGGGCCCACCAGAACACCCCCACGGCGATGGCGATGCCGAGCTGCGCGGGCCGTAGAAACTCGCTCAAGACCAGCTTCTGGCGGCCATCCAGCACCGCCTTGAAGGGAATGATCGACGTGCTGGCTTTGAGCTCTGCAAAGGCCTCGCCAAAGCGGTTGGCCTGTCGCCGGTCGCCGTTCCACACGGCAAACAGATGGTGCGCGATCAGCCCAGCGCAGGCGGCCACCATGAAGCTGCTGCCGATCCACAGCAGGTGGGTGGCGCACCACAGGATCTGCCCTACCGCCTGGGGGTGCCTGCTGATGCGAATGATCCCGGTGGCATACAGCCGCACCTGGGGTTTGAGCACCGCCGGGATCTCCAGCAGGTTGTAGGTGGCCGGATACAGAAACAGAAAACTGATCGCGGTGCCCACCCACACCAGCGGCACGATCCAGGGCTGCTCCTGCAGGTTCCACAGCCGCGCCCCGTCGTAGCGGTGCGCCAGGAAGTAGCCGATCACGATTACCGCCGACGGGATGCTCACCGCCGCAAACAGCAGCCGCCAGGCGCGCTCACCGATGCGCTCCGCTCCCCAGCCCCGCAGCGAGGCGCCGCCGCTGTGCACAACAGCAAAGACCAGCAGCAGTGCCAGCATCACCCAGCTGCTGTGGTGGGGTGAGCTGGTCATCGGGGCGTCTGCAAGGTGTTGTGAAGCTGACGATTCTGCCGCTGAAGCCCCCTAGAGTCTGTTTCCGATTGCCGCATCGCCTGTTGGCGAGCCTGGTCCCCCAGAGCGATGGCTGATCTGCCCTTCACCCTCGATCAGCTGCGCATCCTGCGGGCGATCGCCAGCGAGGGCAGCTTTAAAAAAGCTGCTGACAGCCTTTATGTGACCCAGCCGGCCGTCAGCCTGCAGATCCAGAACCTTGAGAAGCAGCTCGATGTCTCACTGTTTGACCGTGGTGGTCGCAAGGCCCAGCTCACCGAAGCTGGCCACCTGCTGCTGAGCTACTGCGACCGCATTCTCAGCCAGTGCCAGGAGGCCTGCCGTGCCCTGGACGATCTGCACAACCTCAAGGGCGGCTCATTGGTGGTGGGGGCCTCCCAGACCACCGGCACCTATCTGATGCCGCGCATGATCGGGCTGTTCCGGCAGAAGTACCCCGATGTGGCGGTGCAGCTGCAGGTGCACAGCACCCGCCGCACCGGCTGGAGCGTGGCCAACGGTCAGATCGACCTGGCGATCATTGGCGGTGAGCTGCCCAGCGAGCTGGGCGAGCAGCTCCAGGTGGTGCCCTACGCCAGTGATGAGCTGGCCCTGGTGCTGCCGGTCAAGCACCCGTTGGCCCGGCTCAATGAGCTGACCAAAGAGGATCTCTATCGACTGGGCTTTGTCTGCCTTGATGCCCAGTCGACCACCCGCAAGATGGTCGACCAGCTGCTGGCGCGCTCAGGGCTTGATGTGAGCCGCCTCAAGCTCGAGATGGAGCTCAACTCGTTTGAGGCCATCAAAAATGCCGTTCAAAGTGGCCTGGGTGCGGCCTTTTTGCCGGTTGTCTCCATCGAGCGTGAGTTGGCGGCTGGCAGCCTGCATCGCCCCCAGGTCGCTGATCTGCTGGTGCGCCGTCAGCTCAAATTGATCACCCATCCGGCGCGCTACTGCTCGCGCGCCTCTGAGGCGTTCAGGCGCGAGATTTTGCCGGTGTTTGCCAGCCCCGACAGCCCCCTGCGCCGGCCGCTGCAGCAGGAGCAAACCCAGCAGGAGAGCTGAGCCTCAGAACTGATCGGCTTCGGGGGTGATGCCCACGGTGTCGTCAGCCACACCTTTGGTGATGAACTTGTTCTCGCTGGTGTCGGTCTGATAGACGCAGCGCACGATGGGCTTGTCCTTGATCGAGCCGATGTAGGCAAAGGTGTTCATGCGCTGTTTGCACTGCCGCATCTGCTCGGCGGTGACGGCGCCTTCCTTTTGCAGCACGCTCCAGTTTTCGCGTCTGATCACGCAGCCGGGCCGCAGCGCCGGTTGGGTCACAAAGCTCGAGCTGGGATTCATGGTCGTGTACAGCTCGATGTCCATCACAAAGGCGCTGGCACCCCATTGCCGGCAGAACTCCGGATCGGGAACCGCCATGTCGAGCTGCTGGCTGCTGGCGATGTTCCCTTGATCGCCCTGGGTGGTGCTGGAGAGGCCGGTGCCGATGCCGATGCCCACCACCAGCACCCCCGCCAGGATCGCGATGGTGCCCACATTGAACTGCAACGGTGGGCCACCGCCTGGACCGCCAGTTGGACCACCGCCGCCCGCTCTGCCGCCACCGTTGCCCCTGCCGTAAGCGCGTTGGTCATAGCCGCGCTCTCCGTAGTCGCGCTCGTCGTAGCGCGCATCGCGGTAACGGCCAGGTGAGCTGCCAGAGCGGGTCACAGGTTGTCGGGGGTGCGGGGCAGGCCCATCGAATAGTTGAGGACCCGGCAATCCGGGTTGTAGCGCAGCTTGCCGGCCTGCAGCAGCTCCCTGAGGTAGCCCTCGAGCTCTGAGCCGATGCGGCGCAGGTTGTAATCGCTCAGCTCGGCGCCGGCGCTGGCACTCACCAGCTCCCTGAAGCGCTGCTGCACCAGCTCGAGGGTGGCTGCATCCCAGAGAAATTCGTTGTCGGGGTCCACATCCAGGGTGAGCTGGTCTGGATCGGGCACCAGATCGCCTTCTTCAACCCGTGCTGTGAACAGCCTGATGTGGCGCGTGGTGCTCTTGAGCAGGGTG
>VGQS01000097.1 GCA_016882285.1 Cyanobacteria bacterium K_DeepCast_35m_m2_155 | reverse complement strand
TGGCTTCATCGGCACACCCAAAAGCGATTACACCTGGGCCAGCCCGATGCCGCGCGGCTGGGCCGCCAGCCCCCTGGCCGACACCTATCACCGCTGCAAGGGCAGCGAATGGGACCCCTGGGAATGGACGCTGATGGCAAGCCGCCGCTGCCAGCTGGTGGTGGTGCGCGACCGGCTCACCGCCCGCGGCCTGCGTCGCCATGGGGTCAGGGCCCTGGCGCCCGGCAACCCGATGATGGATGGGCTGGCCCCAGCACCCCTGCCACCAGCCCTGGCTGCCCGCAGGCGCCTGCTGCTGCTGGCCGGCAGCCGCATGCCCGAGGCGCTCAACAATGCCCGGCGGTTGCTGGCCGTGTTGGAGCATCTGCCGCCTCAGGGGCCGCTCACCCTGCTGCTGCCCACCGGCAGCGCCCCAACACCCCAGCAGCTGGCGCCCCTGTTGGCACAGCAAGGCTTTGCTGAGCTGCCGGCGCCGCAACTCGCCGAACTGTCTGCTGCCAGCCCGCCGCCGGCAGCGATCTGGCGCAGACGCGAGCTCGACCTCTGGATCGGCCCGGGGCGCTTTGACGCCTGGGCCGGCTGGGCCGAGGTGGGTCTGGCCAATGCCGGCACCGCCACCGAGCAGCTCACAGGCCTTGGCATTGCAGCCCTGTCACTGCCGGGGGCCGGTCCGCAGTTCAAGGCGGGGTTTGCCTGCCGCCAGAGCCGCCTGCTGGGGGGAGCGGTGGTGCCGTGCCGCAACGCCGCCCAGCTGGCCGAGCGGCTGCAGGTTCTGCTGGCTGAGCCTGGCTTGCGGCACGAACTGGGTGCACGCGGGCGCCGTCACATGGGCGCAGCCGGGGGCAGCGGAGCCATCGCCCACCTGCTGGATCAGACGCTGCTGGGCGGGGCGGGGCATCGGCCACCATGATGGCCCCAGTTCAGGGGTTCAGCGCCATGGCCGGCATCACCGACCGCAACTACAGCATTGTCTGCGGCCGCATTGCCAGCCTCATGGGCATCAGCCAGTCAGCAGCGCGCCGGCGGGTGGACATCCGTGCCGCCCAGCAGGGCCACAAGGATGTGGCCGCCCGCATCGCCACCGCGGAGGCGATGCTGAGCGAGCTGGAGGCCAGCACCGTCGACCACCAGGGCCTGCTCGAGGCCCAGCTCGGCACCGTCGGCAACGACGACCTCTACATGGTCGAAGACTGAGCCAGCGGGCTCAGCGGTTGCCGCCGCTGCTGTGCTCAAACAGCAGGTGAAAGCGCTGACGATCAAGGTCAGCCATCACCGGCACGCAGCCAAAGCAGCGCACGGCCAGGTCCCAGCGGCCCTCGCGCTTGAGCATCAGCTCGAGCCGATCGCGCGCCGGCAGCAGGTAGCGCACATCGCCGGCGGCATAGGCCAGCTGGGCCTCTGAGAGGTCTTCAACCCGGCCCCAATCAGAGCTCTGGGCCTGCTTGTCGAGCTCAACGCCCACCAGCTCCTGCACCACCTCTTTGAGCCCATGCTTGGGGCTGTAGGTGCGGGCCAGCCGGCTGCCGATCTTGGTGCAGAAGATCGGATCGACAGTGATGCCCAGGTTTTCGGCCAGGGCCGCCACATCGAAGCGGGCGAAATGAAACACCTTTTCGATGGCGCTGTTCTCGAGCAGCGCCTTGAGCCGCGGCGCCGCGCTCTGGCCCTGCTGCAGGCGAATGCAGCAGACGTTGTCGTGGTCATCGCAGAGTTGCACCAGGCAGAGGCGGTCGCGCCCATGGATCAACCCCATCGCCTCGGTGTCGATGGCCAGGGCGCGGGCGCCGGCATACAGCGCTGCCCATTCGGCATCGAGATCGCCATCAAACACCGCAAAGCGGGCCGGTGCGGGCAGGTTGCTGCTGGAGGGTGCCTGGGTCAAGGGAGCGCGAAGCAAACACCCCCATGCTGACAAGTCACAGAATGGGGCCCGTTGGGGAGCCAGCTCGGCACCCGTTCTGCCATGGCCAGCTCCGGTTCCACCCTTCTGCTCACCCTGCTGCTGGCGATCGGCCTGGGCTTTTTTTTGCGGGCCGCCAGCAAAGACCGCACCACGGTGGTCGAGGTGCACTCGCCCCGCCCGCCGCTTGAGGTGCTCGAGGGCCTGACCAACTGGTTGGTGGCGCGGGGCTGGCGCTCCGAAAGCGGCGACCCCGAGCGCCAACTGCTGCGCTTTCGCGGCCAGGTGGCCAGCAGCACGGCGCTGGCGATGCTGCTGTCGCTGCTGGGCTGCATCGGCGCCGGGTGCCTGGGCCTGGTGCTACGGCAGCTCTGGCCCCAGCTGCACTGGTGGCCGCTGCTGCTGGCCCTGCTGGGCCCCGGTGCCGGCTGGTTGTACCGGCGCCGCGCCGAACGGGCCGAAACGCTGGAGTTGCGCCTGATTGAGAGCACCGCCGCGATGGGCGGCAGCAGTGTGCGGCTGCGAGCCCATCGCGATGAACTGATCGCGCTGGAGCTGGAGCTGGGAGCCGAACTGGGCCTGGCCAGCGATGGCGCCCTGCTCAGTTCTCCGATTTGATGGCCTCCATGAAGCGAGCGGCGCCTGCAGCCTGGATCGCCAGCAGCCTGGTTCTGCTGAGCGGAGCCAGCCAGCCACACGTGCGGGCCCAGGAGCTGGGCAGCGCTGTGCTGCTGGCCACTGGCAGCCAGGGACTCACCGGCCAGCGCTCACGGTTGCCCAAGGACTGGCAGGGTCTGCGTCAGATCGATGCGGGCACCAGCATTCTGGTCATGCCCGGCCATGCCGACTCGCAGGGGTTTGGCGGCGGGGCCAGCGGTGCCGCCGTTGCTGTGCAGGGGGCGCGGCCCATGGCGGCCGGCATGAGCGACGAGCTCTATTGGAATCTGCTCACGGTTGAGGCGGTGGTGCGGCAGGGCTTGGCCCGTGGGCTCAACATCCGCAGCTATGACCCCGGCATTCGCAGCATTGCCAACGGCAACGACCCCCGCACCACCTGGAGCGTCGGCAAGGCCCATGTGCAGAACGGGGGCTACGCGATAGAAATTCACTACGACGCCCATGGATCGGCCGGCATCGGTTCAGGCTTGATCCCACCGATCGGGACCACACCCAGCCAGCTCGACGAAAGCCTGGCCGCCGAATTCGGCGCGTTTCCGCGGTTCTTCCGCGATGGCCTGGGGGCCCCCAAACGCGGCATTGCCATTCTCGAAATCGGCAAGCTCGAAGGCCGCCTCGAGGCCAGCCTGCGCAACCCGGCCACGCGCAGCGCCACCATTGAGGCCATCGCCGAGCGGGTGGTCATGGCTCTGGAGCGGGGCGTGAGCCGCCAGCGCAGCGATCAACCAACCATGGCCCTACCGCCGCTCAGCCCACCGCCTGATGTGGTTGGCAGCGCGCCTGCAGACTCGGGTCTTCCAGCCAGTTCTGGGGCCGAGTGAACACCTCGGTGAGCAGCGCCTCGCGGCTGCCGGGCTCTGGGGTATAGCCATACTCCCAGCGCACCAGAGGCGGCAGTGACATCAAGATCGATTCGGTGCGGCCATTGGTCTGCAAGCCGAAGATCGTGCCGCGGTCAAACACCAGGTTGAACTCGACATAACGCCCGCGGCGGTACAGCTGAAACTGGCGCTCGCGCTCGCCATAGGGGGTGTCATGCCGCTTCTCGACGATCGGCACGTAACTCGGCAGAAAGGCGTTGCCGCAGGCGCTGGCCAGGGCAAACAGCTCCTCCCAATGGCGCGGCGTGGCGCCGATCGCCGTTGAGACCGCGCTCGCAGGGCCGGCGGGGTCCTGCCCCTTGTAAAGGACACCCGACTCGTCTTGATAGTCGTAAAAAATGCCACCCACCCCGCGGGTCTCACCGCGGTGCTTGAGGAAGAAGTACTCGTCGCACCAGGGCTTGAACACGGTGTAGAGCGCTGGATTCACCGAATCACAGGCGCCTTTGAGGGTGCGATGAAAATGCTGCGCATCCTCCAGAAAGGGGTAATAGGGGGTCAGGTCAGCGCCGCCGCCAAACCACCACACCGGCCCCGCCTCGAAGTAGCGGTAGTTGAGGTGGACCGTCGGCACATAGGGGTTGCGCGGATGCAGCACCATCGAGGTGCCGGTGGCGAACCAGCGCTGTCCCGCCGCCTCGGGCCGCTGGCTGAGAATCGATGGCGGCAGCTGATCACCCTCAACTTCCGAGAAGTTGACGCCGCCCTGCTCGAACACCCGGCCACCTTTCATGACACGGCTGCGGCCGCCGCCGCCCTCGGGCCGCTGCCAGCTCTCCTCGGCGAAGCGTGCCTCGCCATCCAGCGCTTCAAGGCCGGCGCAGATCGAATCCTGCAGACCCATCAACAAGGCCTTGGCGCGGGCGCGTGAGTCGGGGGGTGGAGCTTGCGTCATCGCTGCGGCGCGCAGAAAGGCAACGGATCGTTGTTCACCTTTTCAGCTTGCCCGCCTCGGGCACAAGCGCGCTTGAGGGTCTGTCATGGGACAGCGGGCCTGGTGAGCATGCCTAGGATCCCGCCCTGCCGAGCCGCACCGGCCAAACTGCCGCAATGACCTCCAACGCCGCCATCACCGCAGCGCTCGACACCCTGCGCGACGCCGGCAGCGGCCGCAGCCTGATCGAGCTGGGCTGGATCCAGGAACCACGCCTGCAGAACAGCCGCGTGGTGTTTCGCCTGGCCTTGCCTGGTTTTGCCCACAGCCAGCAGGGGCGCATCGCCAGCGAAGCGCGCAATGCCCTGCTCGCCCTCGAGGGCGTTGAGGACGTCCAGATCGAACTGGCCCCCCAGGCAGGTGCCGGCCAGCAGCATGCAGGGGCGCCGATCGGCGCGGCCGGCCATGGTGCAGCTCCTGGCCCAGGCCAGCTCCCTGAACGCCAGCCGATCCCGGGCGTCAAACAGGTGATCGCCATCAGCAGCGGCAAAGGCGGAGTTGGCAAGAGCACAGTGGCCGTCAACCTGGCCTGCGCCCTGGCCCTGCAGGGGCTCAGGGTGGGCCTGCTCGATGCCGACATCTACGGACCCAATGCCCCCACCATGCTGGGGGTGGCAGGCCTCACCCCCGAGGTGCGCGGCGAAGGCGCCAACCAGGTGCTCACCCCGATCGACAGCTGCGGCATCGCGATGGTGTCGATGGGCCTGCTGATCGCCGAAAACCAGCCGGTGATCTGGCGCGGGCCGATGCTCAACGGCATCATTCGCCAGTTCCT
>VGQS01000096.1 GCA_016882285.1 Cyanobacteria bacterium K_DeepCast_35m_m2_155 | reverse complement strand
AGATTGGCTTCAAGCTGGGCCGCGAGCTCTGCCGGGCATTGGTTGCAGAAGGGGCTGCGCTGCAGCAGCACCACCCGGGCTCCGGCGCCAAAGGGCGGGGTGCGGGCCTCCTCAAGGGCTTGGGCTGCCTGGGCTGGATCGTTGCCATCGAGGCGGCTCAGGTTGATCGAGACCCAGGCAGGATCGACCTGTTTGGCGATCAACGCCTCCACCGCCCGGTTGCGCGCAGCCTCGTCGTCGCCCCAGAACAGATGGATGGGCATCAGAGGTCCTGCGCCGGTGGCCGGCATGCTGTGGTGACGACTGTATGGATCAGGGCGGTGCTCGACCATCCGATCTTCACCGCCAGCATCGTCTCGATTCGCCGGGCGCTGGCCGAGCGTGCTGCCGCCGAGGCGCCGCTGGCTGAGCGCTTGCAGGCGATGAGCCCGCTGCAGCGCGATGTGCTCGAGCGCTGCATCCACAGCAGTGGTGATCTGACGATCACAGCTGATCTGGTTGTTGCCCCTGCTGAGGATGGGGCGACAACTGCAGAAGCCTGCCGCCAGGGGCTTGAAGCCTTGCAGGCGGGCGCGCCGATCCTCTGCGACACGGCCATGGCCGCGGCGGCGGTTGCGCCGATGGCGCGCCGCACCTTGGGGAATCCTGTGCACTGTCTGCTGGATTGGGCGCCGCTGGTGGCCTCACCGGGCAGCACCCGCAGTGCGGCTGCCATCGCTGATGCTTGGGTTGCGCTTGCCGGTGTTGGCCCAGGGGCCCAGGGGCCCGGGCCGATCGTGTTGATCGGCAGCGCCCCGACGGCCCTGGAGCGCCTGCTGGATCTGGTGGCCGCTGGAGCCCCGCCGCCGGCACTGGTGATCGGCATGCCGGTGGGCTTCATCGGTGTGACCGAGAGCAAACGGCGCCTGGCGGCCAGTGGTCTGGCCCAGATCCGTCTCGATGGCTCCCGCGGTGGAGCCGGCCTGGTCGGGGCCGCCTGCAACGCCCTGCTGCGGGCTGCAGCGCTGGAGCGCCATGCAGCTTGAAGCCCTGCGCCCCGCTGAGCCGTGTCCGCTGACGCTGCCTTGTGTCAGTGACCATGGTCATGACCATGGTCACTTGGGTAAGGGGTCCGAGAGGGCTCTTGCCCCAGGGCGTGCCATGCACCTCCTCACCCTTCAGGCCGCCAGCAGCTCTCCAGCGCCAGGCTGCACGCTGATGTGGCTGTTGGCCTCGATGCGGCCCAACACCTGGCGGGCGCGCAGCACCACCGATGCGGGCACCCCAGCCAGCCGCGCCGCTTCGATGCCGTAGCTGCGGCTGGCACCGCCCGGGGCCACCTGGTGCAGAAACACCAGCGCATCGCCGGTCTCTTTGACCAGCACCTGGGCATTGGCGACGTTGCTCAGCAGGCCCGCCAGCTCATTGAGCTCGTGATAGTGCGTCGCAAAAATGCTGCGGGCGCTGATCCCCTCAGCCAGGTGTTCGGCCACCGCCCAGGCGATCGCCAGGCCATCGAAGGTGGCGGTGCCGCGGCCGATCTCATCCAGCAGCACCAGCGAGCGGCAGCTCGCGTGGTGCAGGATGTTGGCCGTTTCGGCCATCTCCACCATGAAGGTCGACTGCCCCGCGGCCAGATCGTCGCCGGCGCCAACACGGGTGAAGATGCGATCGGCAATTCCTAGTCGTGCTGAGCGTGCTGGGATCCAGCTGCCGATCTGGGCCATCAGCTGCAGCAGGCCCACCTGGCGCAGGTAGCAGCTTTTGCCACTGGCATTGGGACCGGTGAGGATCACCAGGTCGGGGTGGTCGCTGAGGTTGGGACTCCTTTTCGCATCGCTTCTCGAACCGAGGGCAATGCCATTGGCTGTGAAGGGCTCCTCCACCAGCAGCTGCTCCACCACCGGGTGACGGCCGGCTTCGATCACCAGCAGACGCGCGTCGGGGCCTTCCGGGTCGGTGATCTCGGGGGCGCAGTAGCCGCTGGTGGCGGCCAGTTCGGCCAGGCTGGCTGTGGCGTCCAGTTCGGCCACCAGTCGAGCTGCAGTGCGCACCGGCGTGGCCTGTTCGCCCACCCGCGCGCGCAACGCGCAGAACAGCTCGTATTCGCGCTGGGCGGCGCGGGCTTTGAGCTGCAAAATCTGGCCTTCGCGGGCTTTGAGCGCCGGGGTGACAAAGCGTTCTTCGTTGGCCAGGGTCTGGCGGCGGATCCAGTGCTCGGGCACGGCCGCGGCCTTGGCCCGGCTCACCGCCAGGAAGTAGCCGAAGGTGCGGTGGTACTGCAGCTTGAGCGTGGTGATGCCGCTGCTGCTGCGCTCGTCCGCTTCCTGTTCGCTGAGCCAGCGGTCCTGGTCGTCGAGCTGGTTGCGCAGCCCGTCGAGCAGGGGGTCGACGCCGTCGTGGATCAGTCCACCCTCGCTCAGGGAGAGTGGCGGGGCATCCAGCAGCACGTGGCGCAGCTCGGCGGCCAGCTCAGCGAGCTCTGGCCAGGGCTGCGCCAAGGCCTGCAGCGGCGCCGTGCTGGCCTTGGCGAGCAAGGCTGCCAGCAGGGGCAGGCGCTCCAGACCATCGGCCAGGGCCACCAGATCCCTGGCCGAGGCGGTGCCGGCGCCGCAGCGTCCCGCCAGGCGCTCGAGATCGCCCATGGCCCGCAGCAGGCGCCGAATCGCATGGCGCAGGGACCGCTCGGCGACCAGCTCACTGACGGCGCTTTGGCGGTGCAGGATCGCCTCGTGCTGCACCAGTGGCGCCTCGATCCAGCGGCGCAGGCAGCGCCCACCCATGGCGGTGTGGGTGCTGTCGAGGGCCCACAGCAGTGAACCGTGGTGGCCGCCGCCCATCTGGGTGCGGGTGAGCTCAAGGTTGCGCCGGGTGGCCCCGTCGAGCACCAGGGCATCACCGGCGTGCCAGGTGGTGGGCAGGTCCAAAGGGATCTGCCCGGTGTTGCTGGTGCCATCGAGATAGGCCACCAACCCCCCCGCGGCCCGCAGCGCCAGGGGCATCTCGCCCAGGCCCAGGCCGTCAAGGCTGGCCAGGCCAAAGCGTGCTTTGAGGGTGGCTGTGGCCTCGGCGATGGCAAACGGGGTGCGCGGCTGGGGCGTGCGATGCATGCCGGGTGGACACCAGCTGTGGGGTTCTTGCGCAGGATCACCACCACCTGTGTCGGCAGCGATGTCAGCCGGCACCAAGAGCTCAGCGGCTTCGAGCTGCAACAGCTCCTGGTGCAGCTCGGCGCTGCCCGTGCGCTGGCTGGCGCGAAATTCGCCGGTGCTGACATCGGCCACCGCCAGGCCCCAGCCGTTGTCCTCGCGCACCACCGCCGCCAGCCAGTTGTTGCGGCGGGCGCTGAGCAGGCCCTCGTCGATCACGGTGCCGGGGGTCAGCACCCGGGTGATCTCGCGGCGCAGCAGCTCGCCTTTGGCCGGGGTGGTCTCGACCTGATCGCACAGGGCGACGCTGTGGCCGCGGCGCACCAGCTCGCCGCAATAGCGCTCGGCCGCATGATGCGGAATGCCCGCCATCGGCACCCGACCGATCGCCTTGCCCCCCTCTTTGCCGGTGAGGGTGAGCTCCAGCTGCCGCGACACCAGGATCGCGTCTTCAAAGAAGCACTCAAAAAAGTCGCCCAGCCGGTAGAGCAGCACCCGCTCGGGATGCTCGGCCTTGAGCTCCACGTAGTGGCGCAGCATCGGTGTCAGCTGGGCCGGTTTGACCAGGCTGTGGTGGTGCCAGGGGGGCAGGTCGTCTTGAGGCTCACTGGCTGCCTCTGCTTCTGCCCCTGGATCAACACCTGTGTTGCTGCCTGGCACGGTTGGCGTGCTCTGGCGCGGCCTTGGCCTGCTGCAGGCATCGGCCACCAGGGCGCCTTCGTCGGCCATGGGCTCTGCTGGCGCTGCAGCAGCGCTGGGGACTTCTGCGAGCCCCAAAGCCTGCTCGAGCGAAAGCTGTTGTTCGGCTTTCGCGCTCACGGCCCAATCAGTGCTGGCAGCGATGGTAGGGCGACTGACAGGCTCTGCCCGCGCGCCGGGGACTTCATCTTGTGAAGGAAGCGCCGCTTGGATTGTCGGCTGGCCGGCCCAGCGTGTGAGAATCCGCCAACTGGATGCCGATCAGGTCGCTCCAGCCCCGCGTTGCCGAGCCATGCAGATCCTCAACACGCTCACCGTTCTGGCCTTGGTGGTGATGTCGTTCGCCCTGATCGTCGCGGTTCCGGTGTTGTACGCCAGCAGCGATGACAGCGGTCGCTCCAATCGTCTGATCCTCCTCGGTGGCTTGGTCTGGGTGGCGCTTGTGCTGGTCAACTGGGGCATGAGCTTTTTTGTCGTTTAAGACCCGAAGTAAGCCTTCAAGTTCGGTTGCATCGCCCTGCGTAGGCTGGATGCACCTGGAAGGCCTTTGTTTTGGCAGTTTTTGAAGGACGGTTCACCGAAGCCAGTGGCTTGCGTGTCGGTGTCGTCGTGGCGCGGTTCAACGATCTGGTGACCGGCAAGCTGCTCAGCGGTTGCCTTGATTGCTTGTCACGGCACGGCATCGATGTGGGTGAGCAGAGCACCCAACTCGATGTGGCCTGGGTGCCGGGAAGTTTTGAAATTCCTCTGGTGGCACAGCGACTGGCGTCCAGCGGCCGCTACCACGTGGTGATCACCCTTGGTGCCGTGATTCGTGGTGACACGCCGCACTTTGATGTGGTGGTTTCTGAGGTCAGCAAGGGTGTGGCGGCCGTGAGCCGTAGTACCGGGGTTCCGGTGATCTTTGGGGTTCTGACCACAGACACCTTGCAACAGGCCCTTGAGCGCGCCGGCATCAAGAGCAACCTGGGCTGGAGTTACGGCCTGCAGGCCCTCGAGATGGGCAGCCTGATCAAGACCCTGCCATGAGCTCTGGCGCCTCGTTGTTGGGTTCTGCTCAGCGGGTTCTGGTCACAGGGGGTGCGGGCTTCATTGGCGGCGCGGTGGTGCGCCGGCTGCTGCGCGCCAGCGATGCCACCGTCTTCAACCTCGACAAGTTCGGCTACGCCAGCGATGTCAGTGGCATTGAAGCGGTGATGGCTGAGCTGGCCGGTCAAGGCCGTGCCACAGGTTCAGACGGCCAGCCGCGTCACCAGTTGCTGCGGGTCGATCTGGTTGACGCCCAGGCCACGGCTGCCGCCGTGTGCCAAGCCGATCCTGACTGGGTGCTTCACCTGGCTGCTGAAAGCCATGTGGATCGCTCGATCGAGGGGCCAGCCGCATTTCTGGACAGCAATGTGCTCGGCACTTTCCAGTTGCTGCAGGCTGCGCGCAGCCATTGGGAGCAGTTGAGCCCCCAGCGGCAGGAGCGGTTCCGCCTGCTGCACATCAGCACCGA
>VGQS01000095.1 GCA_016882285.1 Cyanobacteria bacterium K_DeepCast_35m_m2_155 | reverse complement strand
GCCCGGGCGGCTGCCAGGGCTGTGATGGTCTTGCCCAAGCCCATGGCATCGGCAAGCACAGCTCCGCGGCGTGCCAACAACCACCGCGCTCCTGAGCGTTGATGGGCCAACAGGGCGCGGCCATCGGCCAGCGGCGCCTTGAGCTCGGCCGCGGCCACCAGAGCACGATGCGACGGCAGGGGCGGCAACGGCTGCGCGAACCAGTCAAACCAGAGCTGCAGTGCAGGCTCAATCGCAAAACGGCGCCCAAGGGTTTGCTGCAGCACCCCAGCCGCCTGGAGCGGAAATTGCCACACACGCCTGCGACTGCACCAGTGCCCTCGGGGCCGAAGCGCGCGCAACTGGGCCTGGGTCACCGCGTCATAGGGGCTGATCACCTCAATGACGCCGGTGGCACCAAGACGCAGCAAACAGCGCTCAGTTGACACGAAATTGCCGCAAATGCAGTCTTCGACACATTGACACCCCTGCCACCGGCGCCAAACTGCCGCCAACCACACAGCAGGCATGCACGCTCGGGATGCGGTCTTCCTCGAGGATCTCTGCCCAAAACTGCGTGTGAGGCGATGGCGCCAAAACCTGCACCGGTTCACCAACAAGCGCTGCATCTACTGCGGCAAACCGTCGGAGTCGATTGACCACGTGCTGCCCCAGAGCCGCGGCGGCCTGAGCATCACCGAAAACTGTGTGCCCGCCTGTCTGGCCTGCAATGGGCACAAGGGCGATGCCGACGCTTTTGGCTGGTACCGGCGCCAAAGCTTCTATGACCCCCGCCGGGCCATGGCAATCCGCGCCTGGACCGAGGGTGATCTGAAGCTGGCCATGCGCCTCTTGCAGTGGGCCGACCCCAAGAACTCACAGGAGCTCAGCAGCGATCACCAGACGCGACAGGCTGCTGCACCGTTGTGGCGCTGGCAGATGGCAGCCTGATCGTGCGGCTGCTCGGGAGCGAGCAGCACAGCCGCCGAGGCCAGCAACACCGCCAGCAATGCCGGCGCCCAGGCAGGCCCCAACCCCTGCGGCAGGCCCTGAGCTGCACCGGCAGGATGGACGGCGTCGCGACGCCTTGCCCGGGCAAGGCGCGTGTCAGCAGGAAAGGCCGCAACCATGGATCCAACAGCGAATAGTACAAGCGTACTGAAGCGGGCGGAGTCCGTCAAGTTGCTGGTGCTTGGTGGTGGCTACTGCGGCCAGCGCCTGATGCACCATGCCGCCGCGGCCGGCATCAACGGTTGGATCAGCCAGCGTGATCCGGCCGCATCGCTGGCTGTGCCAGCCGGCTGGTCGGTGATTGGATTCGATTCAGAAAGCGACCTGCGGCCAAGCCATCGGGAGCTCTCTGGCCTCACCCATGTGGTCAGCACGATCGCGCCAGATCCCGGCGGCGAGGATCCGGTTCTGAAGCATCTCGGCGGCCTGCTGCTGGAGCTGAAGCCCGCATGGCTGGGCTATCTCTCCACCACTGGTGTCTATGGAGATACCGGGGGTGCCTGGGTCGATGAAACCAGCGCCTGCCAGCCGGCCTCAGGGCGTAGCCGAGCCAGGTTGGCGTGCGAGCTGTGCTGGCAGGCCCTGGGGCTGCCAGTGCAGATCTTTCGTCTGCCCGCGATCTATGGCCCTGGGCGCAATGTGCTTGAGGACCTGCGCAACGGCCGCAGCCGGCTGCTGCACAAACCCGGCCAGGTGTTTTGCCGGGTGCATGTCGATGACATCTGCGGCGCCCTGCTGCACTGCCTGCAACACCCAGATCACCAGCAAGCCCGCGTGGTCAACGTCAGCGACGATGAACCCTGCGCCTCGAGCGAGCAGCTTGGCTATGGAGCCCATCTGCTGGGTCGCAGCTTGCCGCCGCTGCAACGCTTTGCCGAGGTGAGCGCACAGATGAGCCCGATGGCGCGCAGTTTCTGGCAAGAAAACCGACGCGTCAGCAACCAGCTGCTGTGCCAACAGCTGGGCTATCAACTGCGCTACCCGAGTTACCGCGAGGGTTTGCGTGCCTGCTTGGCCGAAGAAAGCGGACAAGCAGGCGCGGCAGGGCCAGGATCGGCCACGTAAGGCACGCCCAGATCAACCAACAAGCGGCCCCAGCGCAGCTCAATCCAGCCCTTGCTGAACCCAGTACCCAGGCCAAACAACAGTCCAGCCAACAACAACCAACGCAGCATGGCCAACGCAGCAGGCAGCCCGGCCCCATCCAACTCCAACAGGGGACGTCTGGCCATTGCCCTGGGGGACCCGGCCGGCATCGGCGCCGAGGTCACGCTCAAGGCCCTGGCCCTGCCCGAGGCAGCAACCCTGAATCCGCAGCCCCTGCTGGTGGGCTGCAGGCGCTGGCTGGAGCGCAGCTATGCCCAGCTCCGCCAGTGCAGCGACAGGCCCCTGCGCGATCCGGCAACACTGGAGATGGTCGATCGACCCCTGGACGAGCCAGCTATCGCCGGCACCAGCACCGCGAGCTGCGGCGCGGCCAGTTTCGACTGGTTGAGCCATGCCACCGAGCTTGTTCTGAACGGGAGCTGCAATGCCCTGGTGACAGCCCCGATTGCCAAGTCGAGCTGGCAGGCAGCCGGCCACAGCTACCCAGGGCAGACAGAGCGCCTGGCCGAACTGTGCGGCAGCAGCAAAGCCTCGATGCTGTTCACGGCACGCTCAGCCAACAGCGGCTGGCGGCTCAACACCCTGTTGGCCACAACCCACATCCCGCTCGAGTCGGTGCCTGGAGCCCTCACCCCCGAGCTGATCAACGCCAAGTTGGACGCCTTGCTGAGCTTCTGCCAGCGCTTCAGTTCAAGACCGCGGCTGCTGGTTGCAGGGCTCAATCCCCATGCCGGCGAGGCCGGACTGCTGGGGCGCCAGGAACAGGACTGGCTCAAGACCTGCCTGAAACAATGGCAGTCAAAGCATCCAGAGGCAGAGCTTCAGGGTCCTCTGGCCCCCGACAGCTGCTGGCTCAGTGCGGCCGCCGCTTGGCAGGGAAGCGGTCAGGGCGCCGATGGGTACTTGGCGCTGTACCACGATCAGGGTCTGATCCCGGTGAAGCTGCTGGCCTTCGATGCTGCGGTCAACACCACCCTGGGGCTGCCGTTTTTGCGCACATCACCCGATCACGGCACCGGCTTTGAGATTGCCGGTGCTGGCGTGGCCAGGCCCTTCAGCATGGCCGCTGCCATCGAAACGGCCGTCAGCCTGGGCTGACGCTCAGCCGGGTTTAACCCGCATCAGCACCTGGCCGAACTCGACCGGTGTGCCGTTTTCCACCAGGATCTCGACCACTTCACCGCTGACCTCAGACTCAAGCTCATTCATCAGCTTCATCGCCTCAAGGATGCACACGGTCTGGCCGCTGCTGATGCGGGACCCCACCTCCACAAACGGCGGATCGCCCGGCGATGGAGCCCGGTAGAAGGTGGCCACCATGGGTGCGGTGATCTCGAGAAGATCACTGCGCACGGCAGCCGCGGCTGGCGGCGGTGGTGACGGGACGGCGGCAACGGGGGCAGGCGTGCTGGCGGGAATCCCGGCGGGCACGGCTGGAACCACGGGGGCCTGAATCACCTGCGCTGCAAGCCCAGGCAGATTGCGGCGCACCTCGAGGCGAAAGTCATCGCCCTCGAGCCTGAGTTCTTGGATGTCGCTGTCACCCAGCAGGGCCAGCAGTTTGTGGAGCTGATCGTGATCGAGCTGCATGGTGATCAGTTCTCCCGACCGAGGTAACTGTCGGTGCGCGTATCGATCTTGATCTTCTCGCCGATCGACAGGAACAGGGGCACCATCACCTGGGCGCCGGTCTCGACAATGGCCGGCTTGGTGCCGCCGGTGGCGGTGTCACCTTTGACACCGGGGTCGGTCTGGGTGATCTCCAGCACCACCGAGTTCGGCAGTTCAACCTCGAGGGGCTTGCCGTTCCAGGCAACCACGTTCACCTCCATGCCCTCTTTGAGGTATTTGCGGCTCTCACCGATCTGCTTGGCGGTGAGGCGGGTCTCCTCGTAGGAAGCCATGTCCATGAAGACATAGTCATCACCTTCCATGTAGGTGTGCTGCAGGGTGCTCTTCTCGAGCACGGCCTGGGGAACCATCTCACCAGCACGGAAGGTCTTCTCCACCACGTTGCCGCTCTGCACCGCCTTGAGCTTGGTGCGCACAAACGCCGAGCCCTTGCCGGGCTTGACGTGCAAGAACTCCACAACGCGCCAGACCTGGCCATCCAGCTCGATCGAGGTTCCGGTACGAAAGTCGTTGCTGGAGATCATTCCGGCGGATCGGATCTGGCGGATTGTACGGCTGGCTACCGGAGCCGGCTCAACACGGCCGTAACAGTGACCTTTGGGCTGTGCCAAAGTCCGGCCAACCACAGCAGCGCAATGGTTAAGGCTGATCACGGGGTCCTCGCCGACCGCACGCCGCTCACGGCTCTGCCATGGCTGCAACCCCTGCTCAACGCGGCCCTGGCCGTGTTGCTGGTGATCGGCCTGGTGAGTCCTGCCGGCGCAGCCCTGCCGGAGGGCAATGCGGTCAAAGATCCCAGCGCCATCCTGCGCAATGCCCTGCCGATACAGGCCCCTGACCTGCAGGATCTGCAACGCCGGCTCGAAGCCACCAGCGTTGACCTGCGGGCCAAGCGCTGGAGCGCGCTGGTGAGCACCGCCAGCCGCTGCAAGAGCCTGCTGAGCAGCAAGCACGACGCGATCCTCGCTGCCGTGCCCCAGGCCAACCAGAGCACTGCCGAGCAACTGCTTGAGCAGCTGGCACCGCAGCTCGACACGCTCAGCGAGGCCAGTCAGGCAGAACAGCGTGACGCCTTCCTGGACGCGCGGCGCGCGGCACTCAACAGCATCGGCAGCCTTGAGGAGCTGCAGGTGCGCGAGTTTCCCTTTGCCATACCCGCCGAGTTCGATGCCCTGCCCAGGCTGCTCGGACGCGCCACCGTGCAGTTCGAGACCAGCAAAGGCACCTTGATCGCCGTCATCGACGGCTACAACGCGCCGATCACCGGCGGGGCCTTTGTCGATCTGGTGGAGCGCAAGTTCTACGACGGCCTGCCGTTCATCCGCGCTGAAGACTTCTACGTGCTGCAGACAGGCGATCCAAAGGGCCCAGGAGACGGCTTCATCGACCCCCGCAGCAAGCAACAGCGCACGGTTCCGCTGGAAATCCGCATCAAAGGCGATGCAGCTCCCATCTACAACCTGACCTTCGAAGATGTCGGCCGTTTCAAAGCTGAAGCGGTACTGCCCTTTGCCACCTACGGCACCCTGGGCTGGGCCCACTCCGACGAGCAGCTCGACGATGGATCCTCACAGTTCTTCTTTTTCCTCTACGAACC
>VGQS01000094.1 GCA_016882285.1 Cyanobacteria bacterium K_DeepCast_35m_m2_155 | reverse complement strand
GGCCACGCCCCCGACATCATCAAGATTTGCGGCGAGGCCAACGTGCTGCCCAGCAGCACCAACCCGACCCGGCCCTACACCGTCAACACGCTCGAGGAGCACCTCGACATGCTGATGGTGTGCCACCACCTGGACCCCCGCATCCCCGAGGACGTGGCGTTTGCCGAATCGCGCATCCGCCGCGAAACGATCGCCGCCGAGGACATCCTGCACGACCTGGGCGCCTTCTCGATCATCGCCAGCGACTCCCAGGCCATGGGCCGGGTGGGCGAGGTGATCACGCGCACCTTCCAGACCGCCCACAAGATGAAGGTGCAGCGCGGTGCCTTGCCCGAAGACAGCCCCCGCAACGACAACACGCGCCTGAAGCGCTACATCGCCAAGACCACGATCAACCCGGCCATCGCCCACGGCCTCGACAGCCAGATCGGCTCGGTGGAGGTGGGCAAGCTGGCCGACCTGGTGCTGTGGAAGCCGGGCTTCTTCGGCGTGAAGCCCGAGCTGGTGCTCAAGGGGGGCTCGATCGTCTGGGCCCAGATGGGCGATGCCAACGCCTCGATCCCCACCCCCGGCCCGGTGCATGGCCGGCCGATGTTTGCCGCCTATGGAGGCGCCCTGGCCCCCAGCTGCCTGACCTTTGTCAGCCAGGCGGCCCTCGATGCCGATGTGCCCCGCAAACTGGGACTCAGGCGCGCCTGCGTGCCGGTGCAGAACACCCGCGGCGGCATCGGCAAAGCCAGCATGCGCAACAACAACGCCCTGCCACAGGTGGAGGTGGATCCCCAGACCTATGAGGTCTTTGCCGATGGTGAGCTGTTGACCTGCGAGCCCGCTGAGGTGCTGCCCATGGCCCAGCGCTACTTCCTGCTTTGAAAGATGGCCCTGGTGAACCATTCATCGGTCATTTCGTAGCAACCACCACCAGAGAGGGCCGCGCCGCTCAGCAGGATCGCGCCAAGCAGCGAGGTCCGCAGCGATGTTCACCGATTACCGGCCCAGCCGGGGCTACGACGAATATTTCAGCGGCCATGATCAGCCCCGGGCAGCGCTCAAGCCGCTGCTCTCCTCGCTCGGCAAGCTGGGTCTCGAGGAGCTCAACCGCAACCATGCCGCCGCAGGCATGTTGCTCAAGCGACTGGGCGCCACGTTTCGCCTCAACGATTCGGGCAACAAAGGCGTCGAGCGCATCCTGCCGTTTGACCCGCTGCCGCGGCTGATTAGCCAGGCCGACTGGCAGCGCCTGGAAGCCGGCCTGATCCAGCGGCTCGAGGCGATCGATCTGTTCCTCGCCGACGTCTACGGCGCGCAGAAGATCCTGGCCGACGGGGTGATCCCCAAAGACGACGTGCTCAGCTCCCAGGGCTGGCGGCCGCAGATGCAGGGCTTCAAGCCACCGCTCGGGAGGTGGTGCCACATCTCGGGCCTGGATCTGGTGCGTGACGGCGCCGGCACCTGGCGGGTGCTCGAAGACAACCTGCGCTGCCCGTCAGGAGTGGCCTATTTCCTCGAGAACCGGCGCGTCATGAAGCGCATGTTCCCGAGCCTGTTTGCCGGGCGCACGGTGCAGCCGATCGACGAGTACCCCTCCTATCTGCTGCAGACCCTGCGGGATCTGGCGCCCTGGACCGACACCCCCAAGGTGGTGCTGCTCACGCCGGGTGTGTTCAACAGCGCCTACTTCGAGCACAGCTATCTGGCCCAGCAGATGGGCATCCAGCTGGTCGAAGGGCGCGATCTGGTCTGCTACGACCAACGGGTGTGGATGCGCAGCACCGCGGGTCTTGAACCTGTCGATGTGATCTACCGCCGCATCGACGATGACTTCCTGGATCCGGCCGTGTTCCGCAGCGATTCGATGCTGGGTGTTCGGGGGCTGATGGAGGTCTACGCCGCCGGGCGCGTCGCCATTGCCAATGCCCCAGGCACCGGCGTCGCCGACGACAAGCTGATCTATGCCTACGTGCCAGAGATGATCCGCTACTACCTGGATCAGGAACCGATCATCGAAAACGTGCCCACCTATCTGTGCTCACGCCCGGCTGACCAGGCGTATGTGCTGGAGCACCTGGGCGAACTGGTGGTCAAGGCTGTGGCTGAGGCGGGCGGCTACGGCATGCTGATCGGGCCCCATGCCAGTGCCGGCGAGATCAGCGCCTTTGCCGAAAAAATCAAGGCTAATCCGCGCAATTACATCGCCCAGCCGACGCTGGAGCTCTCGACCGTGCCATCGCTCAGCGAAGGCGAGCTGTATCCCTGCCACGTCGACCTGCGTCCCTACGTGTTGCGCGGCAAAGGGGCCTGGGTGAGTCCCGGAGGGCTGACCAGGGTGGCACTGCGGCGCGGCTCACTGGTGGTGAACTCATCGCAAGGGGGCGGCTGCAAGGACACCTGGATCGTTGATGAAACGCCCCAGGGCAGCCACGCCATGCAGCAACAGGTGACGTCATGCTGAGCCGCGTTGCCGATTCGCTCTATTGGATCAACCGCTATGTCGAGCGGGCCGAAAACCTCTCACGCTTTGTCGAAGTGAGCGAGGCCATGGCGCTCGACTGCCCGCCCGGCAGCGCCGAACCCTGGCTGCCGTTGATCGATGCCAGCGGCGACCGGGAGCTGTTTGATGAGCTCTACCCCAAGGGCACCCCAAGCGATGTTGTGCGCTTTCTGGTCAATGCAGACGGCAATCCCAACAGCATCGTCAATTGCGTTGCCATCGCGCGCGAGAACGCGCGCCAGATCCGCGAGGTGATCACCACCGAAATGTGGGAGCAGATCAATGGCATGTACTGGACCCTGCAGGACGACAACGACGGTTTCTGGGACCTGCCGCCCCAGGAGCAGCTGCGCGAGATCCGGCGCAGCTGTCAGCTCTTCTATGGCATCACCGACGCCACGCTGAGCCGCGACCTGTCATGGCAGTTCAGCCGCCTGGGCCGGCTGATCGAGCGGGCCGACAAAACCACCCGCATTCTCGACGTCAAATACTTTTTGCTGTTGCCCTCGCCCGACGAAGTGGGCGGAGTTCTCGATGAGCTGCAGTGGATCTCACTGCTGCGCAGCGCCGGCGCGTATCAGATGTTCAGACAGTCGCGCCAGCAGGCGATCGAACCCAAGGCGGTGGCGGCCTTTCTGCTGCTGAACCCGATCTTTCCCCGCTCGGTGCGCTACTGCCTCGAGCGCATCAATGAGACCCTGGGCATCATTCGCGGCAGCGCGGTACCCGGCGAGCCCGATGCGCTGGAGTGTCTGGCGGGCCTGACTCTGGCGCGCTGGAGCTACACCGGCATCGATGCCCTGATCGCCGGTGGACTGCACGAATCCATCGATGCGCTGCAAAGTGACCTCAACACCCTCCATGGCCTGATCGAAGAGCGATACTTCGTGGCCAGCAATGCCGCTCCCCTCGAGACCTTTCCGGCATGCGCGCTCGCGTAACCCACTCCTCCTCCTACAGCTACAGCGCTCCGGTGCTGCTGGGCCCCCACCGCTTCTGCCTGAAGCCGCGTGGCCATGGCTTTCAGCACCTGATCTCCTTTGCGCTGCAGATCTCGCCTGAGCCATCCCGGCTCTACCCACTGGTGGCCGCCAGCGGCGATGAGATTCTGCGTGGACGCTTCAGTGGCGAGACCGACCAGTTCACCGTCACGGCGATCAGCGAGGTGGAAACCCAGAGTGCGCCGTTGTTGCAGGCGTGTCTGGAAGAGAACGAACCCCACTTGCCCTATCCGATCGGGCGGCTCAACGGTGATCTGATGGGCTCGCTGCAGGGCTGGCTGCCCAACGGGCAGCACGATCCGGCGGCGATTGACGTCGCCCAGGAAGCCCTGATGGGCAGTGATCAACGCGCCTTGATGTTCCTGCAGCAACTGGTCGACATCATTCAGGACCGGGTCAAATACACCCAGCGCCACATCGGCCCGGCCTGGCCAGCTGGACGCACCCTCAAAGAGCGGGTGGGCTCCTGCCGCGACCTGGCGATGCTGATGGTCGAGGCCTGCCGTTGCGTCGGGTTGCCGGCGCGCTTTGTCAGTGGGTACCACCTGGTGGAGCCCAAACCGGAGCGTTACGACCTGCACGCCTGGGCCGAGGTCTACCTGCCCGGGGCAGGTTGGCGAGGCTTTGATCCCAGCGGGGCTGGCATCATCGACGACCGCTACATCACCCTGGCCACCTCATCGAAACCGGATCTCACCGCAGCGATTACTGGCAGCTTCTCGGGCCCTCCCGGGGTTGAGAGCCGATTCGAATGGAGCATCGAGGCCGAGGTGCTGGAGGCCTGCGCGGCCTAGCCACCACGACTACCTTGAGCAGGCTCGACGGGCGGACCCTGGGCTTTGCCGCTTTGCTGTGACAACCACGACGACTGTCTCGCGCAGCTGAAGCGACTGCTCGAGCACAACCACTCAGCTTCGCTGCTGAGCTGTTGCTTCCGCCTGTACGAGCACGTTGAAGCCGTGCACGGGCCAAGCCAGGCTGAACGCCTGTTGAGCACCGGCCAACAACGCCTAAAAGCGCTCTGCCCAGCCGATGCGCAGCTGTGGCGCCTGCACAGCAATGAAGTGGTGATCGCGATCCCTGGCGAACGCTCACTGGCACAGCTCGAAGAGCTGGCCCACCGCTGCGTGTCCGGCTGCGGTGTGGTGCAGCAGGCCGGCGAACCGCCCCTGTTGCTGCATGTGGCGATCGGCGCGGCCGGCGCCCAGGCAGGAGCTGCGATCAGCAGCGAGGATCTGCTCGCCGCCGCCCGCCTGGCGCGCCAACAGGCTCAGCAACGCCCTGGCAGTCAGGTATCCATCGCGACGCCGGCCATTGGGTACCTGGCCGCAGAGAGCTATCAGCAGCAAAACAACCTGGCCGCTGCGCTTGAGCAGAACGCGCTGATCGCCTACCTGCAACCGATCGCCAATCTGAGCGATGGCCAGGTGATCGGCTTTGAGTGTCTGGCCCGCTGGCCGCAGGCTGGCGGCCGTGTGCTCAATCCCCAGGACTTTCTGCTGCAGGCCCAGAACGCGGGCCTGACCGCAGACATCGATCTGCAGGTGCTGGCCTACTGCCTGAAGGCTGCAGATCAGCTGGCGGCAGCCGCTGGACCCGAGCGGCAGCTGCTCCTGTCGAGCAACATCTCAGCCCCTCTGCTGGAGAACCCGCGCAAAATCGAAGCGCTGCTGCGGCTGATTGAGAGCCACCCCCTACCAGCAACGCTGCACTTGCAACTGGAACTCCTGGAAGAGTCGCTCAACAACGCCGCCTGTGAGCTCGACAACCTGCTCGAGTGGCTGAGCGAGCAGCACATCTTCATCGCCATCGATGATTTCGGCACGGGGTACTCCTCGCTCAGCCGCGTGCATGATCTGGCCATCAACACGATCAAGGTGGATCGCAGTTTTGTGGCGCGCATCGA
>VGQS01000093.1 GCA_016882285.1 Cyanobacteria bacterium K_DeepCast_35m_m2_155 | reverse complement strand
GGCCTTGGCCACGTAGCGGGCGGCATAGGCGGCCGAGCGATCCACCTTGGTGGGGTCCTTGCCTGAGAACGCGCCGCCGCCATGGCGGGCATAGCCGCCGTAGGTGTCGACGATGATCTTGCGGCCGGTCAGGCCGGCATCGCCCTGGGGCCCGCCGACCACAAACTTGCCGGTGGGGTTCACCAGAAAGCGGGTGCCCTCCTTGGAGGGCCTGAGGTTCAGGTCGCTGGTGGCGGGTTCCACCACGTGGGTCCACAGGTCGGCACTGATGCGCTCGCGCATCGCTTTCTCGTCGCTGATCGGGCTGCCGCCCGGCACCTCGATCTCGGCGGTGTGCTGGGTTGAGATCAGGATCGTGTCGATGGCGACGGGCTGGTCGTTTTCGTAGACGACGCTCACCTGGGTTTTGCCGTCGGGGAGCAGGTAGCCCAGGCTGCCGTTGTGGCGCACCTCGGCCAGGCGCCGCGCCAGGCGGTGCGCCAGGCTGATCGGCAGCGGCATCAGCTCGGGCGTTTCGTCGCAGGCGTAGCCGAACATGATGCCCTGGTCACCGGCGCCGATCAGATCAAGCGGGTCGCCGGCGTGGTCGTCGGCTTCGTTGACCCCCTGGGCGATGTCGGGCGACTGCTGATCGAGGGCCACCAGCACGGCGCAGCTGTTGGCGTCAAAGCCACCGGCGCGGGCGCCGCTGTAGCCGATCTGCTGGATCACCCCGCGCACCAGCGTGTTGAAGTCAACCCGGGCGGTGGTGGTCACTTCGCCGGTGATCAGGCACAGGCCGGTGTTGACCACGGTTTCACACGCCACGCGGCTGGCTGGGTCCTGGGCCAGCAGGGCATCCAGCACCGCATCGCTCACCTGATCACAGATCTTGTCGGGATGCCCTTCGGTGACCGATTCAGAGGTGAAGACGTAACGGCTCATGGAGGCGTCAGGCGGATGCTCAGTCGCACGAGACTATTCCCCGATGCTCAAGGGCCAGGTCAGGGGGTGGTGAGTGCCACGCTCAGTTCGCTCCAGTGCTGCAGCTGCTCAAAGCTGGCATCGAGCGGCGGTGTGGTGCTCCAGGCGGCGGTGTAGCCCAATACCACCGGCACACCGGCGGCGCGGGCCATGCGCAGATCGCTGTTGGCATCGCCGATTAGGGCGCAGCGCTCTGCCGGCACGCCCAGCTCAGCGCAGAGCCCATGCACGGCCGCTGGGTCAGGTTTGCGCGGGCTGTGCTCAGCGCTCCACAGGGCGCTGAAGTGATGCTCCAGCGCATGTGTTTTTAAGAAGGCTTCAATGCCAGGGATTTCGTCATTTGAAATCACAGCGCAGCGCACCCCTGCCGCCACCAGCTGGGCCACCAGATCGTGCAACCCGTCGGTGGTTTGCGGCCGCTGCGGGCTGCCGTGACCATGCAGGCCATCGGTTGTGGCAAACACCAGCTCGGCCAGCTCAAGCGCTTCGGGCCAGCCCAAGCCCACCTGGGCCAGCACCGTCGCGGTTGAGATCAGGTTGTGGCTACGCGAGCCCACGGCGGTGGTGCCAGCTGGGTGCACCCCGCCTGCGAGCAGGCCGTAGGCCCGCCGCAGCAGAGCCTCGAGCTCGGCGCCGGCACCGGGGGCGCCCAGCTCCCGATGCCGCTGACCGGCCAGCACCAGGCATTGAAAAACCCTGGCCTCAGCCAGGGTCTTGAGCATCGGCTCGCTGATCGAGAGGGTGCCGTCTTTGTCAAACAGCACCGCCTCGATCGCCGCCGGCACCCCAGGGTTGAGGCAGAGCGGTTGCCCGCGCAGCAGAAGCTGGGCCACCGGTGTTGCTTCAGTCGAGCGTGACGCCCATGGGGTCGCCGTCTTCGGCCTGCTCGAGCAGCATCTGCTTGTAGCGGGCGGCCATTTCCTCGGCCTTTTCGAACACCTTCTGGGGGTCGGTGAGCATGTCGCCGGGCTCGGGCTCGAGGGCCTTGGTCGAGAGCGAGATGCGGCCGCGCTCAGCATCGAGGTCAATGATCATGACCTTCATCTGGTCATTGACATTGAGCACCGTGTGCGGGGTCTCGATGTGCTCGTGGCTGATCTCAGAGATGTGCAGCAGGCCGCTGACACCGCCGATGTCGATGAAGGCGCCGTAGGGCTTGATGCCGCGCACGGTACCGATCACCACTTCGCCCACCTCGAGGCGATTCATCTTGCGCTCAACCAGGGCGCGGCGATGGCTGAGTACCAGGCGATTGCGCTCTTCGTCGACTTCCAGGAACTTGAGCGGCAGGAAGTCGGCGACCAGCTCCTCTTTGGCCTTGCGGGTGCTGATGTGGCTGCCGGGAATGAAGCCGCGCAGGCCTTCGACCCGCACCAGCGCACCGCCGCGGTTGGTGGCAAACACCTCGCTGTAGATGGTTGCGTCTTCTTTCTGCAGCTGACGCACGCGCTCCCAGGCACGCTGATATTCAATGCGGCGGATCGAGAGGGCCAGCTGGCCGTCTTCGTTCTCCTCGCTCATGATGAAGAACTCGCGCACCTCGCCGGGGGCGAGCACATCGCTGAGGCCTTCGACCCGGTTGATCGACACCTCCTGCAGGGGCATGAAGGCGGCGGTCTTGGCGCCGATGTCGATCATGGCGCCCTTGGGCTCCATCGCAAACACGGTGCCGTTGACGACGTCACCGGGTTTGAAGTTGTAGTCGTACTTGCTCAGCAGCGACGCAAATTCATCGAGGGTGAAACCCACCTCATCGCTGTTGCGGCCGGCGCCGCGGCTGCTCGATGCATCGGCAGCTGGCACGTCGAACGCTTCACTGACCTCTTCGATGGCGGCGAGGTCAAGATCGGCTGCCGCTGCTGCGGCCAGGTCCTGCTCGGCCTCGGTTGCGCTGATCTCAGAAGGGGTCACGGTCATGGGGGATTGGCGGTCTGCCCGCAGGCAGTGCGAAGGAATCGGATGCCCAGCCGCCAGCCGAACACCACGAACCGCTCAATCTACCAATGGGGCTGAACCGCCTTGCTGTTGGCGCGGTTAGCCCACAGGGGCGAGGCTTTTGTGGCGCGCTTTGGTGGCTTTTGTGTTGCCCAGGCCTTCGAGGGTGGCCACAAAGTCGCTGATGCCCTGGAACTGCCGATACACCGAGGCAAAGCGCACGTAGGCCACCTCGCTCATGCCGCTGAGCTGTTGCAGCACCAGTTCGCCGATTTCGCTGCTGCTGACCTCACGGCTGTTGCGCTGTTGTAGTTGCAGTTCGATCTCTTCGACCACACCTTCGAGTCGTGCGGGTTCAAGACCGGTTTTTTCACAAGCCCTCAGCAGGCCGTGCAAGAGCTTCGATGGATTGAAGGTTTCGCGGTTGCCGTTGCGTTTGATCACCGTGATCGGCACCGTTTCCACCCGCTCATAGGTGGTGAAGCGGTAATCGCAATTGAGGCACTCGCGGCGGCGGCGCACGCTACGGCCGCTGTCAGCCGCACGGGATTCAAGAACCCTGCTGTCGGTGTGCTGGCAGGACGGGCACTGCATCCGCTGGGGTAACCGTTGCGACCTGAATCAAATGTAAACAGATGAATTCACTTTGAGAAGGGGGTTCAGCCTGTTTTGGTCAACAAAAAAGCCCCAGCAGATGCGGGGGCTTGGTGAACGCCTGGGCGTCAGGCAATCACTTGCCGATCTTCGGGGGATCGCGGAAGGCAATCGCGAAGAACAGGGTTGAGATGGCCAGAGCCAGGATCAGGATGTAGGCAAAGCTCTCCATGGGACCTCCTGTGGATCAGCTGAGAGGGGTGCCTGCCGGGGGCACGAAGCCCTCGGGGAGGCGGCGGGTCGAGCGGTCGCCCAGTTTCTGGAACAGACCGAATTCCACCTGTTCGCCCAGATCCGGATCGATACCGGCAAACACATCGCGGTACAGGGTGCGGGCACCGTGCCAGATGTGGCCAAAGAAGAACAGCAGGGCGAAGGTGGCGTGGCCGAAGGTGAACCAGCCGCGTGGTGAGCTGCGGAACACACCATCGGAGTGGTAGGTCTCGCGGTCGAATTCGAAGGCTTCACCCAGCTGAGCCTTGCGGGCCAGACGCTTGACATCAGCAGGATCGCTGAAGCTCTGGCCAGCCAGGGCGCCGCCGTAGACCTTGGCGGTCACGCCGGTCTGCTCAAAGGCGTACTTGGCTTCGGCACGGCGGAAGGGAATGTCGGCGCGCACGATGCCGTCCTGATCCTGGAGAACCACAGGGAAGTTCTCAAAGAAGTTGGGCAGACGACGCACCTCCAGCTCACGTCCATCCTTGTCGGTGAAAGAGATGTGCCCCAGCCAGCCGGTGGGCAGGCCATCGCCGTTCACCATGGGGCCGACGCGGAACAGACCGCCCTTGGCCGGGCTGTTGCCAACGTAGTCATAGAAGGCGAGCTTCTCAGGAATCGAAGCCCAGGCCTGCTCCTTGGTGGCACCTTGATCAAGCGCCGTTTGCACGCGGCGGTTGATTTCAGTTTTGAAGTAGCCCTGATCCCACTGGTAGCGGGTGGGGCCAAACAGCTCGACCGGAGTGGCTGCTGCGCCGTACCACATCGTGCCGGCCACCACAAAGGCGGCAAAGAACACAGCGGCAATGGCCGAAGCCAGCACGGTTTCGATGTTGCCCATGCGCAGCGCTTTGTAGAGGCGCTCAGGCGGGCGGGTGGTGATGTGGAAGATGCCGGCAATGATGCCGACGATGCCAGCGGCGATGTGGTGCGCCACGATCCCGCCGGGGTTGAAGGGGTTGAAGCCTTCAGGACCCCACGACGGCTGTACCGGTTCAAGGTGACCGCCGATGCCGTAGGGGTCGCTCACCCACATGCCCGGGCCAAACACACCGGTCAGGTGGAAGGCGCCGAAGCCGAAGCAGGCCAGGCCTGCCAGCAGCAGGTGAATGCCGAAGATCTTGGGCAGGTCGAGCGCCGGTTCACCGGTGCGGGGATCCTGCCAGATCTCCAGATCCCAGTAGGTCCAGTGCCAGATGGCAGCCAGAAACAGCAGGCCGCTCAAAATAATGTGGGCGGCAGCAACGCCTTCAAAGCTCCAGAAACCGGGGTCGACCCCGGTTTCGCCGGTGATGCTCCAGCCGCCCCAGCTGCCGGTCACACCCAGGCGGGCCATGAAGGGCATGACGAACATGCCCTGGCGCCACATCGGGTTGAGCACCGGGTCGGAGGGGTCAAAAATGGCCAGCTCATAAAGCGCCATGGAGCCGGCCCAGCCGGCCACCAGCGCGGTGTGCATGAGGTGCACGGCCAACAGGCGGCCCGGGTCGTTGATCACGACCGTGTGCACCCGGTACCAGGGCAATCCCATGGGGAGACGCTTGGAGTGGGTGCGGCGATCGTAAGGGTCTCGCCTGCCCTGGCGCGGGGCTGGTCACAGACCGCAACTCGATCGGGGTGAAGTCCGTCGCAGAATGGCGATCAGACGCTTTGCCCCGCCATGCCCGTCATCCGTTTTGTGCGCGAAGGGCGTGATGTCGAGTGCTACCCCGGCGAAAACCT
>VGQS01000092.1 GCA_016882285.1 Cyanobacteria bacterium K_DeepCast_35m_m2_155 | reverse complement strand
TCGAAGCCTGGTACGCCCGCCTGCTCAAGGTGCTCGATCGCGAGGACTCCCTGGCGATGGTGAGCGAACTGAAGATCGACGGCAACGCGCTGGCCCTGAGCTACGAGCATGGCGTGCTGGTGCGGGCTGCCACCCGTGGCGATGGCGAGCGGGGCGAGGAGATCACCGCCAACGTGCGCACGATCGCCAGCGTGCCGCTGCGGCTGCAGCTTGAGCACCCCCCGGCCTGGGTGGAGGTGCGCGGGGAGGCGCTGATCCCCGACGGCACCTTTGCCCTGATCAATGCCGAACGGGAAGCCCGGGGCGAAGCCCTGTTTGCCAATCCGCGCAACGCCTGCGCCGGCACCCTGCGCCAGCTCGATCCCAAGGTGGTGGCAGCGCGCCGCCTCGATTTCTTCGCCTACACCCTGCACCTGCCAGATGAGTGGCAAGCCCAAGGGGCCGACCCCATGCCACCGGCCAGCCAGTGGGAATCGCTGCAATGGCTCAGGGCCGCAGGTTTCAAGGTGAACCCCAACGCCGAGCTCTGCCCCAACCTCAAAGCGGTGGAAGCCTTCTTTGAGCGCTGGGATGGGGGCCGGCGGGAGCTGCCCTATGCCACCGACGGGGTGGTGGTGAAGCTCGATGAGCTGCGCCTGCAGGGCGACGCCGGCTTCACACAGAAGGCGCCGCGCTGGGCGATCGCGCTCAAATACCCGGCCGAGGAAGCCCCCAGCACCTTGATTCGCCTCAGCTGCCAGGTGGGCCGAACGGGGGTGGTGACGCCGGTGGCCGAGTTTGAACCGGTGCCCCTGGCCGGCACCAGCGTGAGCCGCGCCACCTTGCACAACGCCGACCGCCTGCTGGAGCTGGATCTGCACGCCGGCGACACGATCGTGGTGCGCAAAGCCGGCGAAATCATCCCCGAGGTGGTGCGGGTGCTGGCCGAACTGCGGCCCGCCGGCGCCACACGGTTGCAGCTGCCCCACAGCTGCCCGGAATGCGGCTCAGAGCTGGTGCGCGAGGAAGGCGAAGCCGCGACCCGCTGCGTGAATGCCAGCTGCCCGGCCATCCTGCGGGGGTCCCTGCGGCACTGGGTCAGCAAGGGGGCGCTGGATGTGGACGGCCTGGGCAGCAAGCTGATCGAGCAGCTGGTAGAGCGGGGCCTGGTGGGCTCAATCGCCGATCTGTATCGGCTCGATGCTGCGCTTCTGGCCAGCCTCGAGCGCATGGGGGAGACCTCGGCGACCAAGTTGGTGGAGGCGCTGGAGGCCTCCAAGGCCCAACCCTGGCACCGGCAGCTCTACGGCCTGGGCATCCACCACGTGGGCGAGGTGAACGCCAAGGCCCTGGCGCGCAGCTTTGGCAGTGCGGCAGAGCTGGGCCACGCCGCCTGCGAAACCCCTGAGCTGATCACGGCCATTCATGGCATCGGCGACGAGATCGCCCAGAGCCTGCAGCAATGGTTTGCCACCCCCGCCAACCAGCAACTGCTGGAGCAGCTGGAAGCGGTGGGATTTGGGCTCGCCCTCAGCGACGCCGAGCGCGCTGCAGCACAGCAAGCTGCGCGCAACGGCAACGCAGACACTCCCCTGGCCGGACAGACCTTTGTGCTGACCGGCACCCTGCCGAGCCTGAGCCGCAGCCAGGCCCAGGAGCTGATCGAAACCGCCGGCGGCAAGGTCAGCGGCTCGGTGAGCAAAAAGACCAGCTACGTGGTGGCCGGCAGCGAAGCCGGCAGCAAGCTCGCCAAGGCTGAAAGCCTGGGCGTTGCCGTGCTCGATGAAGCGGGACTGCTGACCCTGCTCAGCGGAAGCCCCGTCGGTTGACCGGACCGCCGGCATTGGGCCCCACCCCGGGACCGGCTGCCGGACGTACCCCAACCCCCGGGGCACCTGCATCCACGCCAACGCCCGGCGCACCCACACCAACCCCTGGAGCGACGCCGACGCCAGGGGCACCCAGGCCGGGGGTGGCGGCCCGCACCGCCGGGCTGCCGACGCAGCCCACCGGAACACCGGGTGCCGTGCAGGGCACTGCGACCGCAGGCCCGGCCACAAGCGCAGCGACAACGGCCGCAACGACGCCCGGCAGCTTCAGCATGGGAAAGGTTGTCAAAGGAACAGCCATGGCGGGACACTCACGCAGCACCTCAATGCTGGCAGCGGAACGCCAAAGTCAACGCTGCCAACAACCATCGTCGCCATCCATGGGGGAGCCCGCCGTCTACCGCTGGATCAAGACCGCGTGCGGCCGTGCCAAATACCAGGAGCTGGCCGCACGACCCGGCCCAGCGGCGCGCCTGCGCCTGGCCTGGTTTGTGGCCATCGCCGCCCTGCGTGATGGGCCACTGCCGACGCCGCCGCCAAGCTCAGACACCTGAACGGTCGCTGGAAGGAAGCTCTGCGCCGGCAGCCAGAGCCCGTTGGGCGGCCCGCCCGACGATCCACACCACCGCCAGGGTGGCAGCGATGCCGACCAGGCGCAGGGCCCTGGTGCCGGCATCAGCCTGACCCGACAACACCGACCCAAAGCGGGCCACATCACCGGCCAGCGCCCCCAGACCGCAGAACAGGATCGTGCCCGGCAGGATGCCGATCAGGCCCAGGGTGTAGTCGCGCAGGCTCACCTCGCTGAGCCCGTAGGCCAGGTTGAGCAGGGAAAAGGGGAAGGCGGGTGACAGGCGGGTGAGCAGCACCAGGCGCAGCCCCTCACGACTCACAGCCCGCTCGATCGCCTGCAGCTTGGGGGCCGCTGCCAGACGGCGCCGGGCCCAGTCACGCAAGCCATGACGCCCCAGCAGAAAGGCAGTTTCAGCCCCCAGGCAGGCGCCGATGAACACGATCACGCTGCCCCAGACCGTGCCGTACAGGGCTCCGGCCAGCATCGAGGCCCACACCCCCGGCAGCAGCAGCGTCACCCAGAGGGCATAGAGGGGCACAAAAGCAACAGCACCCTGGGGCGAGGCCAGTGCGGCCAGCAGCGCATCCAGCGCCGCAGGATCGATCCCAGGCAAGACAGCCATCGCTCAGCCAGCCGCGGTGCTGAGCCGACCCTATCGGGATCAGGGGCTCAGCTCGAGGCCGAGGTGTAATGCCCCAGGGCAAAGCGCCAGAAGGCGCGGCTGAGGCCAAAACTCACCCCCGCCACCAGCAGGGCAGCGCCCAGCAGCGGCGCACTGCCGCGGCCGAGCAGCATCTCGGCCGGCACGGTGGTCAAAAAGGCCACCGGCAGCACCACGGTGAACAGCAGCCGCAGCCCGGGCGGATAGGCGCTGATCGGAAAGCGCCCTGCGGTGAGCGCGGCCCGCAGCACCTCGGTGGCGTTCCAGGTCTTGACGAACCAGATGCTGGTGGTGGCCAGCAGAAACCAGAGCGAATACAAGGTCACCAGAGCCGCCAGCAGCACCAGCAACGCCAACGCCAGGCCGCTGGCTCTGAACGTTGCCCCCGCCCGGGGGGCTGCCCAGGCGATCAGCCCCAGGCCCAGGGCGATCTCGCTGAGGCCGGCCGGCGAGAGGGTGCGCAACGACAACCAGAACTGGCTGTCGATCGGCTTGAGCAGCACAAAATCGAGCGTGCCCTCGCGCACGTGGGTAACGATGGCACCCAGATTGGGCCGCAGCCAGGTGCTGGCGACGCCGTCGAGCAGGGTGTAGACCCCCTGCACCACCAGCGCCTGCTGCCAGCTCCAGCCGCCCAGCGCCCGCTCCTGGCCAAAGAACAGCGACAAAATGAACACGCTGCCGGCAAGATTGGCGATGGCCGCCAGCAGCTCCAGCACCACATTGAGCTGGTATTCGAGCTGGCCCGCCAGGGCCGTGCCCCAGAAGCGCCGCAGGGTCAGCAGATAACGCCGGAGCGCCGCCATCGTCAGGCCCCCATGGCGGTGTAGCGCCGCACCCCCGCCCGCCACAGCAGCAGCGCCAGCGGCAGCAGCACGGCAATCCAGGCCAGCTCGGCGGCAAAACCGACGCCCAGAGCAACCGGCAGCCCCGCCAGCAGCCGCGCCGGAAAGTCGATCAACCAGGGAAACGGCGTCCACTGCGCCCAGGCCCGCACGCCCTGCGGGAACGCCGCCAATGGCGCCAACAGACCCGAGAAAAACAGATAGGGCACGAACAGCAGGCGCTCCAGGGCACTGGCCTTTTCGCTGAAGAAGCACAGGGCCGCAATCAGGCTCTGCAACAGAAAAGCGATGGCAAATGCCCCCAGGGTGGCCAGAGCGGCCAGCACAAACTGGCCCACCGAAGGCAGCCAAAACGCGCCGGGGTTGATGAGAAAGAAGACCGCTGCGATCACCGCGGCAAACGGCAAGCGCGTCAGCTGCTCAGCCAGGTGGGCGGCCACATAACGCCACAGCGGATGCAGCGGTTGCAGCAAGTAGGGCGACAGCCGGCCCAGCAGCGCATCCTCTTCAAAGGCGAAGACCACCCACACCACCGAAAACTGCCGCACCAGATAGGCGCTCAGGAAGTAGCGATCCAGCCCAAGCGAACCCAGCCCAAGCGCCGCCCCCGCCGGAGCCTGACGCCACAGGGCCAGCATGATGAAGGGCAACAGCCCCGAAAGCGCCCACAGAGCGATCTCGGCGCGGTATTCGCTCATCAGCGCAAACTGACTGCTCAGCAGGGCCCGGGCGGGCCTGAAACCGCGTTTGCGCAGAGGCGAGCCTATGGCCACGCTCAGCGCACCTGCACCCCTTTCCAGAAGGCCACGCGGCCCTTGATCTGGGCGGCAGCGTCCTTGGGCTCGGGATAGAACCAGGCGGCATTGGCGTTCACCTGTCCATCGACAACCACGTCGTAGTAGTGGGCTTCGCCTTTCCAACCGCACATCGTGCGATGGCTCGAAGGGCGAAAACAACCCTCCACCAACGCCTCCGGCGGGAAATAGGCGTTGCCCTCCACGGTGACGATGTCGTCACTGCTGGCAATGACGGTGTTGTTCCAGCGGGCTTCGGTGGCCATGGGAGTGGTCTGCAGGATCATCACGCTATGGGTTCGGGGCCTCCAGCCGGGGACACGGTGACCGCGGTGCCGGTTCGGAACAGATCCCCGATCAACTCCTCGATCGGTGGATCGCTCACCTCCAGATCGCGCACCTCAAAGCGGGCCAGCAGCTCGGCCACCACGCGGGTGAGTCGATCGCGCGGCACCAGCAGGGTGGCGGCCCGGCCCTCGAGCTGCTCGAGTTCGCCAAAGGTGGCCAAAGCGTCCGCGTTGGGGGGCTCGGCCAGCTCCAGGCGCACCTGGCGGCAGGGGGCCAGCTGGGCCGCCAACTGTTCCAGGGGACCATCGTGAAACAGGGCGCCCTGGTGAATCAGCAGCACCCTGGGGCACAACGCCGTGATGTCAGCCATGTAATGGCTGGTGAGCAGCACCGTGGCGCCGGTGCGGCGGTTGTACTCGGCCAGAAAGCTGCGCACCCGCGCCTGGGCGTTGACATCGAGGCCCAGGGTTGGTTCATCGAGAAACAGCACCGACGGGCAGTGCAGCAGCGCCGCCAGCAGCTCGGCTTTCATGCGCTGGCCCAGCGACAGCTTGCGCACAGGGCGGGTGAGCTCCTCGCCCAGCTCGAGCAGATCAGCCAGCTCGGCGATGCGGCGTTTGGCCTCG
>VGQS01000091.1 GCA_016882285.1 Cyanobacteria bacterium K_DeepCast_35m_m2_155 | reverse complement strand
CGGGCCAGCTCGGCAGCTGCTTGCTCGCGCGCCACATCGCCACCGAGCACCAGGATCATCTGCGGCTTGGGCGGGGCCGGCAGCCACCAGCCACGCGACAGCCAGAGCAGCGAGGTGCTGGCGGCAAAGAGCGCCAGAGCCCGCCAGGGGAAACGCCTGGGCCTGGCAGGGCGCGATGGCTGCCGGCGAGATGGCTGCCGGCGTGAGCGGGGGGTCGCCATCAGCGATCGACCGGGCTGGTGGGGTAGAGCGGCAACACCGGCTGCCAGGGCGCCGGAGCGCCGGCTGCCGCCTGCGCCGCGCAGCGGGCCAAGAGCAGCTGCACATCCTCGATCAGACGCACCTCGGCCTCAAGCCGGGGGCCGGCAGGCAGCTCATCGACGCTGGTGAACAAGCGGGGCGTCTGCTGCTCCAGCACCCAACGCGGCTCAGCAGGGCTCGGGCCATACAGGCCCGCCACCACGCCGCGGCGGGGCAAGGGCTGCAGCAACCAGGTGGGCCCGGCAATACGCGCACGGGCGGCGATCAACGCAAAGCTGCTCACCCCGTCGAGGGGGCATGACAACTGCTGGGCCAGGGTGCGCGCCAGCACCACCGTCAGCCGGGTGCCGGTGAAGCCACCTGGGCCGGTTGCAACAGCCAGACGGGCAATCTGCGGCCAGCGCTCGGCGGGCAACAGCTGCTCGATGCAGTCCAGCAACCCGTTGGCCAGCCCCCGGCCCAGATCAAAGCTCTCGATCGCTGCAGGGAGGCCCGGCTGCTCCAGATCGAGCACCCCCACCCCAAGGGCCGGGCTCGAGCTGTGCAGCGCCAGAAGCACGCTCATGGGGGCACCGCTTGGCCGGGGCGCAGCCGTTGCCAGCGGCCCGGCTCAGCCTGAAAGCTGCCGCAGGAGCGCACATCCCACTCGACACCGACAGCCTCAGCGCCCAGATCCATGACCTGGACATGGATTGTCGGTTGCTGAGGCGCAAAATCGGGCATCGCGGTGAGATGGGGCACACCGTGCTGGCGCTCGACCGCGTGGTAGGCCTGGCAGCGGTCGATCCAGTGGCAGTCCACGCAGATGCACATGCGGCCGCAGCCATGCCAGGACCCCATTGTGCCGGCTGGCGCCGATGACGCAGCCGGCATCAGCGCCCAGCTGCGCCAACGGCTAGCCCCCCAGCTCTGGCCGCTGCCGCTGGCACTGCTGCCAGCCGGTAGTGCCGTCGTGGGCGGGGCCGTGCGCGACGGGCTGCTGGGACGCCTGGCGGCCCAGCCCGATCTGGATCTGGTGGTGCCCAGCGGCGCCATTGCCCTGTGCCAGCGCCTGGCCCGGCAGCTGGGCGGCAGTGCCGTGGTACTCGATGACACCCGTGACATCGCCCGCCTGGTGCTCAAAGGCTGGAGCTTTGATCTGGCCGCCTGTGAGGGGGCCAGCCTGGAGATCGACCTGGGCCGCCGCGACTACAGCGTCAATGCGATGGCGCTGCCGCTGGAGCCAGCGTCGGTGCTGCTCGATCCCTGCGGGGGCCTTGCGGCCCTGGCAAGGCGCGAGCTCGCCGCAATCAGTGAAGCCAATCTGCTCAGCGACCCGCTGCGCCTGCTGCGGGGCCTGAGGCTGGCCTGCGAGCTGGGCTTCACGCTCAACGCCCAGAGCCGGGCCTGGATCGAGCAACACCGCAGCAGCCTGGCGGCCGTCGCCAGCGAGCGGGTGTTGGCCGAACTGGAGAAGCTCGCCTGCACAGCTGGCGGAGCTCACGGGCTACTGCAGGTGGCGCAAAGCGGCCTGCTGGCGCCATGGCTCAGCCATGGCAGCACGCTCGAGCCGCCGCTGAGCGCGCTCGATCTTGGGCGCGCTGCAGCACTGGGGCTCAGCAGCGATGAACGAGCTTGGGCCCTGCCGCTGGCGCGGATGGCGTGTCTGACCGATGCCGAGGCCCTGCAGCAGCTGCGCAGCAGCCGCGCGCTGCAGAAACAGGTGCTGCGGCTGCGCCAGGCCTTTGTGCTTGTGGCTGGGCGCCGGATCGACGCCCTGCCAGAGGCCGAGCGGTTTGCCCTGCACCGCAACGCGGAAGCGGAGCTGCCGGCCCTGCTGTTGCTGCTGCCTGCAGATCAGGAGCTGGGCGCGCTGCTGGTCCGCTGGCGTGATGGCGCAGATCCGCTGTGCCACCCGCGCCCCCCTTGCGATGGCAACACGCTGCAGTCACTGCTGAATCTCAAGGCCGGCCCGCAGCTGGGCGAGCTGCTGATGCACCTGAGCCAGGAGCGGGCTTTTGGCCGCCTGGCCGCCGATGCCGGCATCGATGCAGTGGTGGCTGCTGCGCAGGCCTGGCCGCCTCTGGCCTGAGGGTGCCGGCGCCGTGTTTGACTTTGTCTCGCAAAGGCGTAGTAGCAAGACAGCCCGCCAAAGCAAGTTCCCTTTTTCTTTCCCCCATGAGCGTTCGTCTCTATGTCGGCAACCTGCCGACCGCCTTTGATGCCAAGGAGCTGGAAGCTCTGTTTGTCAGCGTGGGCGAGGGGGTGCGCTTCAAAGCTGTGAACGACCGCGACACTGGCGCTTGCCGCGGCTTCGGCTTTGCCAACGTCGACGACCAGAAGCTGGCCGACGCCGTGATCGAGCAGCTCAACGGCAAAGACTTCGGGGGCAACGCCCTGCGCATCGAGGTGTCAGAGCGCCGTGACGCGCGCGCTGGCACCGGCGAGCGCCGCGGCCCGGGTGCGGCCAACGCCGTAGCCCGCAAAGCCGTCAACAAGGTGGTGCACGCAGACAGCGTCGACAGCGAAGCTCCCGATCCCCGCTGGGCCGGTGAGCTCTCCAAGCTGAAGGCCCTGCTCGCCAACCAGACCGCCGCGGTCTGAGCCTGAGGGCAACCGCCATGGCCCAAGCCCTGTTCACCCCGCCGCTGCGGTGGGACTGGCAGGGCTTTTCGCTGGCCTACTGCCAGTCCCCAGGCCCCAGGGGCGGGCACACCCCGCAGGTGTTGCTGGTGCACGGTTTTGGCGCCAACCGGCAGCACTGGCGACACACGCTGGACTCCCTGAGCGCTGCGGCCGATGTGTGGGCCATTGATCTGCTGGGTTTTGGGGCAAGCAGCAAACCGCGATCACAACTGGACGGAGAAGCCGAGCAACCAGGAGCCGTGCGCTACGGCTTTGACCTGTGGGCCGAGCAGCTGTTCGCCTTCTGTGAGACGGTCATTGCCCGGCAGGCCCCGGGAGCACCACTGCATCTGGTGGGCAATTCGATCGGGGCGGTGGTGTGTCTCAACACTGCCCGACTGCTGCTCGAACGGGGGCGAACGCCTGCGGGACTGGTGTTGATCGATTGCGCCCAGCGCACGCTCGATGACAAGCGTGCAGCCCAACTGCCGCTGTGGGAGCAGGCCACAAGGCCCCTGGTCAAGCAACTGGTGCGGCGCCGCTGGCTGCTGGCCGCACTCTTCCGCAGCCTGGCGCGGCCGCCGTTCATTCGGCAAGTGCTGCTGCGGGCCTACCCCACTGGAGCCAATGTCGATGACGCGCTGGTGCAGCTGCTGCATGGTCCGAGCACCGAAGCTGGCGCGCTCGAGAGCTTTCGCGGGTTCGTCAACCTGTTCAACGACCACCTGGCGCCTGAGCTGTTGGCACGGCTGTGTGAACTCGCGCCCGAGCTGCCGGTGAGACTGCTCTGGGGAGAAGCCGACCCCTGGGAAGACCCCGAAGAAGCCCGCCGGTGGGCTGCTGACTATCCCTGCATCCGTGAGCTGGTCGTGCTGCACGGCCTTGGTCATTGCCCCCACGACGAGGCCCCCGAGCAGGTCAACCCGATCCTGATGCGCTGGATGACAGGGACGGCCTGAGCCGGGGATTCACCGCACCTGGGCCACCACAAACGAGCGGGGAAGATCGAGCAGCTTGCCCGCCGTTGGCACATAGGCCCGTTTGTTGAACACGTCGTAGCCGTGGTGCTCGATCACATCAAGGATGCCCCGGTACAACCGCAGCGAGGCCCACACCGGCCAACGCGCATCGGGTGCCAACCACCGCACTCCGGCTTCACTGCGAGCAAACCACGCGCGCGCGCGCTGCAGCTGAAAAGCCATCAGAGCGCGCCAGTTGTCATCGACCACACCCGCCATGAGCTGGTCTTCGCTCACACCAAAGCGGGCCAATTCATCGAGCGGCAAGTAGATACGACCGCGCCCCCGGTCTTCACCCACATCACGCAGGATGTTGGTGAGTTGGTTGGCGATCCCCAGGGCCACCGCAGCATCGGAGGTGTCCGGTGCAGCGCTCCAGGGCGCCGAGGTGTAGGCCGGGTCAACGCCCATCACCTCTTGGGTCATCAGCCCCACCGTGCCGGCGACCCGGTAGCAGTACAGCTCCAGTTCCTCAAAACTGGCGTAGCGCTGTTTCTGCAGATCCATGCGCTGCCCCTCGATCATGTCGAGGTAAGGCTGAAGCGGCTGCGGATAGCGCTCCAAGGTGTCTGCCATCACCAGGTCGAGACTGTCGCGCACGGTGCCAGCAAACAGCTCGCGGGTGCGCTGCTCCCAGGCATCCAGGCGTGCGGAGAGCTCCTCTACGGGGCGCGCCTGCGCCTCGGCGCTGTCCATGAGCTCATCGGTGCGGCGGCACCACACATAAATGGCCCAGATCGCCTTGCGTTTGGCAGGCGGCATGAGCAAGGTGCCCAGGTAAAAGGTCTTGGCCCACTGCGCGGTTTCCAGGCGGCAGGCCTCATAAGCCTGATCAAGGCTGGGCAGCGGACTCGCCGCGTGCGACCCGGCGGCGACCACCACGCTCAGGCAACCGCCGCAGCCGGGGCAGCTGTTGCGCTTGCAACGCCCCCATGGGCCGCAGCCACCGCCTGGGCACAGAGCTTGCCGCTGAGCACCGCGCCTTCCATCGACGCCAGGTAACGCTGCATCGTGTAGTCGCCAGCCATGAAGAAGTTGGCGATCGGTGAGGTCTGGTCTGGGCGCAGCTGCTGGCAGCCGGGCACGGTCTTGTACACGGATAGCGGCGTTTTGACCACGATCGCCTTGCGCAACACGGCTTGGTTGTCGCCGGTGAAGTGCATCGGAAACAGGCGCTTGAGCTCTTCAAGGGTGGCGGCGACGATGTCGTCGTCGCTGCGGCCGATCCAGTCTTTGGCCGGGGCAAACACCAGCTCGAGCATCGAGCGATCAGGGTCTTCGTACTCGCGGCAGGTGTTGCTCATGTCGGCATAGACGCTGAGCAGGGGGCTGCGGCTGAACAGCAGGTGGTCGATGTCGGTGAGCTTGCGGTCAAACCACAGGTGGATGTTGATCACCGGCACACCATTGAGGCCGTCGAGCTTCTGGAAGTAGGGCAGCTGCTTCCAGGGCTCGGGCAGCAGCAGCTTGAGTGGATCGACGGGCAGGGCGCTCACGTAGGCATCGGCCGTGGCGGTGAAGCCTTCCTTGCCCTTGATGCCACCGATGCGGAACCCACTCACCGTGCCATCGGCATTGAGCTCGATCTCGCGCAGGGGGGTGTCGAGATGCACCTCGCCGCCGCGTGCGGTGACGTAGTCGACGATCGGCTGGCACAGGCGCTGCGGCGGGTTGCCATCGAGAAAGGCCATCTTGGAGCCATCGCTCTCCTGCAGAAAGCGGTTGAGCGCGGTCAGCACCACCGTGCTGGAGATCTCATCGGGATCGATGAAGTTCAACGCCTTGGCCATGGCGATGAACACCTCATCGTTGACCCGCTCAGGAATGTTGTGCAG
>VGQS01000090.1 GCA_016882285.1 Cyanobacteria bacterium K_DeepCast_35m_m2_155 | reverse complement strand
TGATGCTGACGTGGCTGGCCGAAGCCGGCTATGGCCTTGATGCTTCGTCCCTGCCGGCTGATGGCGATGCCCTGATCAGCACCCTGCTGACAGGACGAACCAATGACCCTGAGAGCAGCCATCGCCCGCCCCTTGCTCTGCTCTCGCTGGAGAGTTACCTGCGCTGGTACGCGTGCTTACCAGCAGCAGCGGTGGCACGGCTCGAGCAGCGCTGGGGACCACCCGATCAGGATCCGGCACTTGAGCGCG
Source organism: Cyanobacteria bacterium K_DeepCast_35m_m2_155 (assembly GCA_016882285.1). Lineage (GTDB taxonomy): Bacteria > Cyanobacteriota > Cyanobacteriia > PCC-6307 > Cyanobiaceae > RGUW01. The sequence goes on along the minus strand of VGQS01000090.1, from coordinate 5,833 downwards.
ATGCCACGGGCACGCGCGGGTTTGCCATCCGCGGGTTGCGCTTTGGCAACGTCGTCGTGCTGGTGCAGCCCGAACGGGGCTATGACCGCGATCCAGCACTCAGCTACCACTGTCCCGACCTGCCTCCCACGCACGCCTATTTGGCGCAATACCTGTGGCTGCGCCAACAGTTTGCAGCCCATGCCGTGGTGCACGTGGGCAAGCACGGCAACCTGGAATGGCTGCCCGGCAAGGCCCTCGGGCTCTCTGAGAGCTGCTTTTCAGAGTTGGCGTTGGGGCCGATGCCCCACCTGTACCCCTTCATCGTCAACGATCCTGGAGAGGGATCGCAGGCCAAACGGCGCAGCCAGGCAGTGATCGTTGACCATCTGACACCGCCTCTGGGCAGGGCTGGGTTGCATGGGCCGTTGCTGCAGCTCGAAGCAACACTCGATGAATACTGGGAAGCCAGATCGCTGGGCAGCAGCCGCTGTGAGCTGTTGCGCTCCCAGTTGCAGGAGCAGCTGCAACAGCTCAGTCTCGAGGGGGTCCTGCCAGAGCCAACCGACGACCCCATGGGGAACTTGGACAGCCGGCTCGATGCTGCCGACGGTTACCTCTGTGAACTCAAGGAAGCGCAGATCAGGCTGGGTCTACACACCCTCGGTACGTTGCCAGTACGCAGCAAGGCCTGTGAGCTGCTGCTGGCCCTGGCCAGGGCTCCCCAGGCGGGTCTGCCGGGGCTCAGCCAAGCGTTGGCATTCGATCTTGGCCTGCAGTTCGATCCATGGGCTGACGATGATGCGGCGGCCCTGAGCCCAGAGGACCACCAGCGTCTGAGGCAGCTCAGCCCAGCCCAGACGCAGCCCCTGCGCCTGCAGGGTGATGCGGTGGCGCTGCTGGAAGGTTGGTCGCTGGCGCTCGTTGAGCAGCTCTGGGATGGGGCGCCACCCGCGAGCCTCACAGGGCCAGTGCCGCTGGGGTCGCAGACCCATGCGGTTCTGGCTCACGTGCACCGCGAGCTGTTGCCGCGGCTCGTGGCCAGTGGCCCTGCAGAACGGCAGGCGTTGCTGAACGGCCTGGCAGGACGGCGCATCAGTGCGGGCCCCTCGGGAGCCCCCACCCGCGGCCGCCCCGATCTGCTGCCGACGGGGCGCAATTTTTACAGTGTCGATCTGCGCGGGCTGCCGACCGAAAGCGCCTGGGATCTGGGCCGCCGCAGCGCCGAACTGTTGCTGGAGCTGCACCTGCAGGAGCAGGGAGAGGACCTGCGCGTGCTGGCCCTGTCGGTGTGGGGAACCGCAACGATGCGCAATGGCGGCGAGGACATCGCCCAGGCGCTGGCCCTGATGGGGATCAGGCCCCTCTGGGATGGCCCCTCCAGGCGTCTGGTGGATCTGGAGGTGATCCCGCTGGCGGCGCTTGGGCGCCCCAGGGTTGATGTGACCTTGCGCATCTCTGGGCTGTTCCGCGACGCCTTTCCCCAGCTGGTGTCTTGGTTCAACCAGGCCTGTCAGATGGTGGCGCGGCTCGATGAGCAGGAGCAGGACAACCCGCTGGCGGCAGCGTCGCGGCGTGAGGGCTCCTGCTCACGCGTCTACGGCAGTGCGCCAGGCAGTTATGGCGCTGGTCTGCAAGGGCTGATCGAGAGCGGCCACTGGCAGGAGCGCGGCGATCTCGGTGAGGCCTTTTTGACTTGGAGCAGCTGGCGCTATGACGCCCAGCCCTGCAGCAGCAATGATCGTGCGGGGCTTGAAGCCCATGCCGATCGCACCGGTCTGGAAACGCGACTCGCGGCGGTTGAGGTGATCCTGCACAACCAGGACAACCGCGAGCACGACCTGCTCGACTCCGATGACTACTACCAGTTTCAAGGTGGTCTGAGTGCCGCCACCGAGCTTGTGCAGGGGCGAAGAGTCGCCCTGTGGTTTGGCGATCATTCGCGCTCCCAGCGTCCACGCGTGCATCGCCTGGAGCGCGAGATCGACAAGGTCTTGCGCAGCCGCTTGCTCAATCCACGTTGGATCGAGGCGATGAGCGGCCATGGCTACAAGGGCGGCTTTGAGCTGGCCGCCAGCCTTGATTACCTGTTTGCCTATGACGCCAGCACTGGCCGCATGCCCGATTGGGCCTATGGAGCGATTCAGCAGGCATGGCTCGACAACAAGCAGGTGCGGCAATCGCTGGAGCGCAGCAACCCGTGGGCCCTGCGTGACATGGCAGAGCGCCTGCTGGAAGCCCACAACCGCGGCCTTTGGGACGGTGCTCGCGTGGAGCAGCTCGAGCGGCTCAAAGAGCTTGTGCTCGCCAGTGAATCCCTGACCGAACAGCACGACGGCCCAGGGCCGCGGTGCTGACGGTCCAGTGGTTGTCCGACCTCAGGAGCGCAGGTCCTTGGCCATGGCCTTGAACGGATTGATGTCGCCGGGTTTGCCGCCCTGCTGGGTGATGGCCGGCTGGGATTGATTGCCTGCCTGCTCATCTTGAGAGGCCTTGATGGCAGCAGGTCCACCGGGCACGTTGACACCAACGGCCGAGCCCTTCATGCGTTGATCGAGCTCGGCTTTGCTCAGGGGCTGGGCAAAGGTCTTTTTGACTGGCTTGGGAATGCCGCCTGTGAGGTTGACCGCCTTTTCGACGCTCTGGGTGCCACCGAGCCCCTCGCTCATGGTTTCCAGCTTGGCCTCCATCGACGCCACCTCGGCAACCATCTCCTTGTTGCCGGGGCTATCGAGGGTGCCGGGGAAGGTGTGGCGAATCGTGTTGGAGCGCTTCATGAAAGCCACGTCACCCAGGCTGCTGGAGGCTTCGGGCTCCAGATAGAAGGCGTTGTCGGGCTTTTTGGGTGCATTGGCTTCGGCAGCACTGGAGGCAGCCTTGGCGCCGAACAGTCGATCGAAGAGGCCCATCTGCGGTGGCGATCAAGCTCGCCAAACCCTAGCGGCCGCAGAGGTCATGGCCATGGGTATCGGTGCCACAACTCTGCAAAAGGCCACGTTTGGTGAGATCGCGGGAGATCGCATCACACACCACGGGCGTCGGACTCCAAAGCGGTTGCATGCTGTAGTCGTACCAGGTTTCGGCACCGTCAAAGCCAAGCTCAGCGGCTGCTGCGATCAGCCGCTGATGCGGCAGCCGGTAGCGGGCTGGATGGGCCAGCAGGGCCAGACCACCGCAGGCATGGATGGCTTGCACCACCACCCAAGCCTGCAACGCTGGGCCCACTTGACTGACCCCCTCGAGGTAGGGGCTCAAACTGACGTGCTCAGCCCCAAATCCAAGGGCTAGGACATGCACCAGGCAACCATCGAGCAGGGCACTGATCTCGACCCCACGCCAGAACTGCGGAACGCGGTTGCCTTTGGCGGCCCTCGCGGCCAACTCTGCCGCGATGGGGGCGTGGGCGGCGGTGCTGTGGTGATCGGTGACGGCTAGATGCTCGAGCCCGATGGTGATGGCCTGATGGGCCAGGTCCTGAGGGCTCAGGCTGCCATCGCTGCAGTGGGTGTGGCAGTGCAGGTTGACCCGCGTTGGGCAGCACTGGGGCCCAACCGACTGCAGCACCTGGGCCAGGGGATGCTTGTGGCGCTCGTGGAGGGTGGCTGCAGCGCCCATCAGCTTGCGGTCGTTGTCGCCGCGGCGCTGGCGCGCTCCCGCTCCGACCTGAGCCGTCTGAAGCGTGCATAGAACTGGATCGAGGCCGCCATGAAGATCACCAAGGCCACCACGAACCATGTCGCGGCGCCCGTTGGGAACTGGTTTTTGAACACCACCAGCATCACCACCACCACCAGCAGGAGCGTTGGCAATTCATTCAGGGCTCTCAGCTGCCGCCCGCTCCAACCGCAGACACCCTGCTGCAACTGGCCCATCAGGCGATAGCAAAAGGCGTGATAGGCAAGCAGGGCCAGCACGAACGCGAGCTTGGCGTGCATCCAAGCCTGCTGAAGCCAGCTGGGGTTCACCAGCAGCAGTCCGGCTGCACAGACCACGGCGACCACCATGCCTGGGGTGGTGATGATGTTGGCCAAACGCCGTTCCATCAGGGCGTATTGCTGCTCAAAGGCCTGCTTGAGCGGTGGATCCAGTTCGCCGGCTTCCTGGTGATAGATGAACAGGCGCACCAGATAGAACAGACCGGCGAACCACACCACCACACCAACGATGTGGAGGGTTTTGAACCAGAGATAGGCCTCGGGCGGCAAGCTCAGAGCCAGGGGCATGTCAGGGCAGCGCTCGCGGCCAGGCTAGGGGCGAGCTCATCAGCCTGGCCGGTGCAGGGCTGCCGTGCTGCGAATCTCGGCCAACACCTCAGGCTCGAGCCGCTCGAGCTGTTTGATCACGAGCGCCATGCGTGGATTGCGGCGCAGCTGCTCGTGGTGGCGATCCAGAAAATCCCAGTACAAGCTGTTGAAGGGGCAGGCCTGATCACCACTGCGTTGCTTGACGTTGTAGCGGCAGCCCTTGCAGTAGTTGCTCATGCGGTTGATGTAGGCGCCACTGGCGGCGTAGGGCTTGCTGGCCAGGCGTCCGCCATCGGCAAAGACCCCCATGCCCAGCACGTTGGTCTGCATCACCCAATCGAAGCCATCGATGAACATGCGGTGAAACCAGGCCGTCAGGGCCTGTGGATCCAGGCCCGCGAGCAGGCCGTAGTTGGCCAGCACCATCAGCCGCTGAATGTGGTGGGCATATCCATTGCCGGCAAGGTCAGCCAGCACCGCATCCATGCAGGCCATGCCACTGCTGCCCAGCTGCTCAAGCCAGGCGGGCAGCGCTGCGGTCGCCTTGAAGTGGTTGCTTTGGCCGTACGCGTCGCCAAACCACCAGTACAGGCCGTGGGTGTACTCGCGCCAACCCAGAATCTGGCGGATCAGTCCCTCCAGGCTGGCCAGGGGCGTTCCCTGTTGGAGACCTGCCTGCTCCAGCCGGCGGATCACCTCCAGTGGATGCAGCAGGCCCAGGTTCAGATAGGGCGAGAGCAGGGCATGCCACAACGTCGGCTGCCCAACCACCATGGCGTCCTGATAGGGACCGAAGCCATCGAGCCGGGTCACGATGAACTGCTCCAGCACGCTCAGCGCCTGCGAGCGGTTCACGGCCCAACCGAACGGCTGCAACTGTCCTGGCAGTGGCTCTTCTCCTGAGGTCTGGCGCGCAGCGTCGAGCGCCTGCACCTTTGCGATCACGGCCTGGGTCGTGGCATCGGGCTCGAACCACAGCGGCGCCGGCCCTGTCAGGCCTTTTGGTGGTGCCTTGCGGTTGTCATGATCAAAATTCCACTGGCCCCCCCGTGGTTCGCCGCCGGCATCCAACAGCACCCCAAAGCGGCGGCGGCCCTCCCGGTAGAAGAGCTCCATGCGCAGCTGTCTGTAGGGACGGGCCCAAGCAGCAAAGTCCTCACGGCTCCAAACAAATGCATTGGAGCGATGCCAATGCAGCTGCGGCAGTTGCAACCGTTCAATCGCCTGCTGGAACGGTCGCTCAGCCGGCTCCATCACGTGCAGCTCGCTGATCGCATGGGCGCTCAGCCAGTGGTGCAGTGCCGCAGCGAAGGACTCTGCTTCGATGTAATCGACGCACCAACCACTGACCTGCAGGTCCTGGGCGAAGTGACGCATTGCACTCCACACCAGAACCAGCTTCTGACGGTGATAGGGGCGCGTGCGCAGGACGCCGCTCGATTCGATCAACAACACCCGGCAGCGTTGGCGGGCCTGCTCTGCACCGAGCCTCTGCTGCAGATCTGCCAGGGCTGACTGCTGCTGGGACAGCTGATCCCCCAGGATCCAGATGCCGATGCTCATGCGTTCTGTTCAGGCGTGAAGCGGCAGGCCCGTCGCGCCACAGCCGT
>VGQS01000089.1 GCA_016882285.1 Cyanobacteria bacterium K_DeepCast_35m_m2_155 | reverse complement strand
GGGCGTCGGGGTCCTGCTCGAGAACGGCATCCCCGCCAAACTGCGCCTCGGCCCTGGCGCGGGCTTCGGCCTCGTTGCGGGCCACCACATAAGGCGTGCTGTCGGTGATGACGCCACCGGTTTCGCTGACCACAAACCAGGCCGGAATGCGGTGCCCCCACCACAGCTGGCGGCTGATGCACCAGTCGCGGATGTCCGTGAGCCAGTCGCGGTAGACCTTGGCCCAGCGCTCGGGCACGAAGCGCGGCTCGGGCCCGGCGGCAGCCTCCAGCGCCTCACGGCAACGGGCCGCCAGGGGCTCGGTGCGCACGAACCACTGGGTCGACAGCAACGGCTCGACCGGCACCTTGCCGCGGTCCGAGAACGGCACGCTGTGGCGGTAGGGCTCCACCTTGACCAGGAAGCCTTCGGCCTCCATGGCGGCCACCACCGCCTGGCGGGCCTCAAAGCGATCGAGCCCGGCGAAACGGCCGGCGGCATCGTTCATCGAGCCGTCCTTGGTCATCACCGTGATCAGCGGCAGGTTGTGGCGCTGGCCGATCGCAAAGTCGTTGGGGTCGTGGGCGGGGGTGACCTTGACGCAGCCCGTGCCGAACTCGGCATCGACGTGCTCATCGGCCACGATCGGAATCTGGCGCCCCACCAGCGGCAGGGTGAGGGTCTGGCCCACCAGGGCGCTGTAGCGCGGGTCCCTGGGGTTCACCGCCACGGCCGTGTCGCCCAGCAGGGTCTCGGGCCGGGTGGTGGCCACCTCCAGATGGGTGCGGCCATCGGCGGCAGCGCCGCCGCTCAGGGGATAGCGGAAATGCCAGAGGTGGCCGTCCACCTCCTTCATCTCCACCTCCAGATCGCTCACCGCCGAGCCCGAGGCCGGACACCAGTTGACCAGGTACTCGCCGCGGTAGATCAGCCCCTGCTCGTGCAGGCGGTTGAAGGCTTCCACCACCGCGGCGCTGCAGCCGGTGTCGAGGGTGAAGCGCTCGCGCTGCCAGTCGACCGAATAGCCCAGGCGCCGCAGCTGGCCCACGATCGTGCCGCCACTCTGGGCCTTCCAGGCCCAGGCCTTCTCAAGAAAGGCCTCGCGGCCCAGGTCTTCCTTGCGCAACCCGTCAGCCTTGAGCTGCTTCTCCAGGATCGTCTGCACGGCGATCGAGGCGTGGTCGGTGCCCGGCAGACACAGCACGTTCCTGCCGGCCAGGCGTTGGTAGCGCACGATCGTGTCGATCAGGGCCGTGTTGAAGGCGTGGCCCATGTGCAGGCTGCCGGTGACGTTGGGCGGCGGGATCACCACCGCAAACGGCTCGCCGGGGGCGGCGGGATCGGGGTGAAAGGCGCCGCTCGTTTCCCAGGCCTGCTGCCAGCGGGCCTCGGTGCCCACCGGGTCGTAGGTCTTGGGCAGGGCGTCGGTCACCAGCTTCACAACAGGCAGTGAGGCCATGGTCGCAAAGCGTTGCCGCTGCCTCGATGATGGGCGCGCAGGCAAGCGCCATGGCCCCACCCTTCCAGCCACGACGATGGGCCGCTGCAGCAACAGCGGCGATCAGCGCTCTGCTGCTTTCGGGGTGCAACCTGATGCAGTAGCTGCCAGATGTGCTGTATCTGGCCATTGCCACCAATCCAGATCAGACCATCGATGGCGAGGTGCTGGAGGCGTATCGCGAGCGCCTTGGTCTGCTGGAGTCGGACTTCAAGGCGCTGCATCCCAACACCCGATTCCAGTTCGCCTTGTATCCATGGAACCGGATCGAGGCCGCCATGCAGCACCGCACCGGTGCCGGCCTGGGACCGGATCTGTTGCTGGTGAATGGCATGACTGCCATTCGCCTGCTGGAGGCTGGACTGAGCGATCCATACCCCATGACCCCTGAGCAGGCCATGGACTTTGAGCCAGCCGAACTGGACCGGTTGCGCGATCGCCATGGACGCCTGGCGGGCTTGCCGGTGTTGCTGAACACCCAACTGGCCTGCTTCAACAGCACGCGCCTGCAGCAGGCGCCACGCACCATGGGGGAGCTGCTGACCATCAGCGCTAAGGGACATCCGATCGGTCTGTCGCTCAACGTCTACGAACTGATCTGGAGTGCCGGCAGCCTGGGAGCGCTGCCGGCACTGAATCAAGCCGCAACTGGCCAGATGCCCTCCAAAGAGAGCCTGAATGGGCTGGAGCGTTGGCTGGCCTGGCTGCAGAACGCCAACACCTACCAACGCATCACCTTCTACCCCGATCAGGAGACAACCGATCGCGAATTTCAAGCAGGCCGGCTCGACTGGATTCCCTGCCAAAGCACCGCCCTGAATCGCCTGCGCAGCAAACTGGGATCAGCCCTGGCTGTGGCGCCGCTGCCAAGCGGCGAAGGAGGCGAGGCCTCGCCGCTGAATCAACTGCGGCTGTTTGCGCTCGGCAAAAACTCAAGTGGCGCCGGGCGTGCCCAGGCACTGGCTTTTGCCAACTTCAGCATCACACCGTTAAGCCAGCGCAACCTCAGCCTCGGCAGCCAGACCGTGCTGCCGGCCAATCGTTTTGTCGGGATCCCGACCAACAGCTCCAAGACACTCGCTGCCATGGCGGTTGCAGCCAAACAGGGCCAGCAGGTCAACACCTTGACCAAGCAGTTGCACAACAACCTTGATCGTGTTGAACGCACCCAAAGCGTGATCAACGCGCTGGTGTTCAGCACCCAGAGCCCCGTGGCTGGCGGCCAGGAACTGGTGCGCATTTTCAGGGGGCAGCGATGAAGGAGTTATCGCTCGAGGTGCTGGGCTGGCTCGGCTATCTGGAGCGGCCGGCGGTGATGCTGCAACTGGCACTGATCGTGGCTGCGGTGGTGCTCACCCGGCAGATGCGGCGGCGGCGCTGGCTGGGCCGCTGGCCGCTGCTCGGCTACACCCCCCTGGGACTTGGGCTGCTTGCTGCTCTGGCGCTGCTGCTGCAGAAGCTTCATCAACCCCACGGCCTGTGCGCCTTGTGGACTTGGCTCTGGCTGGGCTGGTACAGCCTGCAGCTACTGAGCCAGCAACTGCTCCGGTGGCTGCCGCAGGAGCGGGTGCATCAGATCGAAACGCGCTTGCTGCGACCGGGTTATCTGGTGATGAGCGCGCTGGTCATGATCAACGAGCTCGACAACGTTCAAGACGTGGCCCTGGCCTGGCTGATCCAGAGAGCGGTCGGCATGAGCAGCAGCCGTCGCAAAGCCCTCGAGCTGATGCTGCGTTATGCGGTCGTGACTTTGGGCCTCATCGCGGTTGCCATCCACCTGGGGCTCAACACGACCGCCCTGATCGCGGTGGCTGGGGGGCTCTCGGTTGGCCTTGGCTTTGGCATCAAAGAGGTGTTCTCCAACTTCGTGAGCGGCCTTTGGCTGCTGTTTGAGGGTTCGGTGCGACCTGGTGAAGTGCTGATGCTCGATGGCGACCCCTGCGAGGTGCGCAAGCTGGGGCTGCGGGCCACCCTGCTGTGGCGCGACCGTGACAACGCCGAGCTGCTGATTCCCAATCAGACGTTTTTTACGGAAATGGCCACCACTTACACGGCCAGCGACCGCATGCGCCGCAGCCAGGTCAGCGTCGGTGCGGCCTATCACCATGACCCCGAATCGGTGATTGCCCTGCTCGAGGCGACCGCACGGCAGGTCAACCGCGTGCTCCCCAATCCAGCCCCTAAGGCCCTGCTGCTGAGCTATGGCGACTCAGCGATCAACTACGCCCTGCGCTTCTGGATCGCCAACCCGATGGACAACGTGACCATCTGCAGTGAGGTCAACCAGGCGATCTGGCATGCCTTCAAACGCGAAGGCATCGAGATTCCCTTCCCCCAGCAGGTGGAGTATTCGATGGTGTGGCCGCCCGAGCAGCACCTGCCCAACACCGGCAACCACTGATCAGCGCCAGGGGATCGCCAGCACGGCATCGAGACGCTGCCAGCGCTCCTCGGCTGCCACACGCCCGAGCAGGGCGATGCGCTCAAGGGCCTGACGCACCCGCGCTGTCTCGAGCAGATCGGGTGCGGGCCCCTGGGGCAGCACCAGAACCTGCTGCTCGGCCGGATCGGCCATCACCTGCAGCTCAAGATCGGCCAGCTCCCGCTCGAAAAACAGCCGCCGCATGCGGCCTGTGAGCACCGGCCCCAGCGCTTCGGCAAACGCCTTCAAACCGCCTTCATCGCCGCTGCAGCCGCAGTTGAGGGCCAGCCAGATCAGCAGCTTGGCCCAGCTTTCAGCACTCCAGAGCGGTTCAAAACTGCTGCGGTGCTGCCGCACCAGCTCGGCGATGGCGAAATCAACCAGCGTGGCCTGCAACGACGCAGGGTTTGGCGCGCCGCCCATGGCAACCGCAGACACTGACGCCACACTGCCAGCCCGGCAACCAGAGGGCAGACTGCAGACATCTGCAGGAGCTTGGCCCCATGGCCCTCGACCTCAACGATCCCGATCTTGAGTTTGCCGATCTGGTCACGGCCTATCAGAGCTGGGTGATGGCGGTGATCAACGACGAAAAGCTCGGCGGCGACAAGCTGCTCAGCGACGAGATCGTCGATGACGCGCTCAACGCCATGCGCTTTCTGCCCGATGTGGTGACCAGCGCGATCGAGACCACCCTGGCCCGCGTCTACGACGTCGATGCCGAGGAGCTGGCCGCGCTGCTCTACCCCGAAGACTGAGCTGCGGCAGCATTGCTGCAAAAGCAGTTCAGCCGCCGTTGCTGGGCCATGGCATCCATAGGGTTCGCTCCCGCTCGTCCGGCGTTGTGCCGGCCTGACCATGGCGAACCGCCCGCTTCCCACCCTTGCCAAGGCCGCCCTGGCCCTGGCCTGTGCTGCCACCGCAGGCAGCTTCAGCCAGCCAGCGCTGGCCGGCGAAGCGAGCCCGGTGCGCTGGAACACCGGCGCCGCCGTGTGGACCACAAGCCCCGAAGCGCTGAACACGTTTGTCAGCAGCGGCGAAATCACCGACCGGGGGCTTGAAGGTGGGCTCAACCGCTCCGGCTGGACCTCCCAGCAGGTGCGCCAGGGGCTGGCCAAGCCCTATGCCGTGGATCTCATCCCCTTGAGCCGCTTCCTCTATTCGGAAGCCGGTGAGCGCTTCCTTGAGGAGCAGACCCGCAGTTACGTGCCCTACGCCACGCTCAAAGCGCAGGCTGCTGTAGCCCTGCGCGCGGCGATCATCGCCGATGCGGCGGATGGCGAAATCTCCGGTGCCGGCATCCTGGGTGCGCTGCCGGTCGATTTCAGGCTGGCTGACATCAGCAGCCAAGCGCCCCTCGATGGCAGCCAGAACGTGTGGCCCCAGAGCGGTTGCCAGGGGTCCCGCCAATGCAGCTCCTGGCTGTCTTGGGCCGTGTTTCTGCCGGCCAACCTGCAGGCGATCAGCCAGAGTGGCAGCTGAGGCCTGCTCAAAGCAGATCATGGTCTGGTGCCGCAGCAGCAGACCTTGCCTGAAGCAGGAGCAGCCCGCGCCGACCTGGCGATCGTGGGGGCCGGCATTGCCGGCTGCACGCTGGTTGCGGCACTGCGGCAGCAGGGCTGGGGCGGCAGGGTCGTGATCGTTGAAAGTGGCCGCGGCCCAGGCGGGCGGGCAGCCACGCGCCGCTCCCGTCACGATCCCGGCCTGGCGATCAACCATGGAGCGCCGCTGTTCAACCTGCGCAGCGCTGGGCCTGCGACAGCCCTGGTGGAGGCCCTCAGCCAGGGGGGCTGGGTCAGCCCCTTTGCAGGCGCCATCCAAAGCCTTAACGAAGCCGGCCAGATCGGGCCACCGCTTGACGACGGCTTCAGCGACGGCGCCCTCTGGCAGGGCCAGGGCGGCATGGATCAGCTGGCCAAGGGACTGCTGGAGCTGGCCGCCCAGCACCCCGGCACCACCACACTGCAGTACGGCGTTGTGGTGCGCGTCCTGCAACCCAACGCGGCAGGGTGGACCCTGCTGGATGGCCAGGCTTCGGTGTTGGCGCAGAGCAGCTGGCTGGTGCTCAGCGGCACGCTGCTGGCCCATCCCCGCTGCCGGCAGGTGTTTGGCTGGGATGGGGTGCCGCTGCAACAGGCGGCGGCAAGCCTGAAGGATCCCCAGCTGGATCAGGCCGCAGCGGCCC
>VGQS01000088.1 GCA_016882285.1 Cyanobacteria bacterium K_DeepCast_35m_m2_155 | reverse complement strand
AGGCCTGCCCCGAGGCCCGGCTCAGCGGCATTGACATCAGCGCCGAACAGATCGACGGCGCCCGCAGGCACCTGGCGGATCTGGGGCTCGATCCTGAGGACATCGAGCTGGTGGTGGGCGATGGGGCCGCCCTGCCCTGGCCCGATCAGCACTTTGATCGGGTGCGTGTGGTCTGGGTGCTCGAGCATCTGAGCAATCCTCTGGCGGTGCTGCGCGAAGCGCGGCAGGTGCTGCGGCCCGGCGGCACGATCCACCTCACCGAGACCGACTACGGCAGCCTGCGGGTGTCGCCACCCGATGGGGCGATCGATGCCCTGCTGGCAGCCTTTGTGGCCCACTTCAACCGCCACGGCGATGCCCACGCCGGCCCGCGCCTGGGGCCGCTGCTGAGCCAGGCGGGGTTCGCCGAGGTGGACGTGCAGATGCTCGGGCTGCACCACTGGTGCCCCGGCCAGAGGCAGCAGCTGCAGGAGTTCTGCACCTACCTGCTGGGGTTCATCGGCCCGGAGCTGCCGGCGCTTCGGGCGGCAGCCGCCGATGCCGAGACCGCTGCCCTGATCGACACAGGGGCAGAGCGGTTTGCCCAGCTGGCCGAGCGCAGCGACGGGGCGATCAGCGTCAGCGTCTATCAGGGGCGTGGCGTCGCCCCCGGCTGAGCGCCCGGCAGCCGGCGAAACTCGGCCAACACGGCCACCGCCCCGCGTCCGCTCTGGCTGATCTCCAGCTCCAGCAACGGTCCGCTGGCATCACGGCGTAGCCAGCCGCTGATTCGGCCGCTGTCCTCGGTTTCAACCAGAAGCACCCGGCAGCTGCGCGGTTCGATCCAGCCGATCAACGGTTCCACCGCCTGAAACGCCGCTTGCCCCTGGCGGTTGCGGCCTTGCACCGCACCGGGACCGGTTTGCACGGCAGCCCAGTCGCGCTGTCCGCGCACCCGGCCATCGGGCCCCACCTGCAGCTGCAGCCGTTGCCGGCTGGCCGCCACACCAGCGCTCACATGGGCCAGGGCCTCGGCCTGCCACACACCCGAAAGGCCCGTGAGGTCACTGGGCGACGCGCACCGGCCAGGACTGGGGGCAGCAACAGCCCCGCCCCAGGGCAACTGCAGGGCCAGCAGGACTGCCAAAGCCGACCGGGGCAGAAGGTGGTGCATCGTTCAGACGCGCAAGCCGGCAGATCGGAGCCATTGTGGCCAGGCTGGTGGGCAGAGAGATCCACCCGTGGATGGCCAGCCCCTGATCCAGCAATCAGCATGCTTCAGCAAGATGAAGCCACCAAAGGCGGGGCCATGGATTTCTTCGAGCGGCAGTGGAGCTCCTACCGGGCGATCGTGGAGCACGATCTGATGGAGCACCGGGCCGTGGCGGGCGCCACCGCCAGGGCCATCGATGGCTGGCTGGCGGCGCGCCCCGCCGAAGCAGCCGCCCCCCGCATGGTGGACCTGGGCTGCGGTGATCTGGCCCTGCTGGCACCGCTGCTGCGGCGTCTGCCCCTGGCCCACTACACCGGCCTCGACCTGGCTGGCGTGGTGCTGCCGCTGGCGCAGAAGGCACTTGGTGCAGTGCCCTACCCCACCTATTGGCTGGAGGGCGATCTGCTGGCCTGGGCGCAGGGCGATCTGGATGAGCGCGACGACGGCGGCAGCGGCGAGCAACCACGACGCACCGAGATCCTGCATTCGGCGTTCGCCATCCACCACCTCGATGACGACGCCAAGGCCACCTTTCTGCAGGCGGCCCGCCAGCGCATCAGCCCCTGTGGCCTGTTCATCTGGGTGGATGTGTTCCGCGAACCCGGCGAGAGCCGCAGCGCCTACATCGCGCGCTACAGCAGCCGTATCCACAACGGCTGGCCCCAGCTCAGCAGCGAGCAGCAGGAGCACGTGATCAACCACCTAGGCAGCTTCGACATCCCCGCCGACCGCGAGACGATCGCAGCGGCTGCCGCTGAGGCGGGCTGGCAGTGGCACTGGGCCTGGCAGGGGGCGCACCAGGCCGAAGCGATGGCCGTGCTCACCCCAGCCTGAGCTGATACGGTCCGCTCAGCTGTGCTCGCGCAGAAAGGCGATCGTGCCCTCGAGCTCATCGGCGAAGCGATCGATCTCTTCGGGGGTGGTGGTGAAGCTGAGGCTGGCGCGGGCGCTGCCGCTCAGGCCGTAGTGGCGGTGCAGGGGCTGGGTGCAGTGGTGCCCGCTGCGAATGCAGATCCCGGCCGAATCCAGCAACGCAGCAATGTCGTTGGCGTGCAGGCCCTCGACGTGGAAGGCAGCCAGAGCGCCACGGTCAGGCTGTTGATCGGGGGTCGGCCCGAGGATGCGCAGCCCCTCGATCGCCTGCAGCCGCTCAAACAGCTGGCGGGTGAGCTGCTGCTCCCAGGCGTGGATACGGTCCAGGCCGATGGCCCGCAGGTAATCGAGGGCCGCGCCCATGCCGATCGCCTCGCCGATCGCAGGCGTGCCGGCTTCAAACTTGTGAGGCAGATCAGCCCAGCTGCTGTGCTCCAGGAACACGTCCTGGATCATTTCGCCCCCGCCCAGAAACGGCGGCATCGCATCGAGCAGGGACTCGCGCGCCCACAACAAACCCATGCCGGTGGGACCACACAGCTTGTGGGAGCTGCCCACCAGAAAGTCGCAGTCGAGCTGCTTCACGTCCACCGGCAGGTGGGGCAGGCTCTGGCAGCCATCCACCAGCACCAGGGCACCGGCGCTGTGGGCCAGGGCCGCCACCTCGGCCACCGGGTTGAGACAGCCCAGGGTGTTGCTCACCTGCACCAGGCTCACCAGGCGGGTGCGCTCGGAGAGCTTGGCGCGTAGATCGGCCAGATCCAGTTCGCCGGTTTCGGTGAGACCCACATGGCGCAGCACGCAGCCCGTGCGCGCCGCCACCAGCTGCCAGGGCACCAGGTTGCTGTGGTGCTCCATGACCGTGAGCAGCACCTCGTCGCCGGGGCGCAGAAACGCTTCACCCCAGCTGCGGGCGACCAGGTTGATCGCCTCGCTGGCATTGCGGGTGAACACGATCTCGCGCGGATTGGCCGATCCCACAAAGCGCGCCGTCTTCTCCCGGGCGGCTTCAAAGCCGTCGGTGGCGCGGGCGCTCAGCTGGTGGGCACCGCGGTGCACGTTGGCGTTGTCGTGGTCGTAGTAATGGCGCAGGGCATCGAGCACCTGGCGCGGCTTCTGGCTGGTGGCGGCGTGATCGAGGTAGATCAGCGGCTGACCCAGGCAGGCGGTCTGCGCCAGCAGCGGAAAGTCGGGCCGGGTCAGGGCCGCCAGGTTCTCAGCGCCCAATGGAGCCTGTGCGCAAGCCATGCCTGCAGTCTGAAGCGATTCGGCCTCGAGCGACTGGGGCGGGCTCGCCGGTACGGCCGTCATGAGCTTGCCTCCCGATGGAGTTGCTCAAGCAGGGGCCGCCAGCCAGCAGCTGCGGCAGGCAGCTCGGCCAGCACCTCATCGCAGTAACCAGCCAGCAGCAAGCGGGCGGCCTGGTCCTCAGCAATGCCGCGGCTGCGCAAATAAAAGAGCTCCTCGCTCTGCAGCTGGCTCACGGTGGCACCGTGGGCGCATTTGACATCGTCGGCGACGATTTCGAGCTCGGGTTTGGTGTCGATGCGGGCGCGATCACTGAGCAGCAGGCTGCGGCTGAGCTGGGCCGCGTCCGTGCGCTGGGCTGCGCGCGGCACCTGCACGGCACCGTTGAACACGCTGCGGCCGTTGCCATCGGCCACGCTCTTGTGCACCTGATCGAGGCTGCCATCGGGCCCCTCAAAGCGCACCAGTGAATGGGTATCAGCCAATTGATCGTCATGCACCCACTGCAGGGCCCGCAGACGGGTCGCCGCGCCCCCACCACGCTGCACGATGCGCGGCTCGAGACGGCTGAAGCCCCAGCCGGCAGCGGCGGTGGTGAGTTGCAGGCTGCTGGTGGGGTCCTGGACCACAGCAAGATGCGCCAGCACGGAGGCATCAAGGTGACCGGCCGCAACAGCGGCCAGGTTCAAGCGCGAGCCCGCCTGCAGCGATGCGGCGATCACCACACTGCTCAAGGAGCGACCGGTGGCGCGCAGTCGCAGCGTCAGATCGAGTTGCGCCCCAGGCTCGAGCAGCAACAGCACCTGCACGGCGAGCACCTCGCCGCAGTCAGCGGCATCGAGGTCGAGCACCAGCTCAGACGCTTCAGCAGAAACCCGAAGAGGCAAGAGCGCCCCCTGGGCTGCTGCGTTGAGCCGCACCGGCCAGTGCTCGTGGCAGTGGGCCTGCTCGAGCACAGCAGCAATCTGCGGCTGGGCCGCGCCAGCATCGAGCCGCTTGACTCCAGCGGGGAGCACCAGGTCCACCCATGGTTCAGGGCCGCTCCACAGCCGCGGCTCCAGCTGGCTGAAGCCCGCTGGATCACTGAAGCGCCATTCCTCCTGGCGGCGGCTGGGCAGGGGTGCACCCACCAGGGATTGCCAGGCCGCAGCCGTGGGGCTGGTCTGTGCGCTGCGGGCCAGCGGGGACGCCACCATCAGGACACCCCCGCCACAGCCAACTCCTGATCGACCCACTCATACCCTGTGCGCTCGAGCTCGAGAGCCAGCTCAGGACCGCCACTGCGCAGAATGCGACCCGCCGCCATCACATGCACGTGATCAGGAGTGATCAGATCAAGCAGACGCTGATAGTGCGTGATCAGCAGCGTGGCGTTGTCAGGGCTGGCCAGTTGATTGACACCGCCGGCCACGATGCGCAGCGCATCGATATCAAGCCCTGAATCGGTCTCATCGAGGATCGCCACCAGCGGCTCGAGCAGGGCCATCTGCAGGATCTCGTTGCGCTTTTTCTCACCACCGCTGAAGCCTTCATTGACCGAGCGCTCCAGAAAAGCCGGATCCATCTGCACCACAGCCAGGCGCTCACGCACCAGATCTTCAAAAGCAAAGGTGTCCAGTTCGTCGTGGCCCAGTTCGGCGCGCCGGGCGTTGGTGGCCACCCGCAGGAACTCCAGATTGCTGACCCCAGGAATCTCAACCGGGTACTGAAACCCGAGAAACAGACCGATGCGGGCCCGCTGCTCAGGCTCAAGCCCAAGCAGGTCCTCACCGCGATACAGCACGGCGCCATCGGTCACGGTGTAGGCAGGATGGCCTGCAAGCACCTTGGAGAGGGTGCTCTTGCCGCTGCCGTTGCGGCCCATGACGGCGTGGATTTCACCCGCGCGAATCGTCAGATCCACACCGTGAAGAATCGGCTGATCCTCAACCGAGGCCTTCAGGCCACGGATTTCAAGCAACACAGGGGCGTCAGAGCGAATCACGAATCAACAGATGCAGTGAAAGACAAAAAAGAAAAGAGCTTGTTCTTCAGCGGCTGATCAGCGTTGAACAGGCGCGACCGGTGGAGTGTTCATTCAACCCACGGAGCCCTCGAGTTTGAGCGCCAAGAGCTTGTCGGCCTCAGCGGCAAACTCCATGGGCAATTGATTGAAGACATCGCGACAAAAGCCGCTCACCATCATCGAGACCGCCTCTTCAAATGCGATTCCCCTGCTTTGCAGATAAAACAACTGATCTGCTGACAGGCGGCAGGTGCTGGCTTCATGCTCAACAACCGCATCACTCTGCTGCGAGCGAATGTAGGGATAGGTGTTCGCCGCCGCCTGATCGCCAATCAGCATGGAGTCGCACTGGCTGTAATTCTTGGCCCCACGAGCCTTGGGCCCGATCTGCACCAAACCGCGATAACTGTTGCTCGAGTGTCCAGCGCTGATGCCTTTGCTGACAATGGTGGAGCGGGTGCGAGGGCCCACATGGATCATTTTGGTGCCGGTGTCAGCCTGCTGACGATTGTTCGTGAGCGCCACGGAATAGAATTCACCGACCGATTCATCACCCTGGAGCACACAGCTGGGATACTTCCAGGTGATGGAGGAACCCGTTTCCACCTGTGTCCAGCTGATCTTGCTGCGCGCTCCACGGCACTGCCCGCGCTTGGTCACGAAGTTGTAGATACCGCCAATGCCGTTTTCATCGCCGGCATACCAGTTCTGGACTGTTGAATACTTGATCGAGGCATCATCGAGCGCCACCAACTCCACAACAGCGGCATGGAGCTGGTTGGT
>VGQS01000087.1 GCA_016882285.1 Cyanobacteria bacterium K_DeepCast_35m_m2_155 | reverse complement strand
GGTCAGCGAGCACCCCTTCAGCCTGGTGGTCGATGACCTGGCCGCCTGGCTCGACGACAACGACCTGTGGTCTGAGGCCCTGCGCCCGGCCAGCGCCACCCTGACCCTGCCCAGCCGCGGCCAGGCGGCCAAAGGCAAAACGGCCGGCGAGGGCCCCTGGAGCGGCTTGCCGCTGCAGGCCGGTCAGCCCCTACCCAAAACCGTGGAGTGGTGGCCCTGGCGAATCGAGGGGCTGGCCCTCAAACCCGCCGCCGCCGCCGAATGGCTCAGCCGGTTGCCGCTCTCAGGCGGCAACCCCGAGCTGGCTGATGACCTGCGCTGGTGGAGCCACCTGCAGCGCTGGGCGCTGAGCCTGATCGCCCGCGGGCGTTACCTGCCGCTGGTCGAAGAGGGGCGCGCCCGCTGGCTGCCGCTGCTGAACCGCGAAGACGACCGCCACCGGCTCGAAGAATTCGCCACCCGCCTGCCCCAGGTGGCCACCTGCGCCACGGCCGAAGGCAGCCCTGGCGAGCTCGCCCTGGCCTGCCGCAGACCAGGCAGCGGACGGCTGCGGGTGGCCAGTTTTCTGGAAGCCCTGCTCGATGGGCAACTGCGCGATGGCTTTGCCGCCGACCCCCAGGGGCTTGATCCCTTGCTTGGGGCCTGGCAGAAAGCCCTGGGCCAGGGCCCCGGCCAGCTGGGACTCGACGAGGAGGAGACCGAGCGCCTCGAGGTGGCCACCCACCACTGGCGCGAAGCGGTGGCCGGCCGCGTTGCCCCAGCCCGCACGGCCCTCGAGCTCGACACCCCGGCCGAGGGCGACGAGCTCTGGAGCCTGAGCTTTGCGCTGCAGGCCGAGGCCGACCCCAGCCTCAAACTGCCCGCCGCCGAGGTGTGGGCCCTGGGCGATCGCGACATTTACCTCGGCGAAATTGCGGTGCCCCAACCCAGCCAGCTGTTGCTGGAAGGTCTGGGCCGGGCGCTGACGGTGTTTGAACCGATCGAGCGGGGCCTCGATTCGGCCACCCCCGAGCGCATGCAGCTCACCCCCGCCGAGGCGTTTGTGCTGGTGCGCACCGCCGCGGCCCAACTGCGCGATGTGGGCGTGGGGGTGCTGCTGCCCCCCAGCCTCAGCGGCGGCCTCGCCAGCCGCCTGGGCCTAGCGATCAAGGCCGAACTGCCGGCCAAGTCGCGGGGCTTCACCCTGGGCGAAAGCCTCGCGTGGAGCTGGGAGCTGATGATCGGCGGCGTCACCCTGACGCTCAAGGATCTCGAGCGCCTGCAGGCCAAGCGCAGCCCCCTGGTGCAGCACAAGGGCGCCTGGATCGAACTGCGCCCCAGCGACCTGCGCAACGCCGAGCGCTTTTGCGCCGCTGATCCTGGCCTCAGCCTCGACGACGCCCTGCGGCTCACCGCCAACGAGGGCGAAACCCTGATGCGCCTGCCGGTGCACCAGTTCGATGCGGGCCCGCGCCTGCAGGCGGTGCTGGAGCAATACCACCAGCAAAAAGCCCCAGACCCCCTGCCGGCGCCCGAAGGCTTCAGTGGCCAGCTGCGGCCCTACCAGGAGCGCGGCCTGGGCTGGTTGGCCTTTTTGCATCGCTTCGATCAGGGGGCCTGCCTGGCCGACGACATGGGCCTGGGCAAGACGATCCAGTTGCTGGCCTTTCTGCAGCATCTCAAGGCCGAGAGCGAGCTCAAGCGACCGGTGCTGCTGGTGGCGCCCACCTCGGTGCTCACCAACTGGAAACGCGAGGCCCACAGCTTCACTCCCAAACTCAAGGTGCGCGAGCACTACGGCCCGCGCCGCCCTGGCACCGAGGCGGCCCTCAAGAAAGCCCTGAAGGACGTGGACCTGGTGCTCACCAGCTACGGCCTGCTGCAGCGCGACAGCGAACTGCTCGAGGCGATCGACTGGCAGGGGGTCGTGATCGATGAGGCCCAGGCGATCAAGAACCCCAGTGCCAAACAGTCGATGGCCGCCCGCGATCTGGGCCGCGCCGGCAAGAGCTCACGCTTCCGCATTGCCCTGACGGGCACCCCGGTCGAAAACCGCGTCAGCGAACTGTGGGCGCTGATGGATTTCCTCAATCCCAAGGTGCTGGGCGATGAGCCCTTCTTCAGGCAGCGCTACCGGCTGCCGATCGAGCGCTACGGCGACATGGCCTCGCTGCGCGACCTCAAGGCCCGCGTGGGCCCCTTCATCTTGCGGCGCCTCAAGACCGACAAATCGATCATCTCGGACCTGCCCGAGAAGCTCGAACTGAGCGAATGGGTGGGCCTGGCCCCCGAGCAGAAAAAGCTCTACAACAAAACCGTCGAGGAGAGCCTCGACGCCATCGCCCGGGCGCCCCTGGGCCAGAAACACGGCCAGGTGCTGGCCCTGCTCACCAGGCTCAAGCAGATCTGCAACCACCCGGCCCTGGCGCTCAAGGAGACGCCCGAAGCCGCGATCGCCACGGGCAACGGCAGCTTCACCAGCCGCAGCGCCAAGGTGCAGCGCCTCGAGGAGATCCTCGAAGAGGTGATCGAGGCCGGCGATCGGGCCCTGCTGTTCACCCAGTTCGCCGAATGGGGCCACCTGCTCAAGGCCCACCTGGAGCGCAAATGGCGCGCCGAGGTGCCCTTCTTGCACGGCGGTACCAGCAAAAACGAACGCCAGGCCATGGTCGATCGCTTCCAGGACGACCCCCGGGGTCCGCAGCTGTTTCTGCTCTCGCTCAAAGCCGGCGGCGTCGGCCTCAACCTCACGCGCGCCAGCCACGTGTTCCACATCGACCGCTGGTGGAACCCTGCTGTTGAAAACCAGGCCACCGACCGCGCCTACCGCATCGGCCAGACCAACCGGGTGCTGGTGCACAAGTTCATCACCAGCGGCTCGGTCGAAGAGCGCATCGACCGCATGATCCAGGAGAAATCGAAACTGGCCGCCGACATCGTCGGCAGTGGCGAAGACTGGCTCGGCGGCATGGATGTGAGCCAGCTCAAGGAGCTGGTCGCCCTCAGCAGTGAGGAGGAGTGAGGTGATGAACACGCCCCCCGCCGAAGCCAGCGATATCCGCTGGAAGCAGCGCTTCGACAACCTGCAGCGGGCCTACAGACGACTGCGCTCGATGCTGGAGCTGGCCGCGCAAGACCCCGAGAGCGAGGTGATCCGCATGGCCGTGATCAAGGCCTACGAATTCACCTTTGAGCTGAGCTGGAAAACCCTCAAGGACTACCTGAGCTACAACGGACTTGACGCCCGTTTGCCGCGGGAGGTGATCAAGCAGGCCTTTGCCACGGGCCTGTTGATCGACGGTCAGCTCTGGATCGACATGCTCGAGGAGCGCAATCTGATGGCCCACACCTACGACGATGCCCGTGCCAAAGCTGCCGTTAACCAGATCCAGACGCGGTATCTCGCCGGACTCGCGCAACTGCACACGCTGCTGAGCAGCAAGCTGGAGGAGACGCCATGAGTACGGCCCAAGCCACCGCAAACCATGGGCTGAGTGAACGCAGCGTGACTGAGATCCGCCAGTGCCTGGCTGAGTTTCCCCAGATCCACTGGGTCAAGCTCTACGGCAGCCGCGCCATGGGGACCCATTGGGCCGGATCCGACATTGACCTGGCCTTCAGTGCCCTTGAAGACTGCAGTGCGGCCCTGCGCGACGCCCTTGACCAGCTGCCTACTCCATACCTGTTTGATGTGACCCACTGGGAGTCGCTGCGCTACGAGCCCCTGCGGGAGCACATCAGGCGTGTTGGCGTGCCCTTCCCATGAACACCCCTTCAAGTCTCACCACCCAACTCGGCGCCCAGGCGATCGCGCAGCAGCCCTGGTGGGTCGAGCAGTGGATGGAGCTGATCAACGGCTACCGCTTCAAAAAGCGCCTGGAGCGGGCCTGGGAGTACGCCCGCAGCGGCAACGTGCTCTCGATCCGCTTCGAGGGACGCCGCGTGCACGCGCGGGTGCAGGGCAGCGACAGCGACCCCTACAAAGTGAAGCTCTGGCTCGACGTGCTCAGCGACGACGACTGGGGCTACGTGCTCGAAGCCCTCAGCCAGAAGGCGCGCTGGTCGGCCCAGCTGCTGGCTGGGGTGATGCCACAAGACATCGAGCGGGCCTTTGCCGCCAGCGGCAAACGGCTGTTCCCGTTCAAATTGCAGGAGGTGCGCAGCGAGTGCAGTTGCCCCGACAAGGCCAACCCCTGCAAGCATGTCAGCGCGGTCTTCTATCTGATGGGCGATCGCTTCAGCGAAGACCCGTTCGTGCTGTTTCAGCTGCGCGGCCGCACCCGCGCCCAGCTGCTGAGCGATCTGGCCAAGCGCCGCCGGCGATTGCTCGCCAAAGCAGCTGCGGGACAGGCGGCAGCCGCCGAGGCCTCGCAGCCGGACGCCGCCAAGACCCAGAGCGCAGCGCATCCAGCCATCGCCGATGCGAGCCGCTGGTGGCGTTACGACGCAGCCCTCGATTCGAATCTTGTGGTGATCACCCCAGCCCTCGAGGGTGACACCGGTCTCGATGCCGCAGGGCCCCTACCCCTGGCCGAAGAACCCCGCTTCCAGGGGGCCAATCGCCTGTTCATCGAGCAGCTCAGGGAACAGGGTCAACAGCTGGCCGCCGCTGCCATGGCCACCGCCATGGACAACGGCACGAGCGACGCCAGTTGATACGCGAGAGCCCCTGGTTGACGCCTGAGAGCATCAACCTGGCCACACGGCTCGTTGCCAGCCACGAGCGCGCCTTCGGCAGGCCGCTGCTGGCCACCCCGGCCGCATGCGCGGGCAGCACTCAGCGCCTGCTGGCCCAGGAGCTGTTTGCCACTAGCACCGTGGTGCTGGCGCACGACGGCACCCCCCTCGATCAGGGCGAAGGCCCGCGGCTGATCTATGCCAACCGCGCCGCCCTGCGGCTGTGGCGCCGCAGCTGGGCCGCCATGGTGGGACTGCCGTCGAGCCGCACAGCCGAGCCAGCAGAGCGGGCCGCCAGACAGCAAGCCCTAAGCAGCGCCCAGCAACAGCAGGCGATCGCGAACTACAGCGGCATCCGCATCGACAGCCAGGGACGCCGTTTTGCGATCACAGGCGCCCGCATCTGGACGCTGCTCGATGCCCACGACCAGCCCTGCGGCCAGGCCGCCGCCTTTGGCGACTGGCACTGGCTCTAACCAGGCTCCTGCCAGGGATTGACCACCTCGACCGGCAGATCGGCCACATCCTTGAGGTTCCGGGTGACCAGCACCAGGTCGTGCTCCAGCGCCTGGGCCACCAGCAGGCTGTCGATCGCCGGCAGCGGCCGCCCCGCCGCAGCCAGCAAGCAGCCCCAGCGGTGAGCGACGGCCGCGTCGATGCCCAGGAGCCGGCCCGCAAAAAAAGCCGGCAACTGATCCTGCAGCCACTGCAACAGCGTGTCGCGTCGTGATCCAGCCGGCAAACGCTCCACTCCGCGGCGGATCTCGCCAAGGGTCAGCACACTCAAAAACAGCTGCTGAGCAGGACGCTCGGCAAACCACTGCACCACCTGGGGCTCTGGCTGGCGCCGACGCAGCTCAGAGATCACGTTGGTGTCGATCAGGTAGCGCACGCTCAAGTCAGATCCAAGTCCCTGACCGGATCTGGGCAGCGCTCCAGCTCCAGCCCATCAGCGCCAACCAGGGGCGACTGGCGGATGAACGCCACCAGCGACTCGCCGGCATGCTGCTGGCGCTGATACGACTCAGCCGAGACCACCACGGCAACAGGGAGCCCATGGGAGGTGAGCTGCTGGGGCTGGTGCTGGGCCCGCTTGATCAGCTCCGACAGACGGGCCTTGGCTTCGTGGATGGGCCAGCTCTGCATCCCTAGAACCCGAATCTGACCAATCTAGTCACATCGACCAAATCAGTCACATCGACTGGCGCTGGCTGTGACCAGCTCCCCGCCGGCCCTGCCTACAGTCGGCGCACGAGCCTGGAGCTGACGATGGTTGCCACGCCAACGGCCACACCAGTCAACGCCGCACCGCGCCTGAGCCTGCAATGCGAGGCGATCGGGCCTGACACGACCACGATCCGCTCGCTCGACTGGGACCGCAGCCGCTTTGACATCGAGTTCGGCCTGCGCAACGGCACCACCTACAACAGCTTTCTGGTGCGCGGCGAGCGCACGG
>VGQS01000086.1 GCA_016882285.1 Cyanobacteria bacterium K_DeepCast_35m_m2_155 | reverse complement strand
CCAGGTAAAACATTCTTGATCCGAATCACTGCTCTGTTTGTTGCATGACGCTGCCAAGGCAGCCCATGCGGCAGGCGGACCAGACGAGAAGCCACCCTGCGGGGTGGCTTTTTTGTGCCTTGCAGCGCCGAGCATTCAGGCCTTTGTTGTGGGGCGTCTAGCTGCGGTGAACGTGTACGAGCTTCCAGTTGCCGTTGTCACGCTCCCAGATGCGCGTTTCAGGGCATGAGCTTGTGATGGCTTCGCCGTCCTGCATGCGTTGAACCAGCCTGGTGTAACTGAGTACCACGGCGTCGCTGCCGAGCCAGCGCAGGTGCGGCCGGGCCATGGTCACCACAAATGCAGGTGCTTCTGCGTCAGCCTGTGGTTGGGCGTTGCTTGGAAAATAGAAGCGATGAAAGGCGAGGCCTTCCACCAGCATTGCGTTGGTTTCCGCTTCAAAGCAGCTCAGTGTTGGGCTGCACAGGGCGCTGTAGCGATCCCAGTCGCCGCCGACGGCTGCGTCCAACAGGCTCTGATTGAGCGAGAGAATCTCTTGGTCACGGCTCGGGCTGAGGCTCACGGTGCGATGTGTAGCGTGCTGAACGTCTTGATTCTGCCAAAGTCACGCCAAGTGCAGGGCTGATTGCCTGGTCGCTCTGCGAGCAGCACCTGCAGTCCTGCCGTCTGTGCTGCTTCAAGTTCGGCAGTCGCATCGCTGATGAACAGCATCTGCTCGGGCTTGCACTGCAGGCTTGTGGCAATGGCCTGATAGCTGCTGGAGCTCTGTTTGCTGCCTGTGCGTGTATCAAACCAGGCACTGAAGCAATCTCTGAGATCGCCGCCATCGCTGTGGCCATAGAGCAGTTGCTGGGCCTGAATCGATCCTGACGAGTAGACAGCAAGCGTCACGCCGGCGCGCTTCCAGCGCCGCAGCGCTGGGGCTACATCGGCAAACAGCGGGCCCACGAGTTCGCCTTTGGCGTAGCCAAGCTGCCAGATCAGCCCCTGCAAATCCTTCAAGGGCGTCACCTTGCGGTCCTGGGCCATCAGCCAGCGCAGGTAGGGCACGACGGCTGCCCCCGGCTGCCAGCAGACCCCTGCAGATGTTGCATCGGCGTCTTGTCTCCAGCACTGTTCGATCTCTTGAACAAGCGCCGCCACGTCCTGTTGTTGCCCGCACTGGGCAAGAAAACCGTCGAGTTGCGCCGCTGCATAGGGAAACAGCACCTGGCTGACAAAACTGATGGCACAGGTGGTGCCTTCGATATCGAGCAGCACGGCGCTGATGCCTTCGAGCGCCATCGGCTTGAGCTCTGCAGGCTCGAGTAGCAGCTCTCGCCAACGCTGCTCAAGCAAAAATTCGAGGATCTCCAGATGCCGTTGGGCTGCTGCCAGGTCGATGCCCCAGGCGTACAACCCGTGGCCCGCGATCAACAGCCCGCAGGGTGCATCAGCCAGCAGCGGTTCTGCGGCAGCGCTCAGCCGGCTGAGGTCCTGGTCGTTGGGCAGTACCGGCAGGGCTACCGCTGTGGCGTGGGTCTTGATGCCCTCAAGGCCTTTGAGCATCTCAAGCCCTTCGAGCACGAGCTCGCCGGGGTGTTGGCGGCCCACCCGCTGTGAGAGCAGGGTGGCTGCCTGCGAGTGGGTGTGCAGCACAGCGCCGGCGCCAGTGGCGTTGACAATCGCCAGGTGCAGCAAGGTCTCGGCGCTGGTGCGGCCGCTGCCGCTCAGCAGCTGGCCTTGCCCATCGACCACGATCAGCTGCTCGGGGGGCACCGAGCCTTTGGCGACTCCGCTGGGGGCCATGAGCAATTGCAACGGCTGTTGCTGCAGCACACAGCTGAAGTTGCCGCCGGTGCCATCGCACCAGCCGCGGCGATGCATGTCGGCCATGGCGGCGGTTAAGCCAACGCGGCAAGCGGCCTCATCGGCAGGTGGCATGGGCGTCGGCACCGTTCTCGCGTCAATGCTGGCAGCTGGGGCACCAGTGGCTGCTGCGGCCCCCCAGGGTGGTGCGGCGTATCGTCTCGCCGCAACGGCGGCAACTCTGGCCGCCGCGCCGGTAGACCCACGCCATGCCGCCGTAGTTGCCGTTGGTGCCGGTGAGATCCCTGAAGTCGCTGAACGTGGTGCCGCCGGCGCCGATGCTCTGCTCGAGCACACGCACCAGTGCCTGGTGCAGGGTTTCCAACCGCGCTGCGCTGATGCGGCCGCTTGGGGTTGTGGGACGAATGCCTGCTGCAAACAACGATTCGTCGGCGTAGATGTTGCCCACGCCGGCCACCAACGCCTGATCGAGCAGGGCGTTTTTGATCGGCCTGCTGGAGCCTTTGAGCTTGCCCTTGAGGTAGGCCGCGTCAAACGCTGGATCAAACGGTTCGGGTCCCAGCCGCTGCAGGCCGGTGATCACCGTTTCAACGGGCTTGCCGGGGGGGACCCACCACATTTCAGCGAAGCTGCGGGTGTCGATGAAGCGCAGTTCGCGCCCGTCGGGGTCCCAGAGCTGTACGCGCGTGTGACGGCAGGGCGGGTGCCCTGCGCTGCGCTCGGCCTCAAGCCATAGAAACTGGCCGGTCATGCGCAGGTGAACGCCCCAGTGGCCCTGATCGAGCTGGGCGATCAGGTATTTGCCGCGCCGCAGCCACTGCTGCACCAGCCTGCCCTGCAGGGCCAGGCAGAACGCTGCTGGATCCTGTCTGGGTGCTGCGATCGCCCGAGCCCTGTGCACCACGACACGGGCGATGGGCATGGCTGCAGTGTGCTGCTGCAGCCCCCGGCGCACGGTCTCGACTTCGGGCAACTCGGGCATGGGACGCCAACGCTTGGGGTGGCGCCTCGTGCAGAGCGGCTCAGGGCCGGCTCTGGGGGGTGCTCACGGCCCGGGCGCTTGGACTCTGGCGAAGCTCAGGCTTTCTCGAGCTCGCTCTCGGCAAAGTTGTTGGTGTTGATACCGCCTTCTGAGCCGCTGAAACCGTTGTAGTTCACCTTCTCAAAGCGCACCACAACCGGGTAGCGGATGCCGCTGGTGTCGACCGAAGCGACGGTGCCGACTTCGTTGAACCAGTAGGACTCAGGGCGCTTGATGCGCACTTTGTCGCCGCGGGAAATGGCCATCGCAGGGCTGGGGATCAGGTGACTGCCAGAGGGAAGATACCCGCCTCCGTTGGCTTGCAGTCCACCGGCGTCACAGATCGTCGCCTGAGTCAGCCGCTGCCATGGCACGATCGCGGCCATGGATGAGCCCCTCTTGCGGCTGGATCTGCCCGATCCAGATAACGACAGCCTCAGCAATCTGGAGTTTCTGGCCCGGCTCGATGAGGCCTGGGCCGTCTGCGATCGCTTTGACCTGCAGACCGAAATCTGGCGCGGCCGCATTCTCAAGGCCGTTCGGGACCGTGAACGGCGCGGCGGCGAGGGGCGCGGCACCGGTTTCCTGCAGTGGCTGCGCGAGCGTGAAATCAGCAAGACCCGCGCCTACACCCTGATTCAGCTGGCTGAATCGGCCGATTCGATGCTGGGTGAGGGCGTGCTGGACGAGGGCAGCGTCAACAATTTCTCCAAACGCGCCTTTCTGGAGACGGCCCAGGCCGATCCTGAGGTGCAGCTGATGATCGGCGAGGCCGCCAACGACGGCCAGCAGATCACCCGCAAACAGGTGCGCCGTCTCAACGACGAGTTTCTGGCGGCCACCAGTCCGCTGTTACCTGAGGAGATTCGCCAGCGCACGGCCGAAAATCTGCTGCCGCCCAAGGCGGTGGCGCCGCTCGTCAAGGAGCTCGCCAAGCTGCCCGAGGACCAGCAGGACGATCTGCGCCGGGTGTTGCGCGAGGAGCCAGAACTGGAGCGGGTGAAAGATGTGACCTCGACGGCGCGCTGGCTCAGCAAAGCGGCCGAAGCCTCGCTGGCGGTGCGCGCCTTCCAGCAGGGTGAGCTCGATTTTGACAAGGCCCTGCAGGAAGCCCAGCGGCTCGATGCCCTGGGACTGCTCGCCGATGCGGTCGCCCAGGCCCAGGCCCTGGAGTCGGCGGTGCTCAAGCTGCACACCAGCTGGCGCCGCCTGGGGGGGTTGCAGGAGCGTCTCTGGGTCGAGAGCGGCAGCAGCACGCCGCATCTGCGTGAGTTGCTGACGGCCTTGCAGACCCTCAGTGGCAACACCCTGCGGGTGTCGCTCGGCGAGCTGGCCGGTGGCAAACGGGTGCGCCTGCAGCTGGTCGAAGAATCCCCCGATCAGCTCGAGCCGCCGCCGCTGCCGGTCAGCGCCACAACAATCTCTACATCTGGTGTCTGAGCGGAGCCGCTAGGCTGCTGGGGCACCAGGGGTGGCGCCTGCCTTGGCCAAGACGCGCAAGCAGCGCCAGTCCAGCTCTGCTGCTGCCCCTTCAGGGGGCGAAGCGCCAGCGCCAGATGATGCCTTGCAGGCCTCGCTGCAGCAGCACTTCGGCTGGCCGGCGTTTCGCCCTGGTCAGCGCGAGGTTGTTGAGGCCCTGCTGGCGGGGCGTGACGCCCTGGCGGTGTTGCCCACCGGTGCCGGCAAATCGCTCTGCTATCAGCTGCCAGCTCTGGTGCGGCAGGGGCTGGTGGTGGTGCTCTCCCCTTTGGTGGCCCTGATGCAGGACCAGGTGGGGCAGCTGCAGCGCCGCGGCATTTCCGCGGCCTGCCTGCACCAGGGCCTGCCTGCAGAGCAGCGGCTTGCGCTGCTGCAGCGCCTGCGCCAGGGCAACCTGCGGCTGTTGTATCTGGCGCCCGAACGCCTGCAGCTTGAGAGCACGCAGCAGCTGCTCGAGCAGCAGGCCGATCGCCAGCAGCTTGTCGCGATCGCGGTTGACGAAGCCCATTGCATCAGCGCCTGGGGCCATGACTTCAGACCTGATTACCGCCGCTTGGGCAGCCTGCGCGCCCTCTGCCCTGGGGTGCCCCTGGTCGCTCTGAGCGCCACAGCGGCACCCCAGGTGCGTGCCGACATGATTCGCCTGCTGCAGTTGCGCCGGCCGCTGGTGCAGGTGCATTCGGCGCGGCGTCCCAACCTGGCCTATGCCATGCGGTTGCGGCCCAGTGAGCCTCTGCCGGTGGTGCTGCAGGCCATCGCGCAGGCCCGCGGTGCACGCCTGATCTATGCGCGCACCCGGCGCGCTGTCGAGAGCTGGTGCCAGCAGCTGCGCCAGGCCGGTCATGAAGCCATCGCGTATCACGCCGGGCTGGAGCCTGAGGCCCGCCAGCAGGCGCTGGAGCATTTTTTGCGTCATCCCCATCCGGTGCTGGTGGCCACCGTGGCCTTTGGCATGGGGGTTGACCGCCCCGATGTGGGCCTGGTGCTGCACCTGGCCTTGCCGGCCAGTGCCGAGGGCTACCTGCAGGAGTCAGGCCGTGCGGGCCGCGATGGCCAGCACGCCGACTGCCTGGTGCTCTATTCACCCGCCGATCGCATCAGGCTGGGCTGGGCCGTGGCCCGCGGCGCGCAGCTCGAAGCCGACCGCCAGCGTTCGCGGCTGGCCCAGCAGCAGCTGCGGCGCATCGAGGCGATTGCCGAGGGTGAAGCCTGCCGTGAGCAGGCGCTGCTGCGCGCCGTGGGCGAGGTTGTTGCGCCCTGCGGGCGCTGCGACACCTGTCTGGCGGCACCAGAGCTGATAGCGCGCGACTGGTCGCCCTGGGTCACCCAGGTGCTTCAAGCGCTGGAGCCGGCCGATGGCGTTGAGCTGCGTGCCCTGGCGCGGGATCTGCGTCAGCAAGACCCCTCGGCCCCTGAACGCTGGGGTTGGCTGGCCCGCCGGCTGGTGCAGGAAGACCTGCTCGCCGAAAGCGATGACGGCGCGCAGCGGTTGTATCTGCGCGGCCAGGGCCGTCAGTACCTCAGGCGTCCCTGGCCATTGACTTGGGCTGCCTGAGGCTGGCGCCGGGCTGCCTGATCAGCCGCCTTTGCTGGTGCAGAGGTCGCTGACCAGGCGCTGTTCGTAATCGTTTTGGGGGCTGCCCCAGCTGCGCCACTGACCGCTCTGGCTGGTGGCGTTGAGCTTGCGTGCGCCGCAGTTGATCGCCAGGTAGTGGGGTTTGCCATCGCTGCCAAGGCTGGGAGCCACAAAGCTGCCCCCCATGGCGCGCCAGTTGGCCCAGTCGACCTGCATCGGCCCGTAGGTGCGCCAATCAGG
>VGQS01000085.1 GCA_016882285.1 Cyanobacteria bacterium K_DeepCast_35m_m2_155 | reverse complement strand
GTGACTTGATGCTGAAGCCCGCCAGCTCCCAGCCCTTGACCAGCTTGTAGATCACCGGCACCACCAGCAGGCTCAGGGCCGTTGAGGCCAGCAGCCCGCTGAACACCACCGTGCCGATGCTCAGCTGACTGCCCGAGCCAAAGCCGCTGGCCACCAGCAACGGCATGAACCCCGCCAGCGATGAGATCGCCGTCAACAGGATTGGCCTGAGGCGCGCCGTCGCGGCGCCCTGAATGGCGTCCTCAAGGCTCAGGCCGGCCGCCAGGCGCTGGTTGGCGAATTCGACGATCAGGATGCCGTTCTTGGCGGCCAGGCTGACCAGCACCAAAAGCCCCATCTGCCCATAGACGTCGAGGGGCATGCCGCGCAGGGCCAGGCCGGCGGCGGCGCCCAGCAGGGCCAGCGGCACCGTGACGCCAATGATCAACGGGTCAATGAAATTCTCGTAGAGGGCTGAGAGCACCAGCAGCATCACCACCACGCCCAGGGCAAAGACGCGCACGTTGCTGCCGCCGGCGCGCGATTCCTCGCGCGCCAGGCCCGCCCACTCAAGCGCCGTGCTGCTGCCCTGTTGCTGCTGCACCCGCTCGAGAAGCGTCATGGCCTGACCACTGCTGACACCCGGCTTGGGCAGGGCACGCACGCTGATCGAGCGCACCAGCCGGGTGTGGTTGATGCTGGTGGGGCCGCTGCTCTGCTCGAGCCGAATCAGCTGCTGCAGCGGAATCAGCTGTCCGTCGCGGTTGCGCACCATGAGGCTGAGCACGTCGCGGGCATCGCGGCGGCGGTCCCCGTCGAGCTGCACGATCACCTTGCGAACCTGCTCGCTTTCAAAGCTGTCGTTGACGTAATCGCTGCCGAAGCTCGCCCCCAGCGTGTCGACCGCGGCGGCCAGATCGACCCCCAGGGAGGCCATCTGCAGGCGATCGGGCACCAGCTCCAGTTGCGGGGCGCCGGCCGAAAAACGGGTCGACACCCGCTCAAACGAGCCCGTGGCCCTGGCGGCGCCAATGAAATCCTGCACCTGCTGCTCAAAGGCGGTGAGGCTCAGCTGGCCGTTGCTGACATCGAGCAACTCCAGCTCGAGCCCCCCTTCGCTGCTGAAGCCGCGCACACTTGGGGGCTCACTGAGCTGGACCACGGCCTGACGCACCTTGCGGCGCAGGGTTGAGTTGAGGCGTTCAGCCACGGCACCGGTGCTCTGCTGGCCGCCCCGGCGCTGCTCGATCGGCGCGAGCCGCAGAAAGAACAACCCTTTGTTGGGACTGCTGTCGCCAAAGGAGCGACCGGCGTAAAAGTTGGCCCGGGTGATCAGTGGTTCGCTGGCCACCACCTGACGCACCTGATCAAGCACCGCCTGGGTCTGCTGTAACCCTTGGCCGTCTGGCAGGATCACCACCCCGCGCAGCTGGCCGGTGTCCTCCTGCGGAATGAAGCTTTTGGGCAGCACCGCCAGAGCCAACGCGGTGATCACGATGCCGGCGAGCAGCAGAGCGACCACCTGCTTGGCGTGGCGCATCACCCGCTCAAGCAGCCGTCCGTAGGGCTGCTCGAGGCTCTCGAGCCAGCGCCTGGGGGGATCGATCCAGCGCAGCAGCCAGGGCGGTTCGGCACGCTCGGGCCGCACCACGCGGCTGGCCAGCATCGGTGTGAAGCTGAGGGCGTTGAAGGTCGACAGCACGATCGCGGCGCTGATCGTGATCGCGATCGGGGCGTAGAGCCGCCCGGCGCTGCCTTCCAGGCTCAACACCGGCACGAACACCACAATCAGCACCAGCGAGGTGGCCACCACGGCACTGCCCAGCTCGGCCATCGCTTCGCGGGCAGCCTGCAGAGGTTTGGTCCCGGCCTCGATGCGGCGGCCGATGTCCTCACTCACCACGATGGCGTCATCGACCACCAGCCCAGAGGCCAGCACCATGCCAAAGAGGGTCAAGGTGTTGAGCGACTGGCCGCTGACAAACAGCACACCCAACGAGCCGATCAGCGCAACCGGTACGGCGGCGGCGGCCACCAGCGCCAGGCGACTGTTGCCCAGGCCCAGCAGCAGCACCACAAACACCAGCAGCACCGCATCACGCAGGCTGCCGGTGGTGTTGGCGATGCTGCCCTTGACGTAGTCGGCCTCATCGACGATGAGCTGCATGTCGATGCCAGGCGGAAAGCGTGGCTCCAGCTCCCTGAGGGCGGCATTGACGGCCTCGCTCACGGCGATGGCGTTGCTGCCATCGCGTTGGTTGATGATCAACGCCACCACCGGATCGCCTTTGAGGTTGGTGGCAATCGCGTCGTAGCTCTCGTTGCCCAGCTCAACCCGGCCGACATCGCGCAGCAGCGTGATGCCACCGGTTTTGCTGTCACGGGCGACCACCAGTTGCTCAAACTCGGCTGGGCTGCGCAAGCGGCCCTCCATGCGCAGCGGCAGCGTCAGCTCCTGACCGGGGGGGCTGGGGGCCGCCCCGCTCTGGCCCAGGGCCGCCAGCACGTTCTGCTGCTGCAGTGCGGTGCGCACATCGCCGATGGTGAGTCCGCGCTCCTCGAGCTTCCAGGGATCAAGCCAGAGCCGAAAGGCAAGACTGTTGCCCCCCGAGAGGCTGACGCTGCCGACGCCGGGCACACGCTGGATGCGATCGCGGATCACCTGGTCGACCCAGCCGCCCAGAAAGGTGTCGCTGTAGGTGCGCCGATCAGCGCTGAAGCTCAGCACCATCAGCAGATCGTCACTGCTGCGCCGCACCTGCACCCCCTGGCGCGCCACGCTGGCCGGCAGCAGGCGGCTCACCACCGCCACTTCATTCTGGGTGTTGATCTGGTTGAGCTCAGGGTTGCCCCCGGCAAAGCTCAGGCTGATCGAGCTGCCATTGGCCGAGCTGGTGGAGCGAATGCTCTCGAGCCGCTCGAGGCCATTGAGCTGCTTTTCAAGAACCGCGGTGACTCCCTGCTCCACCACTTCGGGGCTGGCGCCGGGGTAGTTGGCGCGCACGCTGACGCGACCGGGGGCGATCGGCGGCAGGTTCTCGACTTGCAGCGCAGGCAGCGCCACCAGGCCGCCAAGCAGCACCAACAGGCTGCACACCAAGGTGAGAACCGGCCGTTTGAGAAACGGATCGGAGATCGAGCGCAGGCGTTGGCGTTGTCGCTCCAGGGTTGGCGTCAGTCAGGGTTGAGACCGGGCAGCAGGGTGGCCACCTGGGCGTGATCGAGTCTGCCTGCCTGCTGCAGCACCTGGGTGATGCGGGTGATGTCGAGCACAGCATGGGTCCTGTAGCCAGCGGCAGCCAGGCGCTCTTTGGCCTGGCGGTCATGGTCGCCGCCGTGGTCGAGAAACACCACCACATCGCGCACCTCCAGGCCCGAGCTCTCGAGCTTGCTGATCCCCTCGAGCACACTGCCGCCGGTGATCAGGATGTCATCGACCACGACCACCACATCACCGGTGTCGAAGTCCCCTTCGATCAGGCGGCGGGCGCCGTGGGCCTTGACCTCCTTGCGGGGATAGATCAGCGGTTTGTGCAACTGCAGCGACAGGCCTGTGGCGGTGGGCAGCGAGCCATAGGGAATGCCTGCGATACGGTCAAAGTCGAGCTCCTTGAGCAGCTCGGCGTAGCCATGCAGCACCCGGTGAAACAGGTTGGGATCGGAGATGATCTGGCGCAGGTCGACGTAGTAGTTGAACACCGCTCCACTGGCCTGCACGTACTCACCGAACAGCAGGCAGCCGATGTCAAAGAGATCGACAATCAAGGGCGCCAGCGGATCGCCCGATTCGGGCAGCCACAACGCGCAGCTGGGTTCGCCGCTGCTCTGCCGTTGTGCTTGCAGAGCATCACGGCTCTGGTTGATCTGCTGACGCAGCGCATCGGCCCGCTCGGCCAGATCGTCTTCGACCAACAGGTTTTGCGGTAAGGGCAGCAGCAGGCCATCGCCCGCCTCGCTGAGCCCTGCCGCGAGCAGCGGCACCAGTTGATCTTCTTCGGCCCAAAGGCTGCGCAAGAGCAAAAAGCGCTGCGGTGCCTGCCGCCGCACAGCGGCCAGCACAGCAGGGTCGCTGGTGCCCACCTCGAGCAGCAGCTGCTCGGGGGTGGCCCACAACTGGCTTTCTTTGACGATGTGCAGAAACAACGGCGCCTGCTCATCGGGGTAGTGCTGCAGCACCCGTGCCGCCGGGTTGGAGCTGTGGCAGGTCACCACCACGCCTTTGTCTGGGTAGAGCAGAAATGGGGCGGCCATGTCCCATCCCGCCAGGGGCGAGAGGGTCACGCCGTCGGCACCCAGCTCCTTGAACAGGTAGTGCGCCAGGGCCGATGCGCTGTTGAGATCACCGTGCTTGGCATCGATGATCAGCGGCACATCGGTTGGCACCAGGTCCCGCACCTCGGCCAGCAGCTCCAGCCCGATTGGCCCGAGGGCCTGGTAAAAACCAAGGCTCGGTTTGAAGGCGCACACATGGGGTGTGGTGGCCTCCACCACGGCCTTGATCCAGTGGCGCGCCTGGCTCAGAAAGGAGCGTCCCGCCAGTCCCCGCGCCGCTGCCCAGCTCGCCAGCAGCTCTGGGTTGGGGTCGAGCCCGGTCACCAGCAGGCTCTGGTGGCGGCTGATGGCTTCGGTCAGCTGAAGGAAGAAGGCCATCGGGAGCCCCGGGGCTGCAGAGGATGCCCGCCCGTTGTGTTACGCCGCCAGGTGCCCTTGCTGTGGCTGTCTGCAACAGCTCGTTGTGAATCTCGGCTTGGCTCTTTGGCCGCTGCGGCCGCTCGAGACGTTTCGGCCGTTGCTTGCACGGTTGACCATGGTCATGACCATGGTCATGACCATGGTCAGCTGCAGGAGGCATCAGCCGCTGGCCTGGCCGGGGGCTCAGCCAACAAGTTTCCAGCCCAGGGTTTCGCCGGCATGGAACGGCACCAGTTCGGTGGTGTGGTCGCCGCTGACGGCGCCATCGAGGCGATCGGGAACCAGCGTGTCCACCCGCTCCAGGGTGATGGTGCCGCTGTTGAGCGGCAGCCCGTAGAAGCGGGGTCCGTGTTCGCTGGCAAAGGCTTCGAGCCGATCGAGGGCGCTCTCGGCATCAAACACCGCTGCATAGCTCTCGAGCGCGACAGGCGCGTTGTAGATGCCGGCGCAGCCGCAGGCGCTTTCTTTGGCGTGGCGCTCGTGGGGGGCTGAATCGGTGCCCAGAAAAAACTTCGGGTTGCCACTGGTGGCGGCGGCGCGCAAGGCGATGCGGTGCAGTTCCCGCTTGGCCACCGGCAGGCAGTAGAAGTCGGGCCGCAAACCGCCCGCAAACATGGCATTGCGGTTGATGTGCAGGTGGTGCGGCGTGATCGTGGCCGCCAGGTTGGCGGGCCCTGAGCGCACAAAGTCGGCCGCATCGCTGGTGGTGATGTGCTCGAGCACCACCTTGAGCCCCGGGTGGCGCGCCAGCAGCGGCGCCAGCACCCGCTCAATGAACACTGCCTCGCGGTCAAAGATGTCGATGTCACTGTCGGTCACCTCACCGTGAATCAGCAGGGGCATGCCGATCCGCTCGAGGGTCTCCAGCACAGGGGTGATGGCAGCCAGATCGCGCACACCCGCATCCGAGTTGGTGGTGGCTCCGGCTGGGTACAGCTTCACGGCGGTGAGCACCCCTTCGGCGTGGCCTGCTGCCAGGTCCGCCGGGTCGATGGTTTCGGTGAGGTAGGCCGTCATCAGGGGGGTGAAGCCCGCGGCCAGGGCGTCGCCGCCAGTTGTGCGAACGGCGGCTTGGATGCGTTCGCGGTAGGCCCGTGCCATGGCCGTGGTGGTCACCGGCGGCCGCAGGTTGGGCATCACAATGGCGCGGGCAAACTGCCGCGCCGTGGCGGCTGCCACCGCCTGCAGCATCGCCCCGTCGCGCAGGTGCACATGCCAGTCGTCGGGCCGGCGAATCGTCAGCTGCTGCACGGCGAGCTCAGGTGCTGTGCTCCAGCATCGCGCGGCCCAGCTCAAGCTCGATCCAATCGTTTTGCCGTAGGCGTTTGAGGCAGGCCTGGCCGAGCTTGCCCAAGCCGCAAATCACAATGGCTGGCTGGGACTTGCCTGGGTCCATCGCCAGCTGGCTGACCCTTTCATGCTCCAGAACACGTTGAGGTGATCTTGAGGCCGTTTTGTTGTCGCTTTAACCCGCCCTGGCCACCTTGATGGAAGCCCTTCGCGATCGAGCCGCGATGACCACCACCCAGCCGCCCCGCTTCGAGCATGGTTCGGCGATTCCGCTTCCGGCCAGTTATGGCGACAGGCAGCGCACCGGCCTGACAGCCGATGACTTGTTCGAAGGCATGGCTGAGCACTTGTTTTTCTCGCTCGGGCGCAGCGCGGTGGATGCCAGTCCCCATGAC
>VGQS01000084.1 GCA_016882285.1 Cyanobacteria bacterium K_DeepCast_35m_m2_155 | reverse complement strand
CAGATAGGCGGTGGGGAACAGCAGCAATCCTGACCAGCCCACAAAAACGAAGCGGTCGCGCTTGAGCCAGTCATCGAGGACGTCGAACCATCCCCGTTGCGGCGCGCGCCCTACAGCGATCGTCATGAGAGGGCTTCATGAAGCGTTACATCGGCAGCTTACGGGCTCTGGGCGCTGGCTGCGTGGCCTGCGGGCCCAGGCAGATCCGATTCAGCCGCAAATGAGTATTTGTGCTCACCGGCCAAGCAGGCGCCGGTGCGGCAGCCGCTTCGCCAAAGTGGAAGGCCCAAGCAGCCCTTCTGGCCGATGTACGTCGTTGAGCTCTCGATCAAGTTGAACCCGATGCCCCTGGCCGTGCAGCGCAAGGAGCTCAGCGACGCCGAAGCCCTCTACAACCAAATCAAAAGCAGCCTGGAGAGCGGCTCACCCAAGCTGCTGGAACTGCATTGCGAAAAAGAGGAGCACAAGCGCCTCAGCCTGCTGAGCAGCGAAATCGCAGCCGTGCAGCTCTATGAGAAATCGGCCACCGCCGGCGGCGGCAAGCGCCCTGGATTCAGCTTTGACAGCTGAGCCTGCGCAACAACCAAGCGGGCCACAGGCGGCGCCACTGCGGGTGAGCCAGCTGCGTTTCTGCTGGCCCAATGGCCGCACCGCTCTGGAGCACTGCACCCTCGAGGTGAGCCGCCCGGGGCTGTGGATGCTGGTCGGCGGCAACGGCAGCGGCAAAAGCACCCTGCTGCGCGTGCTTGCCGGACTGCTTGCGCCCAGCGGCGGCAGCATCGCCTGCTCCAGCACACCGGCGCTGGTGTTCCAGAACCCCGACCACCAGTTGCTGTTGCCCAGCTGCGGCAGCGACCTGCAGCTGTCTCTGCCGCCAGAGCTCGATGAGCGCCAGCGCCGGCACGCCGTGCAGCAAGCGCTGGCGCTTGTGGGCCTTGCCGGCCTGGAGCAGCGGCCGATTCACACCCTGAGCGGCGGGCAGAAACAGCGCCTGGCGATCGCCGGGGC
Organism: Cyanobacteria bacterium K_DeepCast_35m_m2_155; assembly: GCA_016882285.1. Taxonomy (GTDB): domain Bacteria; phylum Cyanobacteriota; class Cyanobacteriia; order PCC-6307; family Cyanobiaceae; genus RGUW01. Next base: position 5,452 of record VGQS01000084.1, on the reverse strand, counting down.
CGTGGCAAGCGGCGCCTCGCTGCTGTTGCTCGACGAACCCACTGCCCTGCTCGATCCCAGCAGCCAAGAGGAAATTCTCGCGCTGCTGCGCCGGCTGACCAGCGATACGACCCGCCCGTTAACGGCCCTGTGGGTGACCCACCGGCTCGAAGAGCTCGAGCACTGCGACGGGGCAGCGCTGATGCAACACGGCAGCGTTGGCCCCTGGCAACACGGCGGCTCGTTACGCCGCAGGCTCGCGCCGCCAAGGGGGGCCTTGCAGGGAGGCGGGGCCAAAAGGTAGGTTCGTTCGGTCCCAGCGCTGGGACAGCCCGTTTGCGGGCTTATTCCTCGGTAGCTCAGTGGTAGAGCGGTCGGCTGTTAACCGATTGGTCGCAGGTTCGAATCCCGCCCGGGGAGTTCAGACGCCACGTCACAGACAGTGGCGATTGCAACAAAAAAGGGTGAAGAGATTGTGAAGATTGCAGCCCTTGGGCGGCAATCTGCTGTACGCCTGCACCAAGAAGGCCTGCCCAAATCGATTGCGCCGCAAGCGCGATCAGCGAATCAAGCAGCAGCAGCGTCGCAGCAGGCGGCCGCTCGCGAGGTCGACAGCAGCCCGGGAGCTGCAACAACAAGCCCCGAAGCCGCACTTGAGCCGTGACAATGATCGTCATCGCTGCAGTGCCATGAAGCCCGGCATCCTGCTGATCGAAGACGACGCGGACATGCGCGACCTGGTGGCAGGCCACCTCGAGCATGGCGGCTTTGCCGTGCACCGCGCCGAGGACGGCATCAAAGGGCAGGCCCTGGCGATGCAGATCAACCCTGATCTGATCCTGTTGGATCTGATGCTGCCCAAGGTCGATGGATTGACCCTGTGTCAGCGCCTGCGGCGCGATGAGCGCACCGCCAGCATTCCGATCCTGATGATCACCGCCCTGGGTGGCACCAAAGACAAGGTCAGCGGCTTCAACTCAGGTGCTGATGACTACCTGACCAAACCCTTTGACCTTGAAGAGTTGGTGGTGCGGGTCAAGGCCCTGCTGCGCCGCAGCGAGCACAGCCCGCTGGCCAGCAAGCACAACGAAATCCTCAATTACGGCTGCCTGACCCTGGTGCCCGAGCGCTTTGAGGCGATCTGGTTCGATCAACCGGTTCGGCTGACGCACCTCGAATTCGAGCTGCTGCATTGCCTGCTGCAACGCCACGGCCAGACCGTCTCGCCGTCGTTGATCCTCAAAGAGGTCTGGGGCTATGAGCCCGACGACGACATTGAGACCATTCGCGTGCACGTGCGCCACCTGCGCACCAAGCTCGAGCCGGACCCGCGCAAGCCGCGGTTCATCAAGACCATTTATGGCGCGGGCTATTGCCTCGAGCTCCCCAGTGACGAGCAGTTGGCCGACTTGATCCCGATGGTTCAGGAGGCGCGCGAGCGCTCCGAATCAGCCAAGGCCAGCTGAGCCAGATCGAGCAGGGCCACCTCCCAAGCCAGGCGCGGCTGTACGTAAGCCAGCAGATGGCTGCGCAAACGATTGAGGCGATCGAGGATCGCCTGATTGCCGCAGTGGCGCCAGAGCAGAAGCTGCCACCACTGCAGCAGCCACAGCTGTTGTTCGCCCTCGAGCTCAGCGGCAATGGTGCTGGCCAGGGTCAGAAGCTCAAGCGGTGAACTGGCCGCCAACGCTGCGCGCCCCGCGGCCAACTGCTGCAAGGCAGCGGTGAGCGACTCAGGAAGCTGCTGCCACTGCTGCCGGTGCTCCAGCAGAGCCCCTGGTGAACCGGCCGCCAGCTCAAGCAGCTCAGGCGGATCAGCACTAGGTTCGGCCCCGGCCCGCGCCAACACCTGCTCAAGCGCGGCGCTCTCAAGCCGGCCAAAACGAACGCTCTGGCAGCGCGAGCGAATCGTGGGCAGCAACTGCTCAGGGGCACTGCAGATCAACAGCAACACACCATCACCAGGCTCTTCGAGGGTTTTGAGCAGGGCATTGGCCGCCGCCTCGGCCATGGCCTCAGCGGCCTCGATCACCACCAGACAGCCGGGGGCCTCAACGGGCCGGCGCGCCAGAAACCTGGAGACTTCGCGAATTTGCTCGAGCCGCACCTGTGGCGGTGTGCGGCGGTTGACGCCTTCGGCTTGGGCCAGGGACGCTGGCACCAAGCGGCCCTGATGCTGATAGGTGGGCTCCACCCACAGCAGATCGGGATGGTTGCCCGCCGCCAGCCGCCGGCGAATGCCCGCATCGCCTGCAGGGCCGGCGATCACCCCTTCGAGAAACCGCAGCGCAGCCAGTCGCCGGCCCACCCCATGGGGGCCAGCCAGCAGGTAAGCCGGTGCCACACGCGCCTGCTGCAGGCTGGCCATGAGCAGCTCGACGGCCTGGGCTTGACCGATCAGATCGGCAAACAAACCTGGTGCGGTCGCTGTTGCCATGGCGCTCAAGCCCCTGAAGCCCCGGTGGGTTGGCTCTGCAGGCAGCGCCAGAGCACCTGTTGGCAGGCAGCGGTGACCGCCTGGGGGGGCTCAGCGGCAGCGATGGGCTGCCAACCGCGCTCCGCTGCCAACCGGGCAAAACCCTGGTGCACCCGGGCCAAAAAGGCATCACCAGCGGCCTCGATGCGATCGGCCGGGCGATGGCCGCGGCGGCGGCAGGCTTCAGGCAGGGGCAGATCAAGCCACAGGGTGAGGTCGGGCTGCAGGCCACCGGTGGCGATCTGCTCAAGCTGGGCGATGGTCGCCAAAGGCAGGCCACGGCCATACCCCTGGTACGCCGCAGTCGAGCCGCTGAAGCGATCACTCAACACCCAGTGGCCCGCCGCCAGCGCCGGCTCAATCACCTGTTGCACGTGCTGGGCCCGATCGGCCGCGTACAGCAGCAGCTCGGCGCTGGTTTCTGGGGCTGCGCCACCGGGGGGGTGCAGCAGCAGCTCGCGCAGGGCCTGGCCAAGGGCCGTGCCACCAGGCTCGCGGGTGAGGCGTACCTCAGCACCTGGCTCAAGCAGACCCGAGTCCGGCAGCCAGGCCGCCAGGGCCTGGAGCTGGGTCGATTTGCCGCAGCCATCGATGCCTTCCAGCACCACCAAGCGGCCGCGGCGTGAATCGGATTCAGCGTGCACGGGCCAGGGCGTCGTTGCGGCCGCCATCTTGAAGCAGCAGCGCATTGAGCACCACCGTGATGGAACTCAAGGCCATGAGCAGGGCCGCCAGCGGCGGGGTGAGCAGCACACCGAAGCCCGGCAGCAGCACACCGGCGGCAATCGGAATCACGATCAGGTTGTAACCAAACGCCCAGGCCAGGTTCTGGCGCACTTTGGTCATGGTGGCCCGGGCCAGCTGAATCGCCTCGGGCACAGCGCCGATGCGATCGCCCAGGATCACCAGATCAGCGGTGTCCTGCGCCACCTGGGTGCCGGTGCCGATGGCGATGCCCAGATCAGCCGCGGCCAAGGCCGGGGCATCGTTGATGCCATCGCCCACCATGGCGGTGATGCCAGCTGCCCGTTGGCGCTCGAGTTGATCGAGCTTGTGCTCGGGCCGCAGCTCCCAGGCCAGTTCAGAGGGCTCAAGCGCAACTTGGGCGCCGAGCTGCTGCACGGAGCCGCGCGCATCACCACTCAGCAGGCGCAGACGCAGTCCCATACGGCGCAGCTCAGCCAGCGCGGCTTTGGCGTCGGGGCGGGGTTGATCAGCCACATGCACCGTGCCCCAAAAGCGATGGCCCGAAGCCACGCCCAACTGGCTGGCATGGGCCGAAGCCAACGGCTCTGGCACGGCAATGCCCTGCTGCTGCAACCAGCCCAGGCGCCCCACCCGGGCCAGTTCAGCAGAAGCGACGGTGGCCTGGACCCCCTCACCGGCAACGGCGCTGGCGGCGCTGACAGGCACCGGGGTGAGACCGCGGCGGCCGGCCTCCTGCAGCAGCGCAAACGCCAGCGGATGGCGGCTGCCGGCCTCGACCCCAGCGGCCAGGGCGATCAGGGCATCTGCGCTGCAACCGTCGACCGGCTCGACCGCTTGCACCAGAGGCCGCCCGACGGTGAGGGTGCCGGTCTTGTCAAACAGCACGGCCTTGAGGCGCGAAGCCATTTCAATGGCATCGCCGCCGCGAAACAACAGACCGCGACGGGCCGCCAGACCGGCGCCCACGGTGATCGCCGTGGGGGTCGCCAGGCCCAACGCACAGGGGCAGGCCACCACCAGCACGGCAATGGCGAGCTGCAAGGCCAACGCGACTGGGGTCTCGGCATGCTGACCCAAAACGCCATGGCTCCCATGCATGCCATGGCTCGAGGTCTGCAGCACCTGGGGCCAGAGCCGAGCACCCCACTGCCACCAGAAGACAAAGGTGAGCGCGGCCAAGGCCAGCACAGCAACGCTGAAGCGACCGGCCACTCGATCGGCCAGGCCCTGGATGGGCGCCTTGCGCGCCTGGGCCCTCTCGACCAGGGCCATGATGCGCGCCACAGCACTCTCGGCGCCGCTGCGCAGCACCTCGAGCTTCAGCACCGCCTCGAGGTTGAGACTGCCGGCAGCCAGTTCAACGCCCTCGCTGGCGGTGAGCGGCATCGGCTCACCGGTCAGAGCTGACACATCGACAGCGCCCGCGCCCTGTCGCACCACACCATCGACCGGCACCCGATCACCAGGAGAGAGCACGATCACATCGCCGGGCCGCAGACCACCGACCCGCAGCGGCCTGGTCTGGCCTGGCGCCACCAGCAGCTGGGCGGTGTCGGGCTGCAGCTGGGCCAGCTGCTCAAGCGCCCAGCCGGTGCGGTAGCGGGCCCGCTCTTCCAGAAAACGCCCGCTCAGCACAAAACCGAGCAGCATCACCGGCTCATTGAAAAAACAGGGCCAGCCGCTGGCCGGCCACAACAAGCCCAGAACGCTGGCGCCGTAGGCACTGGCCAGGCCCACGCCCACGAGCGAATCCATGCCCGCCGCGCCATGCAGCAGGCCGCGGCCGCCATTGATCAGGATGGCGCGGCCTGGGCCGGCCAGGGCGATGGTGGCCACCACGGCATGAAACCAGGCATTCCCCAGGGCCTGAGCCGGTGCACTGGAACCCAGCAACCCCAGCATCGCCAGATGGCCCAGGCTCGAGACCAGCACCAGCGCCAGGGCCACCACCAGCTGCCGCCACTGCTGCCACCAGCCCAGTTGCTGCTGCCGCTGCCTGCGGCTGAGCGGGTCACTGCCCTGCTCACGGGGCTGGGCAACAAAGCCCAGAGCGGCAAGCGCCTGAACCAGCGCCGGCAGCGCCTCGGCCTCGGCGGTGCAAGCGTCCTGCAGCTCGACCCAGGCGCTGCGGCTGAGCAGGTTGACACTGGCCGCCGCCACAGCGGGCTGCTCGAGCAGTTTCTGCTCGACGGCGCGCACGCAGCCGCCGCACTTCATGCCCTCGATCTCGAGCAGCAGCGACCCCATGACCTGGCGCTGAGAGCGCTCAGGCTAGGTCGATTTTCAAGG
>VGQS01000083.1 GCA_016882285.1 Cyanobacteria bacterium K_DeepCast_35m_m2_155 | reverse complement strand
GGTTTGAGCCTGGTGAGCGACGAGCAGATCGCCGCACTCAATCACGACTGGCGCGCCAAAGCCGGCCCCACCGACGTCCTGGCGTTTGCCGCCATGGACGCTGACCTCGATGGCGAGCTGCCGCTGCCCATGCCGGCAGGCGAAACAACAAGCAGCCTGGAGCTCGGCGACATCGTCATTTCGCTGGAGACCGCAGCGCGTCAGGCCCCCGAGCATGGCCACAGCCTGGGGCAGGAGCTGCTGTTTCTGGCCAGCCATGGCCTGCTGCATGTGCTGGGCTGGGATCACCCCGACGACGCCAGCCTGGCCGCCATGCTGCAGCGGCAGGAAGCGCTGTGCAGCAGCGTTAACGTGCAGCGCAGCGGGCCCGCCCCGGTGCAGTCATGACCAGCAGCCAGCCCAGCCCTGAGCCGAGTTCTGAACCCAGACCTCTGAGCGCACCGACCCAGCTGCGGCACGGTGCCTCCAAACGCCGCCCCAGACGCATCGGCGCCTGGACCGTGGCCGGCGATCTGCCCGCCAGCTTTCGCTACGCCGCCAAGGGGCTGATCTATGGCTTCACCAGCCAGCGCAACTTCCGCATCCATGTGATCACCGGTGCGGTGGTGTTCGGCCTGGGGCTCTGGCTGGGGCTGAGCATTGACCAGCTGGCGGTGCTGGTGCTCACAGTGGCGGCGGTGCTGGTGCTGGAGCTGCTCAACACCGCCACCGAAGCGGTGGTCGATCTGGCGATCGGCCGGCAGTTTCATCCACTCGCCAAGATCGCCAAAGACTGTGCGGCCGCGGCGGTGCTGGTGGCAGCACTGGCGTCGCTGTTGATTGCCATGCTGCTGCTGCTGCCGCCGCTGCTGACCCGACTGGGCCTCTGATGCTTCTCGTTCTCGACAACTACGACAGCTTCACCTTCAACCTGGTGCAGTACCTGGGCGAACTGGCCAGCCAGCATCCCCTGGCCGCCGAGCTGCGGGTGGAGCGCAACGATGCCCTGACGCTGGAGCAGATCCGCAGCCTCAGCCCCGATGCGATCCTGATCTCACCAGGGCCTGGCGATCCGGATCAGTCGGGCGTGTGTCTGGATGTGCTGCGTGAGCTCAGCCCCACCATCCCCACCCTGGGGGTGTGCCTGGGTCATCAGGCCATTGCCCAGGTGTACGGCGGCAAGGTGGTGCGCGCCAGCGAGCAGATGCACGGCAAAACCTCCCCCGTGTTGCACAGCGGCGAAGGGGTGTTCAGCGGCCTGCCCAACCCGCTCACAGCCACCCGCTACCACAGCCTGATCGCCGAGCGCCAGTCGCTGCCCGACTGCCTCGAGATCACGGCCTGGCTCGAGGACGGCACGATCATGGGGCTCAGGCACCGCCAGTACAAACACCTGCAGGGCGTGCAGTTTCACCCCGAAAGCGTGCTCACCCAGAGCGGCCATGACCTGCTGAGCAACTTCCTGAACCAGGCCCGCGCCAGCGAGCTGGGTTAGCGTCGCGCCACGAATCGCTTCACCATGCGCCAGTCGCTTCGTCCAGCCCTGACCGCCCTGCGTCTGGCCCCCCAGCTCAGCTTGAGCGCTGCCCTGCTGGCCGCCTCTGGCGCCGCGGCCCCTGCGGCATGGGCCGGTGGTGGGGTCAGCATCACCAGCTACGGCCACAGCGCCCTGCTGATCCGTGGCGGCGGCAAGACCGTGCTGGTGAACCCCTTCAAGGCTGTGGGCTGCGCCGCCGGCCTGGCCGAACCGAGGGTCGGCGCCGATGTGATTTTGGCCAGCAGCAGCCTGCGCGATGAAGGCGCCCCCGGCGTGGCACGGGGCAAGCTGCTCGTCAAACCGGGCTCGTACCGCGTCGCAGGGCTGAGCATCGAAGGCATCGCCGCCCCCCACGACCGGGTCGGCGGTCGCCGTTTTGGCCAGGCGACGCTGTGGCGCTGGAAGCAGGGCGGCCTTGAGATCGCCCACCTGGGCGGCACCGCCGGCAGCCTGGCCCCGTCTGATCGGGTGCTGCTGGGCCGGCCCGATGTGCTGATCATCGGCGTCGGCGGCGGCGCCAAGGTCTACGACGGCGCCGAAGCCGCCGAAGTGGTGCGCGAACTGCAGCCCCGCCGCGTGATCCCGGTGCAGTACATCAGCGGCCGCAAGACACCCAAAGAGTGTGACCAGGGCAGCGTCGAGCCCTTCCTCAAGGCCATGGCCGGCACCAAGGTCAACCGCCCCGGCGCCAACCTGAACCTGCCCGGCAAGCTCGGCGACAGCATGGTGATCGAGGTGATGCGCTGAGCCTGAGCGACTGCGCTCGAGGCTTACAACGCGCTGTAGGCAGCCCAGAACTGCTGCATCTGCTCTCTGGTGCCGATGCTCACCCGCAGCGAGCCATCGATCCATGGCTTACCCGCCATGGATCGCACCAGGATTCCCGCCGCCCGAAGCTCGGCATCCACCTCGGCCACCGGGCGCTCGGGCCAGATCAGCAGGTAATTGCCGCCAGCGCAGTGGTGCCGCACCCCGGCGGCAGCGAGCTGCGCGCTCAGCCAGCCGCGTGCCCGTTTGACCTCGGCCACGTAGGCATCGGTGTAGGCCTGATCGCTCAACGCCGCATGGGCAGCCGTCACCGCAACGCTGTTGATGTCGTAGGGCCCTGTGACGCGGCTGATGCGATCGATCACCGACGCCGCGCCCAAGGCAAAGCCCATGCGCAGCCCGGCCAGCCCAGCGGTCTTGGCGAGCGAGCGCAGCACCACCAGGTTGGCCGTGGCGTCAAAGTCGGCCAACGGCAGCACGCTGTCGCCGGTGAAGGCCTCGTACAGCTCGTCAACCACCACCAGGGTCCGGGGCGCCGCTGCCGCCAGCTCCAGGATGGGCTCAGGGGCCAGCCGCGTGCCGGTGGGGTTGTTTGGGTTGCAGATCAACAGGATGCGGGGCGAGCTGGCGAGGGCTGCGCGCACCTGCTCCAGCGGAAAGGCAAAGTCCGAACGCTCGTAGGGGATCGCCTCGATCGCCATGCCCTGCATCTGGGCGCAGGGGGTGTAGTAACCAAACGTGGGGCTGGTGGTGAGCAACGTCTCACCCCGGTCGCCATAGGCATGACAGATGGCGTGGATCGCCGCATCAACACCGTTGAACAGGCCAATTTGTTGCGGTTGCAAGGGGTATGCCAGACCAGGCCGGCCGTTGCTGCGGTCAGCGAGATTGGCGATCAGCGCCTCACGCAGACCGTCGTACTCGGGGTAGATGGCGAAGTGATCGGGCGGGATGGCCCAGATCGCTTCGATCACCCTGGGGCTGGGGCCAATGGTGTTCTCATTGAAATCGAGTCGCAGCAAGCCGCGGCGGCCCTCGAGTGGTGCGCTGTAGGCCTTGAGACTCTCGACCTCAGGGCGCGCCTTGGGAAAGGTGGGTTCCATCTCGCTGCCGATCCCGCTCACATGCGCTCCAGCGTTGGAATGCCCAGCAGTCCCAACCCCAGTTTGAGGGTATCGGCGCTCAAACGGCACAACGCCAGGCGTGAGCTGCGGGCCGGCTCGTCGGCCTTGAGCACCGGCACCTGGTCGTAGAAGCGGTTGAACACCTGCGAGAGCTCAAACAGATAGCTGCAGAGACGATTCGGCAGCAACTCCTCTTCGACCTCGGCGATCACGGCATCGAGCTTGAGCAGCTCGCGGATCAACGCCCACTCCTGGGGTTCACTGAACGACAACGCCTGAGCCTCAACACGCTCGGGGGCTCCCGTCGCACCACCACCCAGATCGCCACCCTTGCGGGCGATGCCGGCAATGCGCACCACCGCATACAGCAGGTAGGGCGCCGTGTTGCCCGAGAGGGCCAGCATGCGATCAAAGCTGAACTGGTAGTTGGTGACGCGGTTGGTCGAGAGGTCGGCGTACTTGACCGCGGCCATGCCAACGGTGGTCGCCACATGCGCAATGAATGCCTCCTCTTCTGAGCGGTCCTCTTCAACCAGCCTGCGGCGCAAATCAGATTCGGCGCGCTCGACCGCTTCATCGAGCAGATCCTTGAGCCGTACGGTGTCACCGGCGCGGGTCTTGAGCTTCTTGCCGTCTTCGCCCTGCACCAAGCCAAAGGGCACATGCTCGATGCGGGCGGCACCTGTGACCCAGCCAGCGCGACGGGCCACCTGAAACACCCCGGCAAAGTGCGCGGCCTGGCCCGCATCGGTCACATAAATGAGCCGCCCAGCGCCATCACCAGCCGGCGGCAGAGCCAGCCGGTAGCGGATCGCCGCCAGATCGGTGGTGGCGTAGTTGAAACCACCATCACTCTTCTGCACGATCAAGGGCAACGGCTTGCCGTCTTTGCCACTGACGCCTTCCAGGAACACGCACCCGGCCCCGTCGTCGAGCACCAGCAGCCCACGCGCTTTCAGGTCATCAACGACACCCTGCAGGTAGGGGTTGTAAAACGACTCGCCGCGCTCTGAGAGCCGAATGTCGAGGCGGTCATAGATGCGCTGGAACTCACGCCGGCTCTGCTCGCACAGCAGCCCCCAGGCCTTGAGCGACAGCGGATCACCGCCCTGCAGCTTGACCACCTCCTCGCGGCTGGTGCTCTGAAACGCCTCGTCCTCGTCAAAGCGGGCCTTGGCCTGGCGGTAGAAGGTCACCAGATCGCCCAGGTCGACAGCGTCGGCTGTTTGCAGTGCCTCTGGGGCCACCTGCTTGAGGTGGGTGATCAACATGCCGAACTGGGTGCCCCAGTCGCCGACATGATTGAGCCGCAACACGTCATGGCCGCGGAACTCGAGCACCCGCGCCAGGCAGTCGCCGATGATCGTCGAGCGCAGATGCCCGACGTGCATCTCCTTGGCGATGTTGGGGCTCGAGAAATCGACCACCACCGGCGCCGCGGCGCTGACGGAGGGCACCCCAAGGCGCGCATCACCCAGCCGCGCAGCAACTTCGGCGCAAAGGCACTCGGGCCGCAGCGTCAGGTTGATGAAACCGGGTCCCGCGATCACTGGCTCCAGGCAGAGCTCGCCAAAGGCGGGATCAGCCGCCAGTTGCTCCACAATCGCCTGGGCGATCTGGCGAGGCGGCTGCCCCAGGGGCTTGGCCAATGGCAGGGCTCCGTTGGCCTGAAAGTCGCCGAATTCAGGTTTGCTGGCGGGGGCCAGCTGGGGATCGAGGGGCGTGCCGGCCGCCGCAGTCGCCTCAGGAAACGCCCGCTGCATCGCTGCGCGCAGCTGGGTATCGAGGGCTTGGGCGACGCGAAGCATGAAAACGGCCGAAAGGCTGACTCAGGATCTTCTGATCATCCCGCGCCGCCCAGACCCAAGCAGGGAGGCAGATCCTGGGGATCACGCAGCTTCGCTGAGCCCCAACTGCTGCTCGAGGCCGGCCAGCACCACATCGGCCACCAACTTGATGCGGTAGCGGCACGACTGGGTCTCGGTGGTGTCAAAGCGGCCGTGCTCGAAGTACTTGTTGCTGCCGGCCCCGCCGCCGCACAGCCCGAAATAGGCGCAGCTGCTGCGGCAGGCCTCGACGCCGGCACGCATTTCACGCTGCACCTGCCCAAAGCGCGGGTCGGCCGCAACCTGCTCAAGGCTGTGGCTGAGCACATTGCCGAAGGCAAAGCTGCCGAAGCGCTCGGTGACCACCCCGAGCAGCTCCGGATCAAAGCTCGAGACGTTGCCGTGGGCGTCGACATTGACGATCACGAACGGATGGTTCATGTCGGTCTGGGCCAGACGCTGGTCGCTGCAGGCAAGGCTGGCGATGCCGTCGAACTCGCGCAGCCGCAAGCGGCCGGGCTCGGCGATGACCCGCTGCCAGAAGCGCTGCATGAACGCCGTGTAGCGCGCCTCAAGGGCGGGCTGGTCAAGGCTGGAGTGGCTGTTGCCCCCCTCGGTCTCCTCCATGTTGAAGCCGACCTCGCGGATGCCATTGCCCGTGAAGAAGTCGTAAAGCGCGTCGGCATGCTCCAGCGCATCGGCGGTGAGCACAGCGATCACATTGAACGGAATCTGGTGGCGCTGCAGGGCCCGAATGCCCCGCATCGTTGCCGCATGGCTGGGCTTGCCGCTGCGGGTGCGGCGGTGCACGTCATGCAGAAAAGCGGGCCCATCGACACTCACCCCCACATGGATGCCATTGCGGGCCAAGCACGCGCACCAGGCGTCATTGATCGTGATGCCGTTGGTCTGCAACGACTGCTGCACGAGCTCGGGCGGATGCCCGTGGCGCTTCAAAGCAGCATGTAGGCGTTCGGTGGCGGCGTCATAAAAGGCCGGCGGCACCGTCAGCGGTTCACCGGCGTGCCAGAGCAGGGTGAACGGCCCATCGATGTAGGGGCTGCTCAACACCCGCTCGAGTGCCACATCGAAGACCTCGAGCGACAGCCTGCTGCGATCCTCGCGCGTTGTCAGATAGCAGTAATCGCAGTCGAGGTTGCAGTAGGGGGTGGGCTGCAGCACCAACAGGCGCAGCGGCCCCCCTCCAGGCTCACCAGTTGCGGAAGCCACCATTGCGGAAGCC